>JANMMF010000196.1:0-26091 GCA_031372985.1 Gemmatimonadota bacterium
GGTCGCTTGGCGCGCCAGGAGGGAATCGAACCCCCGACCCACAGCTTAGAAGGCTGTTGCTCTATCCAACTGAGCTACTGGCGCGTTACGAAGCGAAAGCTAGCCAACACGCGGACTCGAATCAATTGCTCACTGCGCGCGCGACAAGGGTCCTTCGCGTCGCGCGATCGTACGCTAGTCGGCGCCCGAAGCAAGACTCTCCGAGAGCACATGCTGCAACCTGCGAGTGAGCTCGCCCGGTCTTCCCTTCCCCACGGGTTTGTCGTCCAGCTTCACGATCGGCATTACGTCGGTCGTCGTTCCAGTGAGAAAAAGCTCGCTCAGCTTCGGGATCTCGCTTGCCTTGATCGGCGTCTCATCGAGGTCGATGCTCAGCTCCCGGGCAAGATCGCGCAGCACCGAGCGCGTGATTCCCGGCAGGATGTGGTTGTCACAGGGGTGCGTGCGGAGCGAGCCATCGAGGACGCCGAAGAAATTCGTCCGCGCCCCCTCAGTTACGACGCCGTCGCGAATAAGCATGGCCTCGAACGCGCCGCGCTCTTTCGCCGTTTGAGTGGCTAGAATGTTCGGCAAAAGGTTTAGTGTCTTCAGATCGCACCGGCCCCAGCGCAGATCCGGATGCGTGATGGCCGACGCTCCGCTCTCAGAGAGCTCCGCGTTTGGTGTGAAGCGGGCGACCGAGATGTAGACCGTTGGAGCAACGTCTGGCGGCGGGAAGTAGTGGGCGCGGGTGGCCGCTCCCCGCGTGACCTGCATATACAGCGTTGCTTCGCCCTTGAGGAGCTTGTTCTCCTTCAGCAGCTGCTTTCCGATTTCGACGAACCGTGAGGGCGAATCCTCGCCCTGTAGCGCGATTCGAATCCCGTCGAGGCTCTTCTCGAGACGCTGATTGTGGAACCGCGTGGCGAAGAGCCTCCCGTTGATCGCGCGAAGAACCTCGTACACGCCATCGCCAAACACGAACCCGCGGTCTTCCACGGACACGCGCGCTTCCGCTCGTGGCAGAAAGCTGCCGTTTATGCAGACGACGTCTTTTGGATGCATGTGCGGAGAATCAGAGTGTAATGCCTGCGCGGCGCTCAACCGGTTTTTGTGCCGGCAACCGTGTATGAGCAGGCTCCGAACACCTGAAAGGAACCCGCCGCGGGGTCGGAAAGAGTTCCGCTGAAAGCGCCCGCTGCTGTCATCGTCCCCTGCAGCTCCATTGCCGCAGACGACCCCGCTGAGGCAAACATGAAAAGGTCAGACAAACCGGTAGCGAGAGCTACGCTGCCGCTGAGCGGACGTACGAGCGTGGTAGGCGGATTCTGCCAAAAGCTGGTCCCCGTGGCGAGAGTACCGTCCGAGAGCACTTCCAGGTGGGCAGTCAGCCCCTGACCATTGGCGAGCGATCCGCTCGAGCAGGCGAGAGCGCTCGTCCGCTGCACGGTGAACGACCAGTTGCCAGTAACCTGCGCGGCCGTGATCCCCCCACCACCCGGGAGGCCGATGAGCCCGTCAGTACTGGTTTCGCATGCGGCAAGGGAAACGAGCAATGTCAGACAGAGAAGAGTCGATCTCACGTGAAGCCTCTGGGGTCTACCGCTTGGCGTGGGCACGGGCGGCAACCGGTGCAATTCGTTTGCCGCAGGAGTAGGCGAGAAAGTTACCAGGGGTGCGTCAACGAAAAAGGGAGCGCCTTCCGGCGCTCCCTTTTTCGTACCCATCGGTCGGGCTGATTACACGCAGGTAATCACGCCGTTGGTCATGTTGCAAGTCTTCGCGGACTGCGAGTGCGTTGCGGTCGCGCTCCATGAAGGCGGCGGGCCGGCAACGTTCACCGCGACGATCGTGACGTTCTGCGACGGCGTGAACCCCTGGAGGGGCGCAGCCATCGTCGCGGTTCCACCGAAGTAGGCGCCACCGTTGTCGGCAGCGTACTGCTCTTCGTAGGTCGCGAGGTTACGGAGGTCGGACTTCATCTGTGCGAGATAAGCCTTGTCCTTCGTATTTGCAAATTTCGGAATCGCAATCGCGGCAAGGATGCCGATAATCACGACGACGATAAGAAGCTCGATTAAGGTGAATCCCTTTTTAGTGCGTGACATTTCTGGTCTCCTGGATCAGTTGGGCGACGGCGAATACGATGCCGTCAACATACAAGAGACGGGGCGTTTCGCTGTTCTGCAACCCGGTATAAAGCAACCATTTTGCCAAAGGTAATGCTAACCGCAACAGGTTAATACGTAAGCAGTTATGATAATCTCCTAAAGGACTTTATGAAGTCATTTTGCCGCAGATTGCGAAGGGTAGTGCAATATGCTGTTCGCCGGGAATCGCTTGTCTGGACCCAGAAACAATGGCTCCCGGAGGGGCCGTTTTGGCTCAATTGGGCCCGAGCCAAAGTGCGCCAATTGGGTCTGCTCCACAAGCCTACGCGTGGACATGGTCCAATTCGAACGCACGGCCAGATATGTAGCCAGCGGGGGGAGTCAGAGCCTGGACTGGCGAAAATGCTGTCCCTGTAGCACGATCAGTCCCGTGACTATCGAGGCCAGAGGATGCAACTAACGATTTGGCTCGCCATTGCCGCTACCGTTGCGGTATCCACGACCACACACCCACAAGGAATGCGCCGGATCGGCTCGAGCGATCTCGGAGGCGCCGGGCTAAATGGCGACGTGACGGTCGTCGGAACGACCGCTATCGTCGCCGCTGGCTTGATGCCAGCCGCCGGAGTGCACGCTCATCTCTACAATCCTTATCCGTGTCCCGCGGTCGCCATTAAGCTCGTCGATCTGTCGGAGCCGCGCCTGCCACGGGTGGTAGGAACCATACCAGTGTCGGCCGGCGTGGCTGCGCACGGCGTGAGTGCCGCGCGCGTGCGAACGCCGACATTCTTTGGTGATCTTCTGGCCGTGGCATTGACCATGTGCGGACCCTCCGGAAACGCTCTCGATCGCGGCGTCGCATACTACGACGTCACCCGGCCATCTGCTCCTCAGTTTCTGGGACGGTACCACGCGGATGCGGACATCCCGCGCGCCGACAGCATTCCTGCCTGTGGGCCGCCGCCCCTCAGCGGCGTGCGGTGCGCGTCATCTCAGCACTCGGTGTCGCTCGTGCAGCGCCCCGACGGACGCGTCCTGTCTCTCTCGCTGGAGCCGGGCGCCTCGGCGAGCAAATACCCCTCGGGCGACCTGCGCGTCGTCGACGTCACCGACCCGCGGCACCCAGTGCAAGTTGGTGGGTTTCCGCCCGCGGGGACTCCGATCTTCTCGAACAATGGGTGCCGTCCGTTCAGCGCCGGACACGGTGCCGGCTTCTCCCATGGTGGCATGGGCGCCCTGCTCGCTTTCTATGACGGCGGCATATTTGTCCTCGACCTTGACGGATCCGGAGCGCCGGTTAAGCGCGGACAGTTTACCTATCCAAACGACCGCAGCTTCGAGGGAAGCGCGGCCTACGTTGTCTCTGCTCGCGTTAATGGGAGGGATCTCGCGCTGGTCTCCGAAGCCGATTTCATGGCCCCAACGACGACTCTCGTTGTAGATGGTCCCTCTCCGGTGGCGGGAACCAAGTTCGGTTGCGAGGCCATCTTCACGCTGTACGATCCGCCCAACAGGGCGCAGCTCTATCGGCAGCCGGGTAATCGCGTCGACGCAGAGCTTGCGTACGTGGGCCGAGGCTGTCCCGTGAGCCACGGTCCCGACATGATGCACTCGGATATGGCAACGGTGCAGGCCGACCCGTATCTCTCCGACGCAAGGGGCAGGATCGCGCTCATCGACCGCGGGCGGCAACCCATCCAGCCGGGCCTCGCCGAGGGCTCGGGATGTTCGGTCGCCGAACGTGCGCTACGGGCGCAATCCGAAGGTGCGCGCGCGGTCGTGATTCTTCAAACAAGCGCCGCGGCGCCGCAGGCGTTTTCGCCGGACGGCAATCCGGCGGGAATCAAGATTCCCGTGATGATGATCGACAAGGGAGACGGCGATGCGCTGCGCGCGTTGCTCTGTCCATCGCTGGAGAACGGCCGGTGCGTGGCCGTTCCGCGGGTCACAGCGAGCATGCGTGACGCGGGTGGTGATTGGGGGGCATTCCGCGTTGTTGACGTCACCGAGCCGGCCATTCCGCGCGAAATCGGAGTTTTTCGCACGCCGAACTCCGCCGCGTTTCCGCCAAGAGACCTGGGGGTTCTTTCCCCACAGCGCGCTGCAGTGCGTGGCACTTTCGCCGTGGTACCGTGGAACTCGGATGGTGTGCGTGTCATCGACCTCGCTGGAGGCGCACCGCGCGAAGTGGCGTCGTTTGTGCCACCGGATGTCGCCGACCCAACGGGAGTGCTCCCGAAGAAGGCATTCGTCGTGAGCGTCGCGCCGCTTACCGTCCCGGGGGGCGCGAACGGATCCCGTGCGCGGGACTACGTAGTGATCAGCGATGTGAACTCCGGCCTTTACGTCCTCGAAGCGCCATGGTCCTCAAAGCGCCAGTCCACGTCGCCCCGGACGCGCGCTGGCAATTGAACTATTTTGGGAAGACGCTGGGTCTCTACGTGCTGCTGGCGGCTTGTGTCGTCACTTCGTGCGAGCATCGCGAGAGGTTCGATGCGTCTCGAGCCGCCCAACGCGCGGCAGCGCAGCAGCTGATCGTCGCGGCCGGTGCAGACGAATTCGGCCTCCGTCTCAATAAGAACAGGCTGGGCATGTACCCGCTCAACGCCGCGATCTGCGAGCCGCTCGTCAAGCTGACCAATGACTTCCAGCTCGAGCGGGCGAGCTGATTCTCGCGGTGGCCGGACTCGGATTCCTCGGACTCGGAGCACAGCCACCGACGCCAGAATGGGGCGGGATGGTCAACGACGGACGCTCATTTCTGCTTTCAGGCAGACCCGGCAAGGCGCTCGGCCAGCCTTTCGATAGCCTTTACCGCGGGCCCGCGCGGCTTGTAGTCGACTGGCGTCACTCCCGCGCGCTCGGCCTGGATCAATGATGGATCATACGGAACTTCACCGACCAGCCTGAGCGAATGGGCGTCGCAGAATGCGCTAATAGCTTTGCGGTCGTCCGGGTCGCGCACCTTGTTGGCAACGGCCCACACTTCCCCGATCCCGAGCTCGGCCGCGAGCGACGCGACCCGGCTGGCGACTTCCATAGAGCGGTAATAGGGCTCGATCGTCGCGACGAATTTGGAGAGGTGCTTTCCCGTCCCGCGAGACATGTGCTCGAGTCCCGCTTCCATATCGACAATGATATCCCGACCGTCGTCGTCTTCCCCTTTGCTGACTATTTCACCGATGAGGCCGCGAACCGCGGCGTGGGCGCCGCACAGTCAGCCGGCGCCACCGTGGGTGACCTTGCCCATGACGAGGAGGCGGACCCCATCGGGCCCCGCCGCCGAGTACTCCGAGATCACCTTCTCCGAATCGGCGACGAAAACCGTTTTGCTGCTGCCGTCTGGCTGCGTCTGGCGCTCCATCATGTTGCGGGGGAGAGCCATGATCTCCTGCGCGGTGGCGGCCGGAATTCCGAGCATGACGGAGAGGTTGGGTGTGGTGTCGGCGTCGATCGCCAGCACCTTTCGACCCTGTTCCGCCAGCACCCGAGCGAGGGTGCCCGCGATCGTCGTCTTTCCGGTCCCGCCCTTGCCTGCGATAGCTACCCGCATCGAATTCCTCTTGGTTTCATGCGTCAATGTGCATGTGGAGTGCCCGTCCGTCGAGCGTGGCATTCGGCCGCCGCCTCGGGGTCGGCGTGGCAGTCGCAGGTCGGATCGTTGCACTCGCCGTGTCCCTGGCCCAGCATCGACGCGAACTCGTCGGCGAATCTGCGCGCCGCCTCCACCCTGCCGGTGTCGGTAAGCCGGTGTTCGGTCCCTGAGCCAGGATGCGCGATAACGAGTCCACGCTCGAGGAGATTCTCCAGCGTCGCGCGTACGTCGGACTCGGGTCGGGACAGAAAACGCGTCATATCGGGAATAGTCGCGCTCGCAGTCAGTCCCTCGCCCTCAAACCAATAGAGCAGCTCCAGCATCTCGTCGCGGCGTGCGATCTCGTTATCCCGTTCTTCGCTCATTCTATTCCCGCGAGTTGGCGGAAGCGGGAGCGCCGCTCGATTGCAGAATCTCCTCAATGCGTGCAACCGCTTCGTCGACCGCTCGACTCACCGGCTCTGACAGCTCCGACAGCAACTCGTCCACCTGTAACGGCTCACAGCCGATGAGTATCACGGTTTCCGGGAGAACGCCGAGGGCCTGCGCCGCCGCGAGTGCGCGGGATGGGATGGCGAGGTGCATGTCGATCTGCGAGACGCGTTCTACTTCGTCGACCTCCAGAATATAGAGCGTTCCCGGCGTGCCGCCTCGATTCATCGCGTCGACGATGATGAGGAGGTCGCACGGCGTGAGAAGCTCCTGCGCAAGCCGGATCCCGCCGGTGCCGACTTCCATCAAATCCACTCCCGGACGCGCGACGCCACGCTCGGCGAGGCGGTGAACCACGTCGACGCCGAAGGCATCGTCGCCACGAAGAGAGTTGCCGAAGCCGGCGATCAGCGTTCTACGCATGCATTTCGCCAATGGGAGCTGCCGGCGATTCGGGCACCCCATCGCGCGGAACGGGTTCGACGCCGACGGCGATCTGGATCTCTCCCGCGCTGACTCGCACAGGATAGACGCGCAGTCTTTCGTCACCTCTCTCGTCGACCCGGGCTCCCGAGCGCAAATCGTAGCGGCAGCCGTGCCAGCTGCAGACGAGAACCGCACCAGCGAGAGCGCTGTATTCGAGAGGCAGGGGACTTTCTCCGCAGTGGTTGGCGACCGCAAAGATTCCGCCGTCCTCGATGTTGGCGATGAGAATCGAGTCCCCATCCACATCCACGCTCTTCATCTCGCCGACAGGAAGCTCGCCAGCCGGGAGGACGGTGCGATACACGGGCCTCTGGGCGCGCCGCAACCCACCGAGCTGAATCAGGTTACCGGGCTTTTCCTGGTGGCGCTCGCCGATGACGAGAACCTGAAATCCGATCAGGCCTTCTCTGAGCGCGGACTCGATGTCCCGACGCACTGCTTCTTCCGTGAGCGCGTTGCCATCCAGTCCATGGATTCGAACGAACACCTCGCTTCCGGCGACATCGAGGAGCTCGATGTCTATTCCGTGCGCGTGCAGGTGCCCGCGAACCTCGTCGAGCGCCTCCTCAGCGGTCAGCCTGCGATCGACAGCGAGAAGCTCGTACGACATGAGCAGCATTCGAATGGCGGGGTCGGTCGTGAGCTTATTGATGAAGGCATCTCCCCCCATGGATTTGATGGCGTTGAAGAGATGCGTGAGCGCGACGCGATGCACGACGTCGATTCCGTCCAGCAGCACGGCGAGCTTCTCGCGTACTTCCGGGTCCGGGTGCGACTCGAGGGCGTCAATCACGCGTGACACCTCGTCGAGGATGTCCTGCCGCCCTTCGATGGTCTCGCCTGTTGCCTGGCTCGCGGCATCAACTTCGATTGAGTGTGTCATCGGACGGTCAGGCCCCAGCCCGGCGAGATCGCGAAGTCGAGTGCCTCGAGGGGAAGCCGGGCGACAGCGTCCGCGTCGGTTGCAAAGGTCTTCATCAGCTCGCATGCGCGGTCGAAGACGTCGGCCACCGGCGGGCTGAAACCGGCCCCAA
This sequence comes from Gemmatimonadota bacterium, assembly GCA_031372985.1. GTDB lineage: Bacteria > Gemmatimonadota > Gemmatimonadetes > Gemmatimonadales > Gemmatimonadaceae > UBA4720. The sequence goes on from JANMMF010000196.1 coordinate 7,638, forward strand.
ACTCGTTGCACTGGGGCTCGACCTCCACCACCACCACTTCGTCGGGAAGCGCCCCGAAATGCTTCGCGATGACGAGAGTGTTCGAGAGCGCAATGATGCCTGTCACACCGTCTGTGACGGCTCTCTGGATGTCCTCCTCGCCGGGCAGGATTCCGTCCCATCGATAGCATCTCACGGTCCCGGCGGGTCGAAGAGCCCGCGTCACCGAAGAGACGAACACCGCTCGGGTGAATCGCCGATGCGGAGCCTCGTCCTGAAAGCGTTGGACCACGGCGATGGGGTTGTAGCTTAGATCCTCGACGACAACGTTTCCGGGCGGCGTCCACCTGGCGAGCTGCTCGATGACCACGATTCCGATCGAATAGTCCGCCAGATCGGGGTAACCGACGCCGGACACGATGACACGGCTGGTCTCACTCATCGAGACCGCACGCGCAGGTGTTCACTTCGCGCGTGATGAGCCCGCCCTCGGACTGGATGTGCGTAGTACAAGGCATGCACGGATCGAAGCTTCTGATGGCACGCAGGACGTCGAGCCCGCGAAACTGCTTAGGGTCGTTCGTCTCTTCGAGCAGCGGAGTGTTCAGTACCGCCTCCTCGTACGGACCTGGTTGTCCCCATCGATCGGTTGGCGAAGCGTTCCAGGTGGAGGGCGTGACGATCTGATAGTTCGAGACGGCGCCGCGATCGAGCGTCAGGTGGTGCGTAAGATAGCCGCGTCCGGCGCCCCAGAATCCGACTCCCCTTTGCTCACCCTTCGTCGGAATGTGAAACGGTGTGCTGGTTTTGGCGGGTCCGCTCTTGAGAATCTCCATCGCCGCGAGCCACTGGTTGAATGCGACGAGTGTCGTGAACGCCTGGCAGTAGGCGCGGGCACGATTGCGCTCGAAAGCGTTCCAGACGTCGGGCACCTTCCATTCGATTTCGGTCTCCGGAAGGGCACCCGCTGGAAGCCGCATCTTGAGAGAGTGACCCGTCGACTCGATGAACGGGTTTTCCGGCATTTTGCGCGCGACCGCGGTATTCCATAGCCGCGCGTACGCCCCCGCCTCCATTCCGAGCCTGTCCCAGCGTGGAGTCGTATCCCAGGTGTACTTCTCCTTCCAGTTCTGGCCCTGCGGCCGCGGACGCGTGACCTTATTCCACGGGTGATGCGGCGAAAGCGGGTTCCCGCTCGGATCGGTCGCGAAATGCTGCTGCTTTCCCTCTCCCGTCCACTCGGCGTAGTAAGAGTGATCGACGAATTCCTCGAGGCCCATGTTGATCTTCTTGAGATCGGTAGTCACGAGCACGCCATCGACAATCGCGCCGGGAGTCGCCCACCGGCGGTTACCCCAGTCGTCAGCGTTCTCGTAGGTCGCGTCGTAAGCATCGGGATGGTCGAAGATCCCGGTGTCGATCATGTTCGCGCGGCGGGCGCCGACTTTCCTGTACTCCGGATTGGCGGCGTAGAAGAATTCAGTGATGTCGTCCCAGATCAGGGCGAGCTTCTTCGAGTAGTCGAAGAACTGTGTGAGCCTCACGAGCATCTCATTCATGACGGTGAGGTTGATCGTCGAGCTCATGCCGCCGGGAACGATCGTCTGCGGGTGCGGATATTTCCCGCAGATCAGCACATAGGCCTCGCGCGCAACACGCGTCATGTGCAGCGCCTCGAGGTAGAGCTTACCGCTCAGCGGATTGAGATCCGTCATCAGATCCGCCATTGTCCTGAAGCCGTGAACTTCGGCGTTCCGGCACTCCGTGGTCTTCGCCTTCGCGTAAAGTGAAGGGTTCGTCGGCTCGACTATGACCTGGGAATAATCGGGACCCGCGAGCAGGTGCAGGTGCAATGGATGGTCGTACAGGAACTCCAGCGAGAGCGCCAGATTCCTGATCAAAATGCCCAGCGGCGGCGGGCAGCAGCCAATTGCCATCTCGATCGCCAGTGCGGAGCAGGTCGAATGGACTCCACCGCACACCCCGCACGCGCGACTGGTAATGTAGATCGCATCGCGCGGATCGCGGCCGACCATGATCACCTCGTACCCGCGGAAAAGCGTGGCTACCGATCGTGCTTCGAGAACCTTCCGTTTTTCGAAATCGGCGACCGAGTGAAACGCCAGCGCTCCGGCGACGCGCGTAACGGGATCGAAGTCGAGCGCCTTAATGTGTCCGTTGCGCCGCAGGAGATCCTCGATCTTGTCCGGCGTCAGCTGGCGCGCACCTCCGCTGGGAACTGCGGTACCAGTGCCGTAGGGATCGCGAATCCCTTCACGCATGAACGGCTTGCCCTGACTGTCGAACTCAACGGGAAGATTCTTGAAGCACATTGATCGGTCCGGAGCTAGGTGAGCTTGAAGACAGTCGCCGCGCGGCCCAGATGGCCGTCGGCGGCTTTGAGTCCGCCGAGCAGTGCTACGAGAGCACCGTTGATGGTGGTGAGCTTCTCGGGGAGCGGTCTGGTGTTGGCCGCAACCGCTTCGAGCCCATTCGCGATTGCAATCACGTTTCTCCTCGCGCCGAGCAGGGCGACTGCAATCGCGATGAGATATCCGGCCAAGGCGAGAACCACCAGGCCTATAGCCACGAGTGTCAGTGTCAGCAGCATGGTTTTCCCGTCATCGCGCCCTCTGTGCGAGAACGTTGGCTATCGTGTCCAGCTTCCCGGCGACGGAGCCCGCGGTTCCCAGGATCTGTGTGGCGACTCCGATGGTATCATCAAGCGCGGTGATGGGCTTCGTGTTGGCGACGATCCCCGCCGCGGCCGTCAATGCCTCCGCGGAGTAGCGCCTGATTGAGCGCGCCGCGACGAAAGTGCGATTCAGCAGATAAACCGACAGCGGAGCGAATACAACGAGCGCGAGAATCAACCCGATCCACCAGATGGTGAAAACGGCGGGCGGGAACAGCGGCGCGTCTGTCATTTCTTGCCCTGGGCCGATACGGCGGTGATCACACCGCCGAGATTGTTGTCAATCGCGCCGAGTCCGTCGCGGATGGCGGAGAGTCCACCGTTGAGTTTGGTGACCAGCGGAGCTATTGCGGCGGTCTGAACCTCGATCGCGCGCACGCCGAGCCGGATTTTCGAGAGGAAGCTGGCGCGGGTACCATACAGCTTGATCTCGGCGCCCCCAATGTTCTCCAGCTGCTGCGCGATGAGAACCAGAAAAACAGCCAGAGCGAGGAACAGCGCGGCGACCCCGATGAGGGTAATCAGTGCCAGCAGTGTCATTGTGCTCATCGAGCCCACTCCGGTCCGATCACGCACGTCGGACAACCTGGACACTCCTTCGCGTGCCCGTACACGGCCGCGGTCGCGCCGACTATTCCGACAGCCGACTTCAGGATTCTTCCGGCGACGAAGTTCGTCTTGTTCAGCAGCGCGATGTGAATCGTATTGTTGGCAATCCGCTGCCCGGTATTCCATATCGCGGCAACGCCTAAGCGGATCTGATGCGCGGTGCGGAGAATGAGCGTCAGGAGTATCGCGACAACCACGACCGCGACCCCGTAAATCACCAGCGAGAGGATCCAGATTTTCTCCACTGCCTCCGGAGACACGCTAGACATGGCTCATTCCTCCGCCTGCTCCCGCATGGCTTTCCAGTGCTTCGGCCAGCTTTCCTCCCTTCGCTTCAATGCTCTGCACCGTCTCGAGCAAACCACCCGCTACTTCATTGGTCGTATCGAGCGCCCAGATGGGGTCAGTGTAGCCGCGGATCTTCTCGGCGGCGGCCAGGGCCCGTACCGCGTGCGCGAGGATGCTGCGCGCCGCGAGCCAGATTGTGACGAGGAGACCCGCGGCAATGAGGATCACCACCACCGCGACGATCAGCCAGAGGCGCCACGCTGCCCAGAGGTTAGCGTCCGTCACGTACATCCTCCCGCGCCGAGCTGTTGTCGATGTAATCGGCGCTCGTGCCCGGGCGGTCGGCGCCCCAGAAACGGTCTTCCTGCCCACGAGGTCGGCCGGGTCGCTTCGCGCCCCAGAACTGCCACTTCTTATAGAAGTACTCCATCGCCTTGAGGCCGACAGAGGAACCGGTGACGTTCCCCCAGCCACTTGGCACTTTGTTGAGCACATCCCAGCGGACTTCACGGTTCGCGTGATGGTTGCTGAGCCGCCGCATGCGCCGAACGAAGGCGCCGGTCGAGCGCGAGGTCATGCTGGAAAGAATTCCTCCGGGAGGCGCCTTGTAGAACGGCGAAAACTTGTCCGGGAAGCCCGGCATCGTGCACGCGATGCAAACGCCACCGGCCTCCATGCAGCCGCCCATGTGATTGATCGCCCCGCGCTTCACGATGTTGCAGTTGACCACCGGACCCCAGCAACCGATGTCGACCAGACACTCGGGGTCTCCATAATTCTTGGCGAAAACGCCTTCTTCGTAGTAGCCGGCCCGGTTGCATCCGCGGTGCACCGTCTCGGTGAACAGCCAGGAGGGCCGGCCCAGCTCATCGAACGGCGGCAGCGGACCCAGACCCTGAAGGAAAAGCAAAACAGCGAAGACCGTTTCGGTGAAGTTGTCGCCTTGCGGTGCGCAGCCGGGAATGTTGATCACCGGAAGGCCGAATGCGCTGCGATAGTCTTTCCCGAGGAAATCCATCAGGCTCATCGCGCCCGTCGGATTTCCTTCCGCTGAAGGAACCCCGCCCCAGGTGGCGCAGGTTCCGATCGCTATCGTAGCCGCCGCGCCGGGAGCGAGCCGCGAGATCCACGTCGCCGAAGGCACGGGACACGAATCTCCGCCTGACGACAGCACCTCCGTACCCATCGCGGAGAAGTATCCACCGGTCCGCGCGGCGATACGCTCGTCTGCGATGGACCCTTCCGCAACGATGACGTACGGGTCTTCGAGCTTTCCTTCCCACGCGTCCCTGAACGGCTGGATGAAGGCTTCGCCCGCTTCCACCGAGAGTACCGTATGGTGGAGGATGACTTTCGGCATCGTCGGGACGGTGCCGGTCAACAGTCCTTCTATGCCCGGGTTCGTCGCTCCGGCGACGGTGACCGTGCAGCCGTCACAGCTCATTCCCGCGAGCCAGAACACGTGGACCGTCTTGAGTGGGCCGAGCGGGAGTCGTTGCGGGCGGGGGGCCGGCTCGGTCTGCGGAACCGACGGCTGCCCTCCTTGCACCGTTTCTGTCTCTACCGCTGTAGCCATGATTTCCTCAGCGCTAGTCGTGTGTCGACCCGGCGGGAACTGCGGTGAATATGCACGCACTCCGCTCCCTTCGCGAAGTCATTCAACAGATCCTGGGCAGCGGGTCGCCAACTAGCATATCCAGGACCCTCGAACCGCCGACGGGAGTCTTGAGGACGACCATACCCTCGGGGCTAGCATGAACCGTTCCGATGATCGCCGCACCCAATCCCAACGGATGCGCGCGCATCGCCGCGAGCGCCGACTGCGCCTGCTCGGGCGGAGTGATCGCGACGAGCTTCCCCTCGTTGGCAATGTGAAACGGATCGAGGCCCAGGATCTCGCAGGCGCCACGCACTTCGACCTTCACCGGTACTGCGTTTTCGTCGATCACCATTCCGACATTGGCGCGCCGCGCGATCTCGTTGAGTGTCGATGCAAGTCCGCCCCTCGTCGGGTCCTTGAGGATACGCGTTGCCGGCGCGGCGCCCAGAATGATATCGACCAGAGTGTGCAACGCGGCAGAGTCCGAGCTGATGTCGGTCTCGAGCTCCAGCGCCTCTCGGGCCAGCATCACCGCGATTCCATGATCGGCGATGTCGCCGCTCACGATGACGACATCTCCTGGCCGTATCGACTCGGCTGAAAGGTCCACGCCCTCGCGCAGAATCCCAACACCACTGGTGTTGATGAACAACCGGTCCGCCTTGCCGCGCGGCACAACCTTGGTGTCGCCGGTGACGATACGGACGCCAGCCGCCGACGCAGCACTTGCCAGAGACGCGACGACGCGACGCAGCACGTCCATCTCCAGACCTTCCTCGAGTATCAGACCGAGCGACAGACAGAGCGGCCGCGCCCCGGACATCGCGAGGTCGTTGATGGTGCCGTTCACGGACAGCGCGCCGATGTCGCCGCCAGGAAAAAACAGGGGACTCACGACGTAGGAGTCCGTGGTGAACGCGAGGCGAGGCGACCCCACCCCATTGGTGCTGAACGTCGCGGCGTCCGCAAAGCCGTCAGTCGCCGGGTCTCCAAACGCGGGAACGAAGAGCGCATCGATGAGCGTGTGGGTTGCCTTGCCACCGCTGCCGTGGCTGAGCGTGATGTGCTGGTCGCGTAGGACAGCCCTCGCCTCGCGGGCCACTCGAACGCGATCGATCCGGTCCAGCTGCGAGGTGAGAGAGCTTTCGACACGCGACGTCATGCCGGCACCGTGGCGATCGTGCCGCCCTGTTTCATCAGAGAGTAACGCCCATAGTTATAGTATGCGGCGCAGGCGCCCTCCGGCGACACCATGCACGAACCGATCGGCGTCTCAGGCGTGCACGCCGTTCCGAACACTCGGCATTGCCACGGCTTGATAACGCCCTTCAGAACCTCGCCACATTGACAGGCTTTCGGATCGGCCACGCGCAATCCCGGTACCGGGTATCGGACCTCCGCGTCCCACTCCGCAAACTCGGCGCGCACCTTGAGCGCGCTCTGCGTGATGAACCCGAGACCGCGCCACTCGAAGTGCGACCTCAGCTCCATGGTGGCGGCGAGAATCTCGAGCGCTCGCCGATTGCCTTCCGGACGCACCACGCGCGCGTACTGGTTCTCCACAGCGGGCGCGCCCCTTTCCAGTTGCTCGAGAATCATCACGATCGATTGGAGTATGTCGGCAGGCTCGAACCCACTGACCACGAGCGGTTTCCCATATAACGCCGGTATGAACTCGAACGGGGAAAGTCCGATGATAGTGCTGACGTGCCCCGGGCCGATGAAACCGTCGAGCTGCATTCCGGGGGAGTCAAGTATCGCCTTGATCGCCGGGATGATGGTGACGTGGTTACAGAAAACAGAGAAGTTGCGAAGGCCCTCGTCTCGCGCGCGCAGCAGCGTCGCGGCCGTCGACGGCGCGGTGGTCTCGAATCCGACGGCGAAGAAGACCACCTGGCGATCTGGATTGTCGCGCGCGAGCTTGAGCGCGTCGAGCGGAGAATAGACGAAGCGGACATCAGCGCCGTCGGCCTTGGCGTCGAGCAGGCTGCCACTCGAGCTGGGTACGCGCATCATGTCGCCGAACGTGGCGAAGATGACGCCCGGATTTCTGGCGATCGCCATCGCGTCGTCGATCCGACCCATCGGAATCACACACACCGGGCAACCCGGCCCGTGAACCAGCTCCACGTTTTCCGGCAGTAGATCCTGAAGGCCGTGTTTGTAGATGGAGTGGGTGTGACCGCCGCACACTTCCATGAACTTGAGCTTCCTTCCCGCGGAAAGACGCACGATCTCGTCGGCGAGATGCTTTATCGAAGTGGGATCGCGAAACTCATCGACGAACTGCATCGTCATGCCGCCCTCTTTCTCAATGATGACTGCGCGACGTCCAGCAGCGAGTGCCAAACGGTGGCGTGACCTTCCTGGATGCGCGGCACATAGTCGAGCCGCGCCACGAAACAATAGTCCGCGAGTCCCGATTTCTCGACCTGACCGCCATCGTAACCGGTAAGTGCGATGCAGAGCATTCCACGCTTCCGCGCTTCGGAAAGCGCCGCGATCACGTTCGAGGAGCTGCCGCTCGTCGTAAAGCCCAGCGCGATATCCTGAGGATCGCCCAGCGCGATCACCTGGCGTGAGAAGACGTGCTCGAAGCCGACATCGTTGCCGACACCCGTGACGACACCGACGTCGCTGCTGAGAGCGACAGCTGGAAGTGAGCGCCATTCGCTAGCCGGCGGCCGGAGGCAATCGACGACCGCGTCCGATGCATCGGTAGCACTGCCACCGTTTCCGAAAGCGAGGAGCTTTCCGCCGCTGAGAAAACGGTCGGCCATCGCCGTCCCCGCCTCGGCGATCAGCTCGCTGTATTCATCGCGAAGCTGCCGGCGAAGCGCCACGACATCGGCGCATTTGTTGAGCGTCGATGCCCTCGCTTGCGCAAAGACCTGATCGAGTGTGCCTCGAGTTTGAGGATTCGCCGCATAAAGAAAGGGGTACAGCTCGCTGTTGAAATCCCGCTCGGGCGCGCTCAACGGACACTCTCCGTATTACCCACGTGCGCGGCAGCCGTTGTCGTGACCCCTGTCGGAGGGACACGCCCAATCGCAAAGCCGAGGTGGACCATCACCGTGTCGCCCACGGCGGTGCTGTCGAGCAAATCCAGCGCGACTGTGCTGATCGCTCCAAAGCCATCGCGCACCTCCGCGGTGCCCGTGGCTGGATCGATGCTCTCGATCACAGTCGGCGCAGCCTCGTCGCCACAGATGGAGCACGATCCGTCCGCAGCGGGCACGCACGTCTCCGGGCGCGCTGGACTGGAGCTCACGGCGTTGGACCCGGTGAGCCCGCGGGGCGGTGCTCGAGGAAAAGATGCACGAGCTCCCACAGTACGTGGTAAAAGGTCTCGCTCACTTCCTGCGTGACGAGCGGGTCCTTGGAGGGAACCTGATAATCGTGTTGCGCAGGTGCGCCCCCCAAACCTGCCCGCACGGGTCCGATGACAACTGTCAGCAGCTTCTTGGTTTTGGCGAGCGCGAGCGCCTCCGTCACCGTCTCATCGTCGGCGTCGCTCAGGATGCCGAGCGCTATGTCTTCCTCCCGGGCGAGCGTGCATATCATCGAGCGAAAGCCTCCGCCCACACTGCTCGCTGTAACACTCGCTACGTCGCTGGTGAGCGCGATCGCCGGCAGCGCGCGCTTCCCCACGATTACTGGATGGATGAACTCGACCGACACGTGTTGTGCATCGGTGGCGGCGGCACCGCTGCCGAACACTATCAACCTGCCTCCCTGCTCGAATCGCCGCGCCATCTCCAGCGCAGTAGCTGAGATCGCGTCGACGTTCTGCTCGAAAAACCGCGTCGTGACGTCGATGCTCGAGTCGAACCGGCGCGTAACCAGCTCGATCGCCGCTGTATCTCTCATCAGAGTTGCTGTCACTCGATCCTGCTCTCGACGATCTGCTGCACTTCGTCGACGTAGAGGTCGTCGAGCTGCGTCAGGTAGGCGATCGTGCGCTTCGCCTCATCCTCGTCGATCTTGCTGAGGGCGAAACCGACATGGATCAGAACCCAATCACCGATAACGAGGCCGTCCGGCAGGACGAGTCCGACGTTGATGTTTCGCCGGACGCCTGAAACCTCCGCCTTCGCGATCTGGTGAGCCGGATCCACGAACTCGACGATTCGTCCCGGTATTCCTAGGCACATGATTCCGCCGTTGTTTCCAGTGTGCGCGAAGGGGCGCGGTTCCCGAGTGCCACGACGTATGCCTGCCCAAGCGAGAGTCCCCCGTCGTTGCACGGCACCATACGCTGAGTGTATACCTCGAAACCCGAACGCGCGAGAAGGTGCGTAGCCCTCGTGGTCAGGAGAGCATTCTGGAACACGCCACCGCTCAGCGCGATCTTGCTGATCCCGGTGGCGGCTCTCAGCGGGCCCGCCACTTTGAGAATCATATCCGCGACGGCATTGTGGAACGCTCCCGAGATAGATCGCCGATCGACACCCGCGAGAATGTCGTCGACGACGCTTCTGACTAACGGCGCGGAATCGATCTTCAAAGGCATCGCGAGACTCGCGATCGAAGCGTCACCCCCCGCACCTGGGCCGGGCGGTGTCGTGAGGCCGCTCAAGCCGAACTCGTACAACCTGCGCGTTCGGGGATCCGCCACCGCCTCGAGCTCCATCGCCGCCTGCCCCTCGAACTGCGCATCGTCGCGGACCCCGAGCAGGGCCGAGACGGCGTCGAATAGGCGGCCGATGCTCGATGTCGGAGGCGATGCGAACCCTTTGGCGGTGACCTGCCGGACCAAAGCAACCTCATTCCTGGCCGCTCGCCCAAATAGCTCGAGCGGCAGAGAAAGCGCGTCGTCTCCATACGCCGAGATGAGGTGAGATACCGCCATCCGAAGCGGCCTCCGAATCGCCGCCTCTCCACCAGGCATTGGCACATAGCCGAGATGCGCCGCGCGACGGAAGCCTGCCTGGTCCACCACCAGAAATTCACCGCCCCAGATGGCGCCGTCCGTTCCGTAGCCGGTTCCGTCGAAAGCCACTCCTATCACCGGGTCTGTGATCCCGTGCTCGGCCATGCAAGACGCGATATGCGCGTGATGGTGCTGGACGGCAATGTGGTCCACTCCATCGATACCCAATGCGAACTCGGTGGAGGCGTACCGCGGGTGCAGGTCGTGTGCGACTACTTCGGGAGTTACGCCGACTATGCTCGAGAATCGAGCCACGCTATTCGCGAGCGATAGCCGCGCCGCGGAGTGGTCGAGGTCACCGATGTGTTGCGAGAGGAATGCCGAACTGTCACGCGCGCAGCAAAACGTATTCTTGAGCTGTCCGCCAACGGCCAACACGGGCGCTGGGAAGCGAATGCCGACATCGATCGGAGAAGGCACGAACCCGCGCGAGCGCCGAAGCATCGTCAGTTTGCCGACTATGACCCGCATTACCGAATCGTCGCAGCGCTCGGCGATCGGGCGATCGTGAGTGAGAAAGAAATCCGCGATGCCACCCAATCGGTCGAAGGCGTCGGAGTCCTCGAATGCGATCGGCTCATCGCTGATGTTTCCACTCGTCATCACCAGCGGGGCCCCGCATTCGGCAAGGAGCAGGTGATGGAGAGGCGTGTACGCGAGCATGATGCCGAGGCAGGGATTGCCTGGGGCGAGCGCGTGCACCGCAGAAGCAGTCTCAGCGTCGAGATCGCCTCGTTTCTGAAGCAGAACTATTGGACGCTGGCGGGAGAGAAGGAGCGCCTCCTCCGGGGGAGTGACGACGCACAAGGCACGAAGCGCCGCGATGTCCGGCACCATGACGGCGAGGGGTTTTGCTTCGCGAGCCTTCCGGTAGCGCAACCTCTTGATCGCAGTGCAACTCATCGCGTCGCAGGCAAGGTGGTAGCCACCCAATCCCTTTACGGCGACGATATGTCCCTCGGCCAGCGCGCGCGCGGCGGCGGCCATTGGGTCGCCTTTACGCTCGCAGCCGCTTGCGTCCACTAGTTTGACGCTTGGCCCGCACTCGGCACAGGCGACTGGCTGCGCGTGAAACCTGCGATCGGCTGGGTTTTCGTACTCGCGGCGGCAAGCCCTGCACATCTCGAACGCGCGCATGGTCGTCAGACCACGGTCGTAGGGAACACCGTCGATGATCGTGAGCCGAGGACCACAGTGAGTGCAATTGATAAACGGATACCGATGCCGTCTGTTGTGCGGATCGAACAACTCGCCCAGGCATTCATCGCAAACGGCGATATCGGGCGAAACGTTCGTCCGCGGGGACAGTCCCGGGTCGGCGCTCTCGGTTATCTGGAAGCCGCGATAAGGCCTGACGGGCGCTCGAGAAGTATTGACCCGTTGGACCACCGCTGTCGGCGGCGGATGATCAACCAGAGCTGAGAGGAAGTCTTCCAGGGCGCGCGTGTCGCCCTGAACGTCGATTGTGAGGCCCGCCGTGTCGTTGCGGACGAAACCCGAGAGATTGCGGGCAATCGCCAACCGGTGGACGTAGGGTCTGAACCCCACTCCTTGAACCGTACCGCCGACTGAGATCACCCGCCGCTCGATCAATTCGATACCGCCACTCGGAACGGTGTATCGTGTTCAAACCTTCTTTGCTAGAGTCTACCCGGCGGTTGGAGGAACAGCAATGCGGCTTGAACTTAGGGTGGGCAGGAAAGAGCTTTATCCATGATATCCGCGAACATGCGCAGCACTTCGATCGCGCTGACCCTCGCAGTGCTGTTCCTCCATGTTGGCGCCTGCGCACCGGAATCGAGAGCAAGTGGCGGCCGCGCGTTCGTCGCCGCTATCAGCACCGACCCAGGCCATCTCAATAGCGCGATAACGACCAACGGCAGCGTTCACACAGTCGCTGGCCTCCTCTACAATGGCCTTGTTGCACTGGACGAGGAGAACAAGCCCATTCCGGAGCTGGCCGAGCGATGGGAGGTCGAAGGCGGCGGGTCACTTTACCGGTTCCACCTGCGGCGCGATGTGCGTTGGCACGATGGCCAGAGGTTCACCTCCGCCGACGTCAAGTTCACATTCGAAGAGCTTTTGTTGAAGCTGCATTCGCGGACTCGAGCGTCTCTCAGCTCAAAATTGATCAGCGTCGATGCACCCGACGACTACACGGTCGAGTTTCGCTTTCGCGGGCCTTACGCGCCGCTTCTCCAGCACGTCGACGTCGAAGAGGCGCCCATCATGCCGAGGCATGTCTTCGCGGGCACTGATCCTCTGCGCAATCCGGCCAACACTGCGCCGATCGGGACCGGCCCGTTCCGCTTTGTCTCGTACCGTTCCGGCAGCGAGATCCGGTACGCCGCCAACCAGGACTACTTTCGCGGTGCGCCCAAAATACAGGACCTGGTGTTTCGCATCATTCCAGATGCCGGGACCCAAGTCATTGCGCTCGAAGCTGGGGAAGTTGACTTCCTGTTTGGTGTACCGGGTCCGGATCGCCCGCGCCTGCGTCGGGATCCGCGGTTTCGGGTCGTGCAGACTCCCGGATACTCCGGTGGGAGCAACTGCATCACAACGGTTGGATTCAATCTCGACCGGCCGATGCTCCGGGATGTTCGCTTCCGCCGCGCGGTAGCGCACGCCGTGGACCGTCCTCAGTTTCTCGAGCGGGTGTTGTTCGGTGAGGGGCGAGTGGCCGATGCTCCGATCTCATCGCGGATCGCGTTTGCCCATGCGAGCGGCCTGCGCATTCCAGCCTTCGATACGGCGGAGGCTTCCCGGCTGTTCGCCGCCGCGGGGTGGCGAAGAGGCAAAAGCGGGGTGCGCTTTGCACGGGGCGTACCGGGTGTGGTCGATGGCACCCCGCTCGTGGTTCGGTTCACGGTCATGCCGACACAGGCAGGATACGGCGATCTGCTTCGCGCACAGTTGCGCGCCGTCGGCGTCGATCTCCGTGTGGAGCCGCTAGAGCCAGCGGTATTCAGCCAGACCGTATTCACTGCACGCGACTTTGATCTGACGATCGTCGCCTACTGCAACGGTACCGACCCGGAAATCGGTGTGCGGCGTCAGTACATGTCATCCAGCATTGGCCCAGTGCCTTTCTCAAACGCCGCAGGCTATCGCAACCTTGTCGTGGACAGCCTCTTCGACAGGGCGGCGTCGGCGCTGGATATCGCCGAGCGACGGCGCCTGTACCGAGAGATTCAGGAGATCGCGGTGCATGACCAGCCTTATGTCTGGCTCGTGGAAACGCTGACCACGCGCGCGTACGGCACCCGCTGCCGCGGTTTCGGGATATCGCCCCACTTCGCTGCGACCGCGAGCTGTGCGGAGTGAGCGGCCGGTTCATTATCCGACGATTGCTTCAGGTCGTACCGACGTTGCTGGGCATCGTTCTGATAGCATTTCTCCTCATTCATCTGGCGCCGGGGGATCCGGTGGTGGCTTTGGCCGGCGAGCACGGGGATGCGGAATACTACGCGGACATGCGCCAGCGGTTCGGGCTCGACCGGCCACTGCCAGAGCAGCTGGCGACGTATTTGGCGCGCGTTGCCGCAGGCGATCTCGGAGTTTCTTATGTGCACGGGCGCAGCACGGCTGCCGTAATCATGGAGCGCGTTCCAGCGACCTTGCTGCTCACTGGAACAGCCATGTTGCTCGCCGTGATCGTTTCAGTCCCGCTGGGGGTGATCGCGGGTCGTAGCCCAGGCGGTAAGCGGGATCTGGGCATTAGCTCGCTCGCGCTGGTTCTCTATTCGGCCCCGGTATTCTGGGTCGGGCAGCTGCTGATACTCGTCGCCGCACTCAAGTTCGGCATTTTTCCAGTTCAGGGAATGACATCGGCGGGCAACACGGCAACCGGTTGGACTCGGGGACTCGACGTGTTCCGACACCTCGCGTTGCCGGCTCTCGTGCTCGCATCACAGGAGCTGGCGGTGCTTGTCCGCCTGACGCGCAGTGGTTTGATCGACGAGTTGGCGCGCGATCATGTGCGGACCGCCCGCGCGAAGGGAGTCAGAGAACGCAGCGTCATTGTTCGCCATGCAATGCCGCGTGCCCTCATGCCCGCCGTCACCGTCATTGGCGCCCGGGCGGGACAGCTCATCGCCGGTGCTGCTGTAGTCGAGATCGTCTTCGGTTGGCCGGGGATCGGGTGGCTGCTGGTGACATCGTTGCAGACTCGCGACACGCCGGTGCTGCTCGGCCTCTTCACTGTGATCTCGTTCACAGTGATCCTCGCCAACCTCCTGACCGACCTGGTACATGCCGCCATCGATCCACGAATCCGTCTCGGCTGAGCTGGCGCCCGCTGGAGCGCTGCTCTCGAGGGGATTCCGACTCTCGATCGCGCTCAGGGCGGTAGCGCGGCGCCCCGCCGGAGCGATCGGGCTCGCTTGCATAGCAGGGGTGCTCGCCACGGCGATCCTCGCGCCTTTGCTCGCCACCGCGGATCCCTTCTCACTCTCGAGTGCGCCGCTCGCGGCTCCGTCTTCTGTCCATATCATGGGGACCGACGCTCTCGGCCGAGATCTTTTCAGCGGGGTCGTCTATGGAACCCGCACGTCGCTCCTCATTGCGACGGCAGTGGCGCTGCTCGCTTTCGTGTGCGGTGTTTCCGTGGGTTTGGTGGCAGGCTCGGTGGGCGGCGTGGTGGACGACTTACTCATGCGGGTGACTGAATTGTTTCAGGTTCTGCCGCGCTTTTTTCTTGTCGCCTTGGCGATTGCGCTCTTCGGTCCGGGGATCGACCGCGTCGTTCTGACTCTGGGGCTCACTTCCTGGCCCGTGCTCGCGCGCGTTGTCCGCGGGGAGGTTGTTACGCTGCGCAATCTCGAATTCGTTCACGCGACACAGGCACTCGGGGCGTCTCGCAGGCACATTCTCGGTCGCGTCCTGCTTCCGCATGTGATGCCGAGCGTGCTCGTACTGGTGGGCTTGATGTTTGGCCAAGTTCTGCTCATCGAAGCGAGCCTCGGCTTCCTCGGCCTCGGGGATCCGAACACCGTTACATGGGGAATGCTTGCCGGACAGGCGCAGGGCTATCTCAGAACGGCTTGGTGGCTTGCCCTTTTTCCAGGACTGGCGATTATGATCACGGTCCTCGGCGTCAACCTCCTCGCAGACGCGCTGTCGTCGAGTCTACAACCCCGTTGAAAAACCGCCGTGGCCGTGAGGCGACTGTGTCATGACGAGCTCTCTCGCGCTGGTAGTGCTGGGATTCTTTCTCGGGATGCGGCACGCCACGGATCCCGATCACGTGATTGCGGTCATGACCATAGTGGCCCGGCAAAAAACAACTTCGGGCGCCGCCGCGATAGGCGCGGCGTGGGGATTTGGCCATACGGTTACGATTCTGATCGTCGGCGGCGGGATTATTCTCTTCGGATGGATTATTCCCCCGCGAGTCGGACTGTCAATGGAATTCTCCGTCGGCCTGATGCTGATCGTGCTGGGCATCATGAACCTGACTGGAGTGATGCGGCTCCTCGGTGCGGGCCGGTTGAGTCGAAGCGCGGTGCATCAGCACACGCATCCGCACAGTCACGGCGACTACGTGCACAGCCACGCTCACTCACACAATCCGGAAGCGCATTCTCACGGACCCGAGCGAACGCCGCTGAGCTGGCTCGACCGTCATCTGGGGGGAATCCACTCATACCAGCTCGTGCGGCCGCTGGTTGTTGGCGCCGTTCACGGCCTCGCCGGGTCGGCCGCCGTGGCGTTGTTGGTTCTCACCACCATTCGGGATCCGCGATGGGGAGTGGGATACCTTCTCGTTTTCGGATTTGGCACGATAGCCGGGATGATTCTGATGACAGCCGCCATCGTCGTCCCGTTCGCTCGGGCCGACGGCCGCTTTGCTCGCCTCGGCGGCCTTCGGTTCGCGTCCGGAGTGATCAGCCTCGGATTCGGACTGATTGTCGCCTATCGCACCGGCTTCGCCGACGGGCTCTTCACCGGAAATCCGCAGTGGCCGCCGCACTGAGACGCTGCGCGGGGTAGGCCCACGCAAAAAGCTCCTGCAACGACGGCACTCTCTGCATCAATACTTCCCTTCCGCGCACTCACCGAGCGCGAAAGTGAAGTCGTGGCCGACTCCGCGAAAGAACGGAAACCCGATCCGGTGCTCGCTCAAGCCGCAGTGGAAGCCACTGCTCTCGACCAGTTGGGCGTGCCAGGCGGGGGCGTGCACAGAGGTTGACGCGCGGGGGGCGTAGATATTTCGCAGGCGTGACGCGCATGACTTGGAAGTGCTTGGCCGATCGCGCGCGCGGAACAAAGCGCCGCTGCCCCAAGTGCGGTTACCGCAAAGGGACGTGTGCGTTCAAACCCAGGCGCGATCGGCCGTCCCGCTCATCCCACATGCACTGGCGAGCAACCATTGGGATGAGTATTTCTGGGATCGAAAAGCGCGGCCAAGCCCGCCGCTAGCCAACGGCACGGTCGCGTACGGTAAGGGAACCAGGGGGGTATCCTATGTTCAGAACGGGACCGAAGTACTCATCTGCTCCACGGTTCGTCCAACTCCTGTCGCTGGTGATCGGCGTACTCGCGATGGCCGGCTGTAAAGATCAGCCACCGACTGCCCCGTTGCGCGCGCCCTCGAATGCCAGCTTTGCCTCGGGCGCTATTCAGGGTTGGACACGCTCGTCGTTCTTTCTCGACGGCACAGTTTCCGTACCGTGCCTCGGTGAGGACGTGCGCATCTTCGGAGAAGCGCTGTTCCAATACCATGAGGTCCTGAGCAGCTCAGGCGGCTTCAACTTTCATTTTCAATACCGTCCGGTGACGCCCAACGGGCCCCAGTTCTACCTCCAGGGCATCTCAAGCGGCAAACTCTACCAGTACTCTAACGGTTTCCCCATCAACGAGAGCTTTCACCTGGCAGCCGGCGAGGTCCATTCCATCCAAGGAAGAGAGAGGTACATCGCCGCGGATGGAAGTAAGCTTTTCAACACTTTCATTCTGCACACGACCGTAAACGCGAATGGCGTGCTGACTGTGTCCAAGTTTGAATCCACGGGTCTCACCTGCGGTTAAATAGACTACGCGAGACCCCGATCCGCCTGAGGCGGATCGGGGTTTTTTGTGTCAAGGCCCATCGAACTCGGCCACAATTTCTGAGCCGCGGTTTCAGGTGGGGAAACGGGTGCCGAACTTGCTTTTCTCAGCTATGAATCTTAAACGCGAGGAAGGCAAATGACGGATCTAAACAGGGACATCCCAGACTCGAGGAGCTGCGCGCAGCACTGACTCAGGTGGCCCGCATTCATCCAACGAGCTGACCGAGAAGCGTGTCCATGCCATCGCGGAGAATCGAACAGCTCTCTTCGCGCTGAATTGATGACGCGGAAGATGAAGGCCCCGCGCAAGATGGGGAAATGTTTATTGGACAGGAATGCCCCGTGTTCTTTCGGGGCGCTGGCTCGCTGTTCCAGCAGTTGCGCGTTTCCCCTTCGAGCGACGATGTACGGGCGCGCTTCATTTGGCTCGCCATGCCTGCTCCGTCTACCCGTGCTGAAGCACCATGTCACGGAGCAGCGCCAACACTCTCTCCTGCATGTCCGGGTCAGCAGTGCGCTCCTCTGTCAGCTCGCGCAGGCGTTTGTTCCGCTCGTCCACATGGCGTGAGTAGCGGCGGTGAACCTCCTTAGACACGTTGGCGTCGCGCGGAACCCGGACGAGGCCGCGTAGGCCAGAGTTGGCGACGAGCACGACGAGCGGGATCTGTTCTTCTAGTTTTAGCTCCACGACAACGGGGTCCTTCCGTCCATTAGTGAACTCGACGCCGTTCTCGGTAAAGAAGCTGTGATGTGGTGCCGGGTCGCCAAAGCTCGTCGTTCGGCATAGAAGCGCGATTCACCTTGGCGCTCTCGTCTTGCCGATTCCGAATCCGGTGCCGAAGACGTTGGTCGGGGAATACTGGACCGACCGTCGGCCCACTCCGACGAGTCGTGAGTTGACTGCCGCAAGACGGACAAAAAAGAGGTTCGCAGACTTCAAAAATGCGGACGCTTTTTACCGCGAAGCCATGCAGTAAGCGTGTCGGCATCGGATGCGACCTCGTTCCAACGGTGGTAACGTGCTTGTTCGAACGTGCTGTGCGGACGCTGAGCGCTCCCGCGCGGGAGCTGTTGGCCGCGCAGCCGCGCGTTGGTCTGAACTGGCCACGCTGACCCTCAAAACACCCTCATCGAACCGGGTCCGCGCGATTGCCACCTGATTGCCAGCGCGGAACCGCCACCGGCGCCGCGCGGCGCGGGGGCGGGTTTATCTCCTTGGTGCATACAGATTTACTGTCAGTCGGGGCGCCCGGATTTGAACCGGGGACCTCCTGCTCCCAAAGCAGGCGCGATAC
>JANMMF010000207.1:0-5007 GCA_031372985.1 Gemmatimonadota bacterium
GACCGGCGCGTCGAGGACGCCCCCGACTCCGCCGATGCCGACGCCGCGCGTCAATCCGCGAATTCCCCAGGCGCAGGAATCCGAAGAAGACGTCGCCAAGTTTCGCGCGTGGCTCGACGGGCTCACCCGCGAGTGAGGATCGCCGTCATCAATGGCCCGAATCTCAATCTTCTCGGCACGCGCGAGCCGGCCCTCTACGGGACGGAAACACTGGCTGACATCGAGTCGAGCCTCTTGAAGGTCGCGAAGGAGCTCGGCGTCGAGCTCACCTTTTCACAGCACAATGGGGAAGGGGAAATTGTCGAAGCGGTGCACGCTTTGCGGGGTCGTGCCGACGGCGCGCTCGTGAACGCCGGCGCGTACAGCCATACGAGCCTCGCCATTCGTGACGCACTCGCCGGAGTAAAGATTCCATTCGTTGAAGTCCATCTCACCAACATCTACGCGCGTGAGCCCGAGCGCCGCCACTCGGCTCTGGCCGACGCTGCGCTCGCCGTGATCTGCGGATTCGGCGCGTACGGTTACGAGCTGGCGTTGCGTGGACTGGTGAAGCGCCTTCCGGTTCCAGTCAGTGGCTGATCGACGCTCCGTCCGCCTCGCTGCGCTGCGCGAGTCGCTCACTGCGGCGCATATCGACGCCCTCGTGCTCACGAGCCTTCCGAACGTGCGGTACCTCACCGGATTCTCCGGCTCGAGCGCCCTGCTGCTCGTGACGCAGCGCGATCTCCACTTCATCACGGACTTCCGCTACGACATCCAGGTGCGCGAAGAAGTCGGTGATCTGGCGGCGATCCGCATCGAATCGCAGAGCCTGTGGACAGGACTCTGGAGTCTGATGGGCTCGCTCGCCGGAGTAGAGTTGGTGGGATTCGAGTCCGCGCATCTTCTTCACCGTGACTTCCAACGACTGCTCACAGACGGGACCCGCTGGCAATGGCGCCCGCAGGTCAACCTCGTCGAAGCACTGCGCGAGTCGAAGGATGCTGGCGAAGTTGCCCTCATCAGGCAGGCGGGCGCGATGGCGATCTCCGCTCTCGGGAAAACCCTGAAGGAGCTTCGCCCCGGGATGACAGAGCTCAATGTGGCGGGCATCCTGGAGAAGGCGCTGCGCGACGAAGGGAGCGAGGATTTTCCGTTCGCGACGATCGTGGCGTCGGGCCCGCGCGCGGCACTTCCGCACGCCCGCGCGTCGTCGCGCGTGATCGAGCGCGGTGATCTGCTGCTCCTCGATTTTGGCGCGCAGCACCACGGCTACTGCTCGGACATCACGCGCACCGTCGTGCTCGGTCCGGCGACGAGCGAGCAGCGCGAGATCTACGACATCGTCAAACAGGCGAACTCTGTCGCGTCGAAGTTGGTGCGCGCCGGAATGAAGGGTCAGGATGCCGACGGTCTCGCTCGTCGCTACATTGAGGACCGTGGCTACGGCGACGCATTCGGGCACAGCCTGGGTCACGGGCTCGGACTCGAGGTGCACGAAGCGCCGCGACTGGCGAAGACCGTCGAAACGCTGCTGGCAGAAGGCGCCGTTGTGACGATCGAGCCGGGAATCTATCGACCGGGTTGGGGAGGAGTTCGCATCGAGGACGACGTTCACCTCGCCCCGAGTGGCCCGGAGATACTCACTGACTTCACGCGAGAGCTGGTAGAGGTAGGGTGACACCCAAGCCGACCACCCAGCGTTCTCTCATGACCCCATCAGACGCGAAATGAACATGATCGATCTCCGCTACGTGAAGAAGCTCGTGGAAATGCTGGACGAGTCGAGTGTGGATTCGATCGAGATATCGTCCGACAAGGGGATGAAGATCAGGATCTCCAAGACGCCTCAGCAGCGGGGCGCCGTGCAGATGGCGGCTCCCGTCGCGATGCCGGCGCTGTTGCCGGCGGCGGCGCCCGCTTTACAGGCTGGAGACGCCGGCTCCACGGGTGTAGAAGTGCCGAAGGTGGAGCCGAAGTCGAAGTTCCTCGAAGTGAAGTCGCCGATGGTTGGTACCTACTACCATGCGCCCGAGCCGGGCACGAAGCCGTATCTCTCGGTCGGCGACAGAATCAGCAAGGGTCAGATCGTCTGCATCATCGAAGCAATGAAAATCATGAACGAGATCGAGTCCGAGTTCGACGGCGTGGTGAAGGAGATTCTCGCGCAGAACGCGCACCCCGTCGAATATGGACAGGTCCTCCTCCGCATAGATCCCAATGGCTGAAAAAATGGCTCCTCCGACCCCGCCGGCGTCCCACATGGGACCGGCATTCGACTATAAGGCTGTTCTGCAGCAGATGATCCAGAACAACGCGTCGGATCTTCATCTGAAGGTCGGACGTCCTCCGACGCTGCGCATCGACGGACACATGGTATCGCTCGATTTGCCGGCGCTGAAGCAGGAAGACCTGCGCAGCCTCGCCGAGCAGATCATGGCGCCCAAGAACATCAAGGAGTTCTCGGAGCAGAAGGAGTCGGACTTCGCTCTCGCGGTCCCCGGCGTCGGTCGTTTTCGCGTCAATGCGTATCAGCAGCGGGGAACGATCGCCTACGCGCTTAGAACCGTTCCGTTCCAGGCGAAGACGATCGCCGAGCTGAATCTTCCGGAAGTTGCCGAGCGGATCGCGCTGATGCCGCGCGGACTGATTCTCGTGACCGGAATCACGGGTTCTGGAAAATCGACCGCGCTGGCGTCGATGCTCCACTACATCAACCAGAACCGGCACGCCAATATCATCACGATCGAAGACCCGATCGAGTTCCTGCACCGCGACATCAAGAGCAGCATCAATCAGCGCGAGGTGGGAACGGACACCAACAGCTTTGCCCAGGCGCTGCGGCGTGTGCTGAGACAGGATCCCGACATCATCCTCGTCGGTGAGATTCGCGACGTCGATACCCTTGATACAGCGCTCAAAGCATCAGAAACTGGTCACCTTGTGTTCTCGACGCTGCACACGACGGACGCCACGCAAACGATCAACCGAATCCTGTCGTTCTACCCGCCGCACCAGCAAACCGAGGTGCGGTACATGCTGTCGACGGCGTTGAGGGCGATCATCTCGCTCCGCCTGGTGCGTCGCGCCGACAAGAAGGGGCGTGTACCGGCCGCGGAAGTGCTCGTCAATACGGAAGCCGTGCGCGATCAGATCCGGGATATGTCGAAATCGCTCAACATTCCGCAGCTGATCAAGGAAGGCGCCGTTCCGTACGGGATGCAGAGCTTCGACCAGTCGCTGATGAACTGGTACCAGAAAGGCATCATCTCCTATGACGACGCGCTGTTCGCGGCTACCAACCCGGCGGAGTTCTCACTGAGGACCCAGGGCATCGCGAGTTCGAGCGATACCTCGTGGGACACCGTCAAACAGGAAGCTACCTAACTGCGGACTGCGGACTAACTGCGGACTGCGGGCTAACTGCGGACTGCCAACCAGGTGCTACTGCGGACTGCGAACTAATTGCGGACTGCGAACTAATTGCGGACTGCGGACTAACTGCGGACTGCGGACAGACAGCGGATTGCGGGCTGAGTCCGGGTGCGAACTGTGGACCGTGCTCTCAATAGGGTTTTCGAAGAGTCGGAGTGCAGACCAAATGGTGCGAGTTGTTGGTCCGCAGTTCGCAGTAGGTCCGCAGTCCGCAATTAGTCCGCAGTTCGTAGTGGCACCTAGTCGGCAGTCCGCAGTCGGTTCGCAGTCCGCAGTGAGTCTACAGTCCGCAGTCGAAATCAGACCGGTTCAATGCCATTGAGTCCCATTGTTTAAGAAAATCCTGATCGCCAATCGCGGCGAGATCGCGCTGCGCGTCATCCGCGCCTGCCGCGAGCTCGGCGTTCAGACCGTCGCGGTTTATTCCGAGGCGGACCGGGAGTCGCTGCACGTGCGCTTCGCCGACGACGACGTGTGCATCGGGCCCGCCCCCGCGCGCGAGTCTTACCTGAACATCCCGCGCATCATCGCTGCCGCTGAGATCGCTGGGGCCGACGCTATCCACCCCGGCTACGGATTTCTGGCTGAGAACGCGGAGTTCGCCGAGACCTGCGTTGCGTCGAACATCGCCTTCATCGGTCCCACGGCGCAGCAAATCCGGATCATGGGCGACAAGGCCGCTGCCCGAAAAGCCATGCAGGAAGTCGGTGTCCCGATCATTCCGGGAACACCGGGCGGAGTCGAGGACCCGGAGGACGCGCTCAAGCTCGCTCGGGAAATCGGATTCCCGGTAATCATCAAGGCCGCGGCGGGCGGGGGCGGGAAGGGAATGCGTGTCGCGACAGATCCGGAGGATTTCACGCGGTCGTTCCAGCTCGCCCGATCGGAAGCGCTCTCCGCTTTCGGCAACGGCGAAGTCTACGTTGAGAAGTATCTCGACCGCCCGCGACACATCGAGTTCCAGATCATGGGCGACCGCCACGGCAACGTCATTCATCTTGGCGAGCGCGACTGCTCGGTGCAGCGTCGCCACCAGAAGCTGATCGAAGAAGCGCCGAGCCCGGCACTCTCCGACTCGCTGCGCGAGAAAATGGGAATCGCCGCCGTGAAGGGCGCCAAGGCCATCGACTACGTCGGCGCGGGCACGATCGAGATGCTGCTCAACGAGGACAAGTCGTTCTACTTCATGGAAATGAACACCCGCATCCAGGTCGAGCACCCGGTGACGGAAATGTTGACCGGCATAGATCTGGTGAAGGAGCAGATCCGGGTCGCGGCTGGAGACAAGCTATCGGTGAAGCCGCCGATCGAGAGGCGCGGCCACGTGATCGAATGCCGCGTGAACGCGGAGGATCCGGCGCGAAACTTCCAGCCCTCGCCGGGCCGCATCGACGTCTTCCATCCGCCGGGCGGACCTGGTGTGCGCCTCGACACCCACGTCTATGCCGGCTACAGCGTTCCGCCCTTTTACGACTCACTGCTCGCCAAGCTGATTTGCCAGGGGCGTGACCGGCAGGAAGCGCTGCGGCGCATGCAGGTCGCCCTCGAGAGCTTCATCATCGAGGGTGTCACCACTACGATCCCGTTCCTCGC
>JANMMF010000236.1:0-4539 GCA_031372985.1 Gemmatimonadota bacterium
CTCGTCGTTCAGGGTGCGAACGACCCAAGAGTGAACAAGGCCGAGAGCGAGCAGATCGTCATCGCGCTGCGAGACCGTGGATTCCCGGTCGAATACATTCTCGCTCCCGACGAAGGACACGGATTCGCTCGTCCCATCAACAACCTCGTATTGTTTACCGCCGCCGAGAAATTCCTGGCAAAGCACCTGGGTGGACGCTACCAGGAAGGGATGACTCCAGCGATCACCGCCCGCATGGCCGAGCTGACGGTCGATCCAAAGACTGTCGTTCTGGCGAAAAAGGCGGAGGTCGCGCCGAGCGCACCGAAGCCAGCCGTGGATCTGAAGGCGGGGAGCTCGACGTACAAGGCGCGCCTCGAGGCGGGCGGTCAGACGATTCCGATGGACATGACCAACACCATCAAGGAAGAGAACGGCAAGTGGATCGCCACCCAGACATCGCAGATGCCGATGGGCACGATCAGCGATGAAGCGACGATCGACAAGGGAACGCTGTTGCTCCGTAAGCGCGTCGTTAATCAGGGTCCGGCCATCATCGAAGTCTCGTTCACCGACAACAAGGCTACCGGGAAGATGTCGATGAACGGGCAGGAGCGGCCGATCACCGCGGACCTGGGCGGCGTGCTCTTCGCCGACGGCGCGGGAGCGAACGAGGTGATCGCGGCGCTGCCGCTGGCTGAAGGTTACAGCACTACTTTCCGAAATTTCGATCTGATGTCGCAGAAGGTTGCAACCCGGCAGCTCAAGGTGACCGGCAGCGAGAAGGTGACGGTCCCCGCGGGTACCTTCGACGTGTGGAAGGTCGTGATCACGCCCGCGGACGGCGGGAACGGGGAGACGACTACGCTCTGGGTCGAGAAGGGAACGCGTCGCGTCGCCAAGATGGTGACGATCATTCCCCAGATGAATGGGGCGATTGCCACTGCGGAGCTTACCAAGTAAGGATCGCGGTTTTTCCTAAGCGCATCGAATACAGTGCTTAGGTATTGTAGATGACCGGTTTTGCGGTACCGCTAAACGCCGAGGTTGTATGAACGTGCAACAGTCCATGATCACGAAAGCGCTTCGGCGCTGGCGGATCATTCCCGTGATCGTAATCGACGATGCGAAAAACGCGATCCCGCTCGCGAGCGCGCTGTTGAGCGGCGGACTTCCGATCGCCGAGATCACGCTTCGCACCCCGGTCGCCCTCGAGGTCCTGCGACGCATTACGGGGGAGCATCCGGAGATGTTCGCCGGAGCTGGAACCGTTCTCAACGTCAGGCAGGCCGAGCAGGCGCGGAAGGCCGGAGCGCACTTCGTCGTTTCGCCGGGACTCAACCCCGGCGTCGTTCACTACTGTCTCGAGCACGACCTTCCGGTTTATCCGGGCGTTGCCACGGCCAGCGAGATCGAAGCGGCCATCGAGTCGGGACTCACCCTGCTGAAGCTGTGGCCGGTAGTGACGCTCGGCGGAGTCGACTATCTGAAGCTGCTGGCCGGACCGTTCGGCGGTGTCGAGTTCAACCCCAGCGGCGGACTGACCGCGGCGACGTTCGAGAGTTATCTGGCCCTCAAGAACGTCGTAGCAGTCGGCGGGTCGTGGATGGCGCCGGCAGAGATGATCTCGGCCGGCCAGTTCGACCGCATCCGGGACGCGGTGCGTGACACTGTGACGCGAGTCGCGGACCTTGCCTCAGGAAGCAAACGGCAGCGCGAGGCCGCACCACACCTTAGCGCCGGCGTCCCGCGCTGAGCGCAGCAGGCCAGTGCAGTGGGAGATATTCCCAATTGAAGATCCCGTCAACGCCGTGATGAACCTATGCGTAACCCTCTGTAGTCCGAATGGGTTCACCACGACTATGACCAGCAAGGAGCAGGAATGAACGCGAACAGGATTTCGGGACCGGTAATGGAACGATTCCGCGCACACTTCGCCCTGGCATTAATCGCAGCGCTGAGCGCGCTCGCCTGTTCACGGGGCGAGGCGGGCACGGCGTTCGCCGGCTCCGTGACTCGGAGAAACGACACGCCGGCACAGGCCTCACCCTCCGCCGAGTCCGCACAGGGTGCGCTTCGTTTCGTGCTCGCGCCGACGGGGAATGCCGCGCGCTACCGGGTCCGTGAACGTCTCGTAGGACAGGATCTTCCGAATGACGCGATTGGCGAGACGAAGGCCCTCACCGGCGCGATCGCATTCGGCTCCGACGGAAAGGTGATCGCTCAGTCGTCGAAGTTTGCCGTCGACGCTGGAACTTTTGTCAGCGACAAGGATCGTCGCGACGGTTTCGTGCGCGGACGCCTGCTCGATGCAAGGCAGTATCCGAGCATCGTGCTGATCCCCACCAGCGTTCGCGGAATCGCACTTCCGCTTCCGGCCTCGGGCACCTTGCCGTTCGAGATGACCGGCGACTTGACCGTCCGTGGGGTGACGCGGCAGACTGCCTGGAAGGGTTCGGCGCAATTCCAGGACGGGCGAGTTACGGGTTCCGCTGCCACCGCGTTCACTTTCGACGACATCAAGATGGATCAGCCGCGCGTACCAGTCGTGCTCAGCGTTGCGGACACGATTCGCCTCGAGATCGACTTCAACCTCGTTCGCCAGCAGTAGACAGCTGAATTGAGGCGGCATCCTTGCCGTAAAAACAACTTCTTCTGGAGACACCGCGCATGTCGAAGCTCCCCAGTCTCGAACTTCCAGCCCGCACGCGTCTGAGCCGGCGCGACCTGCTTGGCCTCGCCGCCAAAGGCGCCGCGAGCGTCGTCGTGTCCCAGTCACTCCTTGCCTGCGCCGCGGGGGCCAGCGGGGGCGCCGACACGGCATCGTTGGCAGCTAACGCTGCTATGACGACAGGTTCGCCGAGTGGCGCGCCCGCCTGCGTCCTGACTGCCGCCCTCACCGAAGGCCCGTTCTTCGTCGACGAGAAGTTGAATCGCGCGGACATCCGGACCGATCCGGTGACGGGAGCAGCCTCCACCGGTGTCCCGCTGGCGCTCACGTTCAACGTCGCACGCGTCGCTAACAATGCCTGCACGCCTCTCACGGGAGCTTACGTCGACGTGTGGCACTGCGACTCGGGCGGGATCTACTCCGACGTCGAGGGGTCGTCGCAAAAAAACCTTCGTGGCTATCAGGTCACTGACGCAAAGGGCGTCGCCACGTTTGCAACGATATATCCGGGCTGGTATCCCGGACGCGCGGTTCACATCCACTTCAAGCTGCGGCTATTCGCCGGATCCACCAGGACCTACGAGTTCACATCTCAATTCTTCTTCGACGACTCGCTGAGCGACGCCGTGTACGCGCAAGAGTCGTATGGCTCGCGCGGCACTCGCAACACCCGCAACACCAACGACGGGATCTTCAGGAGCCTGTCGGCAGCTGAGAAGGCGGGTCTGATGCTTCAGACCTCGAAGACACCCTCTGGCTACGCAGGCGTGATCAACCTCGGCGTCAACGTCGGCTAGCCGATACCCGGTACCCGATAGGAGAAATTATCTCGCCCCAATCGATGCGCTGCTGTCTGCCTCGCGCGCAGCGCCCATGAATGGTGGGCGGGTCGGACCCGTGCCCGCGCCCGTCCGCTCTATCGCCAGTGCGATCTCGTCGAGATCCGTCGCGTTCAAGGTCAGCGTCGCGGCGTCGATCCAGCCGTCGACCTGCTCCGCGGATCTCGCGCCGACAATCGCACCGGTGACGCCCGGCCACGCCAGCGTCCAGGCGATTGCGACCGACGACACCGTCGTGTTGTGCCGTCGGGCGATTGGGATCAGCGCATCGCGCAACGCGAGGTTTCGCTCGAGCTGGGGGGTCTGGAAGTTCGGCGACTTCGGCCGCCAGTCGTCCGTCGCCATCTTCTTCACGCGCTCGGCGGAGAAAGTATCGGTGAGAATACCGGCCTGCATCGGGCTATAGCAGATCACGCCCGTTCCGTGAGCGCGGCACCACGGGATCTCCGACGCGGCGGCATCGCGTTTGATCAACGAGAACGGGGGCTGCAGTGAATCGACGTGCTGGACCGCATCACACTTCCTGAGGAGCGAGACGTCGAAGTTCGACACTCCAATCGCGCGGACTTTTCCTTCCTCCATGAGCTGCACCATCGTTCTCCACGAAGATTCGACGGGGACTCCGAAATCGTCGGGCCGGTGGAACTGGTAGAGATCGATCCGCTCGACGCCGAGCCTGCGGAGCGACGCTTCGCACTCCTTTCGGATTGAGGCGGGCTCGAGGGTGTGCACGGCCTCCTTGAAGGGATCAGCGAGGTCCCCCACCAGCCCGCACTTGGTGAAGACCAGCGGCCTTTCGCCCTTCGGGATCTTCTTGAGAGCGCGACCGACAACTTCTTCCGAATGCCCGAGCCCGTAGACGGGGGCGGTGTCGATCCAGTTGATGCCGAGCTCGAGCGCGTGGCTGATCGCAGCCATCGACTCATTGTCATCCTGCGGACCCCAGCCGTACGCCCATCCGCCGCCGCCGGCTGCCCACGCGCCGAATCCGACGCGGGTGATGTTCATATCGGTGGTGCCGAGCTGACGGGTTGGAAGTGTGGGAGGCAT
>JANMMF010000265.1:0-1898 GCA_031372985.1 Gemmatimonadota bacterium
CGCTCCCTCGCTCCGCTCGGTCGCGGGTCTCCTCCTCGCGCTCGCTTTGGAAAGCGGCTACGAAGACCCCCTCCACCCTCCTTCCCACTTAGTCCGTAACTGCTCGCAACGCGTCGCGCCGCGTGTGGTGTGCGAAGGTACCGCAGCACGCTTCGCACGAGTCGCGAACGCGTCAGAGATGTACGATTGCGCTCTTTTGGTTTCGGCCGCGCACTATTGCAACGCCGCGGTCAGGAAGTGCGGCAGTTCGATCGGGGCTGGCGTGAGCGGCGCACGAGACTTAGTGGTCCCGCTGTTATAGATCTCGAGCTAGGGAGGTGAGGGGTGTCCTCGTAGGCGCTTTCCAAAGCGAGCGCGAGGAGGAGACCCGCGACCGAGCGGAGCGAGGGAGCGCTGTTAGGGGCTCCGACCAAGCGAGCGTAGCGCCGAAGAGGATACCCCTCGCCGACCCCGCGCGATGCACTTATAGAAAGCGCGCACCACGATGTCTAAATGCCGCTCAGAACTTCCAGCCGCGGAGCGTCTTGATAGCCTTCTCGAGCGCGGCCCGTTGATCCGGATGCGCGGCCGTGGCGAGAAGATCCTCGTAAGTCTCGATCGCCAGATCCACAGCCTGATAGTCGTGCTCGGCGCCCGCCAGGCTCGCGGCGTTGTCGGCGAGGTTGGCTTTCGCCAGCTCGTCCAAAGGGAAGCGGGTCGATACCTGCTGCCAACGCGAGACGCGCTCGCGCGGATTGGACTCGGCCAGCGCCCACAGATGCCAGGCTGCGCGGTTGTCGGCGTCGGACGCGATGGCGCGCGACGCCAGATCGCCCACGGTCTCCGGACCGGCACCGATCAACCAGTAGTGATTTGCCAGAGCGACCAGCGCGTTCGCGTCATCGGGACGCTCAGCCACGGCGCGCTCCAGCTCGGGAAGCGGATCAGTCAATTGCTCGGCCATGGGCGAAAAGTATCCAGCAATACGCGCTGGACAATATGCGCGCGGGAGTCTACCATTCAGTTGTTGCTACAGTTGTTGCTGGACATTTCCGGCGGGCAATAGTACCATTCTTGCACGAGCGCAGCCCTGTTAGGCGCGCCATTCCAAACAGAATAGGGTTCCGGATTTCGCGTGAGTTTGCCCCGCGGTCCCCGTGAGCCATTCGAAGTAGCACTTTTCTTCTCAGCCACACCACAAACTGCATGAGCGAACGCCGACGTCCTTTTCGTCGCGGCCGGAGGCCCCGTCCGTCCGGCAATCAACCTGATACTCCCGAATCGTACGGTGATGCAGATCCGTATCTGGAGCCAATGGATCCCTTGAGACCACCACCAGACGCCGCGCAGCTTCCTGATGCGCGCGATGACATGACATCACCAGCCCTTCCCACTCCCGCGCCGGCGCCATCGCCCGCGCCCAATGCGGAATCGAATTCCACTCCGTCCGCCCCGCCTAATGGATCGGACGCACCCAGCGGCGCTCCACAGTCGCAGTACAATCCGCAGACCTCGGGCGGCGGCCAGCAACGCGACGGAAACCAGCCGCGCCACCCGGGCGAGCGCGACCGAAATAACGGACGGCGCTCCCGCAATCAGCGCGGACGAGGCAGACAGCGGCAGCAGAATGGACCGCGCGGGGGTGGCGGTGGCGGCGGCGGCGGCGGTGGTGGCGGTGGTGGCGAGCAGCTATCGCGCGCACCAGTCGCTCCAGTCGTGCCCGATGGCGAGAGCACCGGCTGGTTCGATCCGCAGCGCGAGGGCGGCTTCATCCGCCGCGCCGCCAACAGTTATCTGGCCGAGCCGGGCGACGCCTACGTGTCGACCCAGATCATGCGGCAGTACATGCTGCGTCGAGGTGACCAGCTTCTCGCTACTACGGGACATGATCATCGCAATCGCATAGTCGTCGTCGACGT
>JANMMF010000373.1:0-2123 GCA_031372985.1 Gemmatimonadota bacterium
CAAGGTGCGAAGAGTCCGCCGAACCTGGGGGCAGACCAGCCTACAAAGTTAGACGGCAGAGGCAGTTATGTCAACTTTAGTAGGGCCGGGGTCAAGCACAGATAGAAAGGTCAATTCCGGTCAAAGCAAGTCAACCGAGAACGACTCGACACGGCTTGGTCCGTGCAGCACATTGGTGTCTGTCGCGACATGGCGCCGCGGCGTAGGCGTCGGAGAAGCTATGCCAGTCCGCCGCACCACTATTGCCTCGTGCTTGATCGCGCTCGCTTTCCTCACAGCCTGCGCCCGCCGACACACCATCCCCGAAGAGCCGTCAGCGGAGACACAGGCTCCACTCGATCCGGTCGTGCTCGAGGTCGAGAATCACAACTGGGCTGATGTCGTCCTTTATGTCGTGCACGACGGAGTGCACACCCGCTTCGCCCAGGTCGCGGCCGCCCACAACGTTTCGATGAAGATACCGCCGCAGCTACAGGGACAGATGGGAGTCATCCGCATCGCGGCGCGCCGGATTGGAGGCACGGACAGCTTTGTCTCCCAGGCAATCTCACTGCGTGGCAGTTCGGCGGTGCGGTTCACGATCGAGAGCAGCTTGAGCCGATCGAGCGTCGGGGTCTGGTAGTCAAAGCAGAACGCCTAAGGAGCTACGCGCGGCAGCTGTTTCATACTCAGCTGGGCGACTTAGGTACGGCGTGGAACGTCCCGGTTAGATCATCACCCTCATTCACGGTGACGGGGCGATCGTTCGCTTCGAGGAAGCGAGCCGACATCCTGCTAACGGATGCGGTGCAGGCGAAGTCGTAGCACGCGAGAAAGCCAGGCACAGCGGCGAGCCCGACGACCCCGAATCGTGAGCGAGGAATGCGCATGAGCAATCTCGAAGGTGGAGGTGGAGTATCTTTGCGGATAATAGGCGGTCGTTGAGGCGAACAAAAACCCCCGGACTGGTGGCAGCGCGTTCAATTGGCTAGCGAGTATATCCTCGGCATATCCGCATTCTATCACGACAGCGCTGCCTGCTTGCTCGCGGGGGATACGATCGTCGCGGCGGCGCAAGAGGAACGCTTCACTCGTGTCAAAGGTGACGAACGCTTCCCTCGCGAGGCCGCTCGTTACTGCCTGGCGGAGGCTGGCATTCAGGCGTCGGACCTCGACGCTGTCGTGTTTTATGAGAAGCCATTGCTGAAGTTCGAGAGGCTTCTTGAAACGTATCTCGACATCGCCCCTCGCGGGCTCGCTTCTTTCCGCCGCGCCGGGCCACTCTGGATGAAGGACCGCCTCTACGTCGAGCGCTCCATCCGCGCCGGATTGGAAGGTTACAAGGGAAAGCTGCTGTACACGGAGCATCATGAGGCGCACGCCGCGAGCGCGTACTACCCGTCACCGTTTGACGAGGCGGCGATACTCACCATCGACGGAGTCGGTGAATGGGCCACCGCCACTATTGGTGTCGGGCGGGGCGCCGAGCTGGAGCTGCTGGAGGAGATGCGCTTTCCCGATTCGCTTGGCCTGCTCTATTCCGCATTTACATATCACTGCGGTTTTCGGGTGAATAGCGGCGAATACAAGCTGATGGGACTGGCCCCATTCGGCCAGCCACGGTACGTGGACCGGATCTACGCTGACTTGTTGAAGTTGTACGACGATGGATCCTTCACGCTCGATCAGCGGTTCTTCGATTACCGCGGCGGACTGCGAATGACCAATCGCAGTTTCGACCGTTTATTCGATGGACCTCCACGCTCGGCCGAGGCACCAGTGTCACAACGCGAGATGGATCTCGCGTGCTCCGTTCAGCACGTGTGCGAGGAGATTGTTCTTCGAATGGCGCGCCATACCCATCGAAGGACTGGAATCGACAAACTGTGTCTGGCGGGTGGAGTTGCATTGAACGCGGTCGCCAACGGACGCCTGGCCCGTGAAGGTCCCTTCGCCGAAATCTGGGTTCAGCCCGCCGCGGGAGACGCTGGCGGCGCCGTCGGTGCAGCTTATGTTGCACGCTACAAGTACTTCACCCGATCGAGGAGCCGGAAATCCGGAATGGACTCGATGCAGGCGGCGCTTCTGGGACCCGAGTTCGGTGCTGACGACATTCGCCGCGCTTTCGAAGCCGACGTCGACGC
>JANMMF010000329.1:0-16504 GCA_031372985.1 Gemmatimonadota bacterium
TCTTCACGAAAATCAGCTTGTCATCCCCGGGCTTGTAGTACTCCTTGATCTTTCCAACTAGCTCGTACCCAGTCCGCTCGTAAAACTGAATCGTCCCGCCATACGTCTCCTGCGACGACGTCTCGATCAGGAGCAACCTGCCTCCGCGGCGCGCGACCTCCTCCTCGGTAAACTTCATCAGCCGCTTGCCGACGCCGCCGCGGTGCTTCGACTTGTCGACTGCGATCCAGTACAGGTCATAGGTTGATTCGGTGAGAGGCGTCGGACCGAAGCACACGTAGCCGAGCACCTCCGCGGATTCCTCGCCGTGGGACTCGAGAACGTAGGTGAGATATCCGCTATGCTCGCCGAGCTCCAGCCATTCGTCGATCAGCTCCAGAGCCGTCGCGACTTCTTCGGGCGTGAAATTCCCCGCGTTCTCGAGAATCCTGAAGACGCCGCTGCGATCGGCCGCGACCATGGGCCTGATGATCCGGTTCATCGAGTTGCGCCGCTACTTGCTGGGGGGCCGCAGCGCGATCGGACGTTCCAGCGTTTCACTCATATCTGAAGCGACCGACCCAGCACGCCCAACGCAGCCTCTTTCACGGCTTCGCTCAGCGTCGGGTGCGAGTGCACGGTGATACCGATGTCCTCCGACGACCCGCGGAACTCGAACGCCAGCACGACCTCCTGAATCAGCTCCGACACGTTGGGACCGATCATGTGCGCGCCAAGCAGCTCGTCGGTTTCGGCGTCGGCGATGAATTTCACGAAGCCCGGCGTATCACCAGCCGTGCGCGCGCGTGCGTTCGCGGAGAAGGGAAACTTTCCCGTCTTGTACTTCCTTCCGCTCGCCTTCACCTCGTGCTCGGCGAGACCGACCGTCGCGATCTCGGGCCAGGTGTACACCACCGACGGCATCGACTTGTAATCGATATGCGACTTCTGCCCCGCGATCGCTTCGACCGCGACGACCCCCTCATCCTCGGCTTTGTGGGCAAGGAGCTTCCCGCCGACGACGTCTCCTATTGCATAAACGTTTGGCAGGTTGGTGCGCATCTGTGCGTCCACCAGGATCTCGCCTCTCTTGCTCAAGCCAAGGCCCAGCGCCGCGGCGTCGATTCCGGTGAGAGAGGACTTGCGGCCGACCGACACCAGCACGTAGTCCGCCTCGATCTTCTCCGACTTTCCGTCCTTCTCGACGTCGACGACCACGCGGTTCGCTTCGGCCTTCGCACCAGTGACTTTCGATCCGACTCGAATGTCGAGCCCCTGCTTTCGGAAAATCTTGTCGGCTTCCTTGATGATCTCTTCGTCGTTGCCGGGGAGAATCGTCGGCATCAGCTCCACGACCGTAACCTTGGCGCCGAGCCGGCGCCACACGGAACCGAGCTCCAGGCCGATGACTCCACCGCCGATCACCATCAGGTGCTTCGGGACCTCAGGAATCTTCAACGCCCCAATGTTCGACAGCACGCGCTTTTCGTCGAATTTGAGGAAGGGCAGCTCGACGGAAACGGAACCCGTGGCGATGATGACGTTCTTCGCGCGGTACGACTCCGACTTCCCGTCGGCACCCGCGACGTCGATCACGTTGCCTTTCTTGAGCGTGCCCAGGCCTTTCGCCCACGCCACCTTGTTCTTGCGAAACAGGTACTCGACACCCTTGGTGTTCTGACCGACGACGGTGTCCTTGCGCTTCATCATCGTCGCGAGATCCAGCTTCACCTCTCCGAGCTGTACGCCGTGCTCGGCCGCGTGCAACCGTGCGAATTCAAAATGCTCGGATGAGGAGAGAAGCGCCTTGGACGGAATGCACCCGACGTTGACGCACGTGCCGCCGAGCGTCTTGTCCATCTCGATGCAAACTGTGTTGAGGCCGAGCTGGCCGGCGCGGATTGCCGCTACATATCCACCGGGTCCGCCCCCGATGATAGCCAGATCGCAGTCGACCATCTATTCGATAAGCATCGCGGCCGGATCTTCGACGAGCTCCTTTACGCGTACGAGGAAGAGAACGGCCTGCTGGCCGTCGACAATGCGGTGATCGTAGGAGAGCGCGATGTACATCATCGGCCGGATCTTCACTTCTCCATTCACCGCAACGGGGCGGTCCTGCGTCTTGTGCAGGCCAAGTATGCCGACCTGCGGATAGTTGATGATCGGAGTCGAGATGAGGGACCCGAACACTCCACCGTTGGTGATGGTGAACGTGCCGCCGGTGAGATCGTCCATCGCGAGCTTTCCTTCACGCGCTCTCTTCGCGACCTCGGAGATCTCGCGGCTCAGATCGATCACGCCCTTCCGGTCGGCGTCCTTGATGTTGGGAACGACGAGTCCCTGCTCCGACGCCACGGCGATCCCCATGTTGACGTAGTGCTTGTAGACGATCGTATCACCGTCGATCTGCGCGTTGATCATCGGGAACTGCTTGAGCGCCTGGCACGCGGCCCTGACGAAGAGGGGCATGAAGGTCAGCTTGACGCCGTGCTCCTTCTCGACTTTCTCCTTGTACTTGTCGCGCAGCGCGTTGAGCGCTGACATGTCGACTTCGTTGAACGTCGTCAGGTGCGCGGTCGCGTGCTGTGACTGCAGCAGGTTCTCGGCGATGCGCTTTCTGCGCGTCGTCATTTTCTCGCGCGTCTCGCGCTCACCGGGCGTAACGCCGTTTCCGCGACGCGGTTGAATTGCCGAGGGACGCTGTGGCTGCACGGCCAGCACGTCGGGCTTGGACACCACTCCACCGCGTCCTGTACCGGCGACAGCGGCGATGTCGATCCCGCGCTCGTCGGCAATCTTTCGTGCGGCGGGCGAAGACTTAGTGCTCCCGGACTGAGCCGCCGGCGGCGGTGGCGACGAGGGTGACACCTGTGGCGGCGGAGTACGCGCGGTTGGCGAAGCCGTCGCAGGCACCGCCGCCTCATCGAGCTCGCCCAGCACGTCGTCGACGTGTACGACCTCGCCTTCGGCTTTCAACCGCTTGGCCAGGACGCCCGGCTTGAGCGCCGGAACTTCTACCGTGATCTTGTCGGTCTCGAGATCGACAAGGGTGTCACCCGCGGCAACGACGTCGCCTTCCTTCTTCAGCCACCGTGACACGGTGGCTTCGACGATGGATTCTCCGAGCGGCGGGACCTTTATGGAAAGCATTCAGACTGATCCGGAGCGTATGGAAAACAAAGTCGGTATCTTCCGGCTGCAGCGCGCGACGCGCAGCCACTCTATGTCACGTCTGAATATAACGCTCCGATAATCGCGTGCGAGGACTCACCATATCCGCGCATGGCGGACTCGATCAGCTCGAGTATCGCACCGACCTGCCGAAGCCCGAGCCGAAGCGCGGCGAAGTCCGCGTTCGCGTCAAGGCCGCGTCGTTGAATCATCTGGATCTTTTCGTGGTTGGGGGGTTGCCGGGGGCGAAGATCACGCCTCCCTGGATACTCGGCGGTGATGCGACGGGAGCGATAGATGCCATCGGCGACCTGAGTGGAGTCTCCGACAACAACCTCCAGGTCGGGGACAGCGTGATAATCAACCCCGGCATCAGTGACTACACCTGCGAGTACTGCCTGGCCGGCGAGCATTCGCTCTGCGTGAAGTTCGGAATTCTGGGAGAGCACCATCCGGGAACGCTCGCCGAGTACATCGTCGTTCCGGCGCGCAACGCGCGCAGCATTCCAAAAGAGAAGCCGGTAGAGCAGGCAGCGGCCTTCACGCTCTCGACGCTCACGGCGTGGCGCATGGCCGTGACACGCGCCCGGGTGAAGAAAACCGATAATGTGCTCATCTGGGGAATCGGTGGGGGAGTCGCGCTCGCCGCGCTGGAGATCGTGCGCAACATCGGTGCGACGGCGTGGGTCACGTCCCACAGCGATGAGAAGCTCGCTCTGGCCCGTGGCCTTGGCGCGGAGAATCTCATCAACTACGCGACGACGGACGTCGGCAAGGAGATCCGAAACCGTACTGGAAAGCGCGGGGTAGATGTCGTGTTCGATACTGTCGGCGAAGCGTCGTGGCCGCACTCACTCGTTGCTCTGGGCAAGCGCGGAAGGCTGGTGACGTGCGGGGCGACATCGGGCCCGCACGTGAAGATCGATGTGCGGCGCCTGTTCTGGAATCAGTGGGACATCATGGGCTCGACGATGGGCAACGAGGCCGAATTCGACGCGGTGGTCAACGAGTACCGCGCCGGCCGGCTGACGCCGCTGGTCGACTCGGTGTTCGACATCTCGCAGGGGCGCAAGGCGTTCGAGCGGCTCGCCAGCGGCCAGCAGTTCGGTAAGGTTGTAGTGCGGATTCCCGAATGACGCTGCCGGACGAAAAAGCCGATCCGCCGGAGTCGGGCGCAGGTCCCGCGGAAAGTGGTCCGGCACAGTACAGCCCGCGAGAGCTGCAGCAGATCCGCGACGAATTCACATCGGGCCGGACTCCGCTGTGTCCACGGTGCAATGCCGGAATGAGTCGCAGAGAGATCGGCGGCGGCTCGTTCGGCCTCGGTTATGCGCGGCAGCGCGATTGGCTCATATGCGGCAAGTGTCGCAGGAGCGCCATCTTCGACATCCAGCGCGGAACGCGAACTTGACGGGCAAAATCTGGTACTGCGGCATATCTTTGCGGACCAGCTTCTTCCTGCTCGAGCGGTGCAATCCGAGCTCGATCGTGCTCCAACTCACCCCAAGATGAACCTCATGCGACGCCTGGCTATCATCGGCGCCCTATTGTTGTCGCCCGTCCCGCGTATCCAGGCGCAGGTCGTCGAACGGCCCGTCCCTTTCGACAGCGCCGGACTCGTGACCGTTATGACGCCATACATCGCCGAACGCGCGACGTTGCACGCGCCGTGGTGGCCCGTCTCGGGCGAATTCACCCAAGCCAGGCTCTATACCTCCAACGACTCGACCTATGTGCTGACCGTGGGGCGTCGGTCAGGCGTCGTCGAACGCTACACTCTCAGCGCGGCCGATCGCGACGCGATCCGCGCGATCGTGTCCCGCCTGCCGCGCGAGGTCATCGAGCCACGGAACGACGCTCGCAACTCCTTCATCAGGAACCAGACGCTTCTGGGAATCACCGTTTACGGGCCTACCTTTTCCGGCGCGATCGGCGACAACGGGACGGGCTACACCGCGGCGTATCTCGTCGTAGCAGGCGGATCGTTCTTCGCGGCATCCGAGATCTCCAGGCGGATGTTCATCTCCAGGGCACAGAACGATCTCTCGACCAACACGGGGGTGAATGGAGCGCTCGCCGGTTGGGCTGCGACGTATCTGGCGAGGATGACTGGGCGCGCGCAGTCCGGGGGCGCTTTCATCGGCGGAATTACGGGGACAGCGCTCGGTCTTCGATTTGCCCGAAACATGACCGAAGCGGACGCGGTCGGCGCCGGCTTTGGGGCCAATCTCGGCGCCCTGATCGCCTGGGGCACTACCGAAGCGATCAGGGGAGAAGAGACCTGTACCTTTGACCCCAGCACTGGTTCGGTTTGCAGACGCAGCTTTTCCGATCGAGCGGAAGTCGCGACCATTCTGGCGTCGGGATTGGTTGGGTACCCGCTTGGGGTTCTCTACCCGCGAAACGCCGATTACAACGTCACTCCGGGCGACATTCAGACGCTGATCACAACCGGCCTGCTCGGGGGCGCCACGGCTGCTGCTTTCCTGGACGAACGTTCCAGTGGCAGAACGGTTGCGACAGCGTTGACGGCGGGAGGTCTCCTCGGAGTCATAGCTGGAGATCGCTTCCTCGTTCGCCGATACGATCACAGCCGAACCGATGCCGGGCGTGTCTCACTGGGCGCGCTGGCCGGAGGTCTGATGGGAGCGGGGATCGCGACTCTCACGGATACAAGTGATCCCGATCCGCACCTCGTATTCGGGGCGGGGGCGGTCGGAGGCTTGCTCGGCACAATCGCGACCGAGCGCTATCTGGACCCGTCCGCCGACGCCGGACGTCGCCGATTTCGTGTAACTTTCAACCCCGCGAGCATCGC
Organism: Gemmatimonadota bacterium; assembly: GCA_031372985.1. Classification (GTDB taxonomy): domain Bacteria; phylum Gemmatimonadota; class Gemmatimonadetes; order Gemmatimonadales; family Gemmatimonadaceae; genus UBA4720. The sequence continues at coordinate 5,972 of JANMMF010000329.1, forward strand.
AGCACTGGCCGCCCGCACCCCAGGGAATCATTCCCTAATCAATGTGAGGTTCTAGTGGACACCACGACGACACTCACCTTCAGCGAGAGACTGCAGGCAAGCTTCGAGCAGCTCTACGGGTATATCCCGGCGCTGTTCGGCGCCCTCGTCATCCTCTTTGCCGGATATCTGCTGGCGAGGCTGCTCGAGAAGGGAACCGATCGCCTGATGCGGCGCGTCCATCTCAACCAGATCCTCGAGCGCGGCGGCGTGATGCAGGCGGTCGAGCGATCGGGTTCACACGTGAATCCGACGCGCGTCGCCGGCAGTCTCGTCTTCTGGTTCGTGATGTTCGCGGTGATGCTCGTCGCCGCCAATGCGCTCGGACTGCAGTCCCTTGCGAACGTCTTTTCCGAGCTCGTGAGCTATGTCCCAAGCGTGATCGCGTCGATCGTGATCATGATCGTCGGCATCGTTCTCGGCAGCTTCGTCGGCGGGTTGATCATGGCGTCCGCGGGCGGTCTTCGTGGCGGGCCGACCCTCGCGCGGGTTGGAAAGGGTGGGGTCGTCGTGCTAGCCGCATTCATGGCGCTCCAGGAGCTGGGCGTCGCTACTGAGATAGTCACCACGGGATTCGCGATTCTCTTTGGTGCGATCGCTCTCGCTCTCTCGCTCGCCTTCGGACTCGGCAATCGTGAGCTGGCTGGCGAGGTCACTCGTGATTGGTATCGCCGCTACAAGGAAGAGCGCGAGTCGATCGAAAGCGAGAATCGCGAGTTGGACAAGATCGAGGGAATCTCCACGACTGAGGAGTACGTGCGGCCGACCTACGTTGGTGGCATTCGCCATTCCGGCCCGCACGACGTGTTTCGCCCGCCGAAGCCCGAGTGAGCTCGGCCGCCGCAGCGTCGCCTGAACTGGAGGTGACGTCCGCGACAAGAGAGCTGGCGAGGGCACTCTCGCTCCGCGATGCGATTGCTCTCGTCCTTACCGTCATCGGCACCGGCGTATTCCTCAAGACCGCGCCGATGGCGCAGCTGGTGGGAACTCCCTCCAACGTCTTGCTGGCCTGGCTTGCAGCTGGACTTCTCTCGCTCGCCGGCGCGCTGACCTACGCCGAGCTGGGCGCGATGATGCCGGAGGCGGGCGGGGACTACGTATTCCTGCGCGAAGCTTATGGGAATCTGATCGCATTTCTGTTTGGCTGGACCAACCTCGTCCTGATCTCGACTGGAGGCGTCGCCGCGGTCGCGACCGCTCTGGCGTCCTTCCTCTCTTCTTTCGTTCCGCTGGACGCGGTCTGGATCACGCGCGACTTCGAGCTACTCGGGCGCGTCGTGCATTGGCGACTCGGAATCCAGCAGCTGGTGGCGGTCGCGGTGATTCTGCTTTTCTCGGCGATCAACACCCGGGGCGTAGCGGTCGGCGCCCGCGTGCAATGGGTGGCGACGCTCGCCAAGCTCGGCGGAATCGCGATAATCGTCGCCGGAGCGTTTTTCTTCTCCCGATCAGGATCGTGGGATCATCTCCGCGCTCCCGTCACGGCGGGAATCGCCAGCGGCGGCATAACGGCTTTCGGAGCGGCAATGCTGGCTGCGCTGTGGGCCTATCAGGGGTGGGCGAACGTAGCGATGGTTGCGGGCGAGATCGAAAAGCCCGAGCGGAACGTGCCGCGCGCTTTGATCTATGGGATGTTGCTGGTGATACTCGTCTATCTGGTTACCAACCTCGCGTACTTCTACGCGCTTCCTTTCAGTGAGATACTGACGGCGAACTCCACCGCCTACCGGGACGCGCTGCCGGTCGCGGCGAAAGCGGCTCAGACGTTCTTCTCCTACGGCGCGCAGCTCGTGTCCATCGCGTTCATCGTCGCCGTCATTGGGGCGCTTAACGGAATCATTCTCATGAATGCGCGCGTCCCCTTCGCCATGGCGCGGGACGGGTTGTTCTTCAAACGGATCGGCGAGCTGAATCCGAAGTCGCGGGTGCCTGTTGCCGCGATATGGATACAGGCTTTCTGGGCCTGCGTGCTCGCTCTATCCGGGACCTTTGACCAGATCACCACATCGGTAATTTTCGCGCTCTGGATCTTCTACGCGCTCGTCGGCTCGTCTCTGTTCGTTCTGCGGAGCAAGGTTCCGGCGGCGCCGCGCCGGTATCGCACTCCGGGATACCCGGTAGTGCCGATTCTCTTTGTGCTCGTCGCGGTTTGGCTGGTGATCAGCAGCATCAAGGCGTATCCGATCGAATCCGCCGCCGGGCTGTTTCTGATCGCGCTCGGCCTGCCGTTCTACCTCTACTTCCAGATCATGCGCCGCCGTGCGGGCGAGGCTGATTCCTGAAGATCGTCGGGCACGACCCTCGACTTAGCGAGCTGCTGGCGTCATCGCCCTACGCCGCACCGCACGCAGCCACATCACGCGGATGAGCGCACTCCCCGGATAGATCACCCGCCAATACCTGGCGAACCGGCGGCGGGCAGAAGGGCTGTTGGCAAAGACGCGGGTCTCGGTCGAGACGAGCGAGGCGTTCGGGCCCTCGGGCGTAACGAGAAAATTCACGGCCCCCACGGCGAAGCCGGGAGCCGGCGGCGTCTTGAGTGTCTCTGGAGTCAATGTTCGGCGTGGTCCGGCCGGTGCGATGACTACCGTTCCAATGACGAGCTCTCGCGGAGCGTCGTCAGCCAGGTAAATGAATCCGCCCCTTGTCGCGACATCGAGCAGTGGTGCGCTGTCTCCCGCGTTCAGGATACTCTCAGGCAACTTCCGTCCTCCGCGTCGAATCCACGTCAGCGTGTTGAACAGCGAGATCTCGTCGGCGCGGACATCTCTGATGGCTTCGAATACCCGCGCCGGCGGCGCCGCGATCCTGATCGTGTGGCGCTCGCTGAACTGCCACACCGGGACGAACTCGTCGAGTCGTGTTGCGACTTTCCTGACTCTGGACTCCGACGCCGGAATTGTCAGTCCGACTCCGATGAGGATCGCACCAATCCCGGCTATCGCCAGGGCCTGTTCACGCGAGCTGACGTGAAGGCGATCGATCGGCGTGATGAACAGGATCACTCCCGCCGCGCACACGACGATCCCCGAATAGACGATCGCGGAACCGAGCATGCTGCCTAGTGGCCTTGTTGCGCTGCTGGCGAAGCATTCACGATCGCCCTCGAGACCGCACGTTGCAGCGGGCCGACATCAGGAAAGTACCCGCGCGCGTTGGTCCCCATGTTCTGCCGGTTGGTGAGCAGCACGATCGACAGCTTGTACAGCGGAACGCCGAGCACGTAAGTCCCCGTGAAGCCGGTGTGCGAAAAGCTGCCGGCGGGCAGATCGCGCGGCGCCTGCCAACCCAGGTAATTCTCGTACTTGTCGCGCGTCAGAAAGAGGTCGACCATCGCCGGGCTAATGTACTGCTTGCCGCCGCGCGCGCCTCGGTCGTTCAGGAGGTCGAGCAGAACGCTGAGATCAGCCGCCGTCGAGAACAATCCAGCGTGTCCCGCTACTCCGCCATTCGCGTAGAAGGCGTTGCCGTCGTCCACTTCGCCGTTCAGCACGTACTGCCGCCAGCCATTCCACGCAGTCGGATCGCCCCTGTACCGGTAGCCGAAGGTGGAATCGTAGACCATGTGCCGCTCGTAAACGTTTCCCTGCTCTGTCGCGGCGAATTCGCTGAATCCCCGCGCCCTTGGATTGAAAACAGTCGACCTGAGTCCAAGGGGCCTGTAAAGGTCCTGATCGAGGAATCTGTCCAGCGGCCGGCCGCTAACGCGCTCGACGATGTAGCCAAGCAGCATGAACCCGAGGTCGCTGTAGTGCCTCCCCTCCCCGACGCCCCAGCCGAGTGACATCTCCCGTATCACGCCGTAGGTCTCGGCGCTCTGCGTGGCGTGATAGTAGAGAGGCTGCCACTGCACGAGACCAGAGGAATGCTGGAGCAGGTGGCGTACGGTGATGCTGTCCAGATGCGGTCCACGGAAGTCCGGGAGATAGCGCGAGACCGGTACCTCGACGTCGATTTGCCCGCGATCGGCCAGAAGCATGATCGCGAACGTAGTTGCCATCACCTTCGTCACCGACGCGAGATCGAACATCGTCGAGGTCCTCATCGCTTTCCGAGACGGGAGCCGACGTCCCGCGTAATCATTGAGCTGAGCGTATCCGAACGCGCGCTCGTGTACGATGCGGCCATCCTTCGCGACCAGAAACGCCGCACCCGGGATCAAGGTCCCGATCGATGCGCTGATCAGCGAATCGGCAGCGGCAATTCCGCGCGCGAGATCGGGGCCGGCGACGCCGGTTATTGCGGTCCGAGTGCGCGTACCGGCGCAACCGAGGCTGGCTCCGAGCAGAACGGCGGCGGTTAGAAAACGCCTGGCGATGGTCATCTGCAAAGATTTCCTTGACATCTGGATTGGAGTGGAATAATCTTGCCCGCGTTCGGGATTGCTTGTGTACTTCGCAACCACTAGCTCAGTCATCAGCCCAGTCATGCTTTCTGCTCGCCGCGTCTCTCTTTCCAATCCAGGGAATAATCGCCCGCTCCCACAGATGCTGTGGGGCGTGATCGAACGTTCCGGGTAGAGCCGCCAAGAGATAGCACTCCATCTCATTTCCAATGCCCTCGCGTTTCGATCGATGAATGCGGGGGCTTTTTGTTTTTTTCGCGGGATCAACGCTTACCTGTCGCACTGGAGGAGAGCTGTGAAAGGGTCCAAACTAGTCTTCGGTTGCAGTTTCCCATACACCCTGCCGACATGACCCCCATCAACGGAGCAGACACCGCCTGGATGCTGGTCGCCACCGCGCTGGTGCTGGTGATGACGCCTGCGCTCGGCTTCTTCTACGGCGGGCTGGTGAGAGCGAAGAATACGCTCAACACCATGATGATGAGTTACGTCGCGCTCGGCTTCGTCGGGATCGCGTGGAGCTTCATCGGTTACACACTCGCTTTTTCGACCGGCTCGAATTGGCTAGGCGGATTAGAGAACGCATTCTTCAACGGCGTAGGACTCGATGCGAAGGGGTCCATTCCTCACATTCTGTTCGCCGGCTATCAGGCAACCTTCTGCGTAATCACCGCCGCGCTCATCTCCGGCGCGATCGTCGAGCGCATGCGTTTCGGCCCGTACGTCGCCTTCATCACGCTCTGGTCGATCCTGGTTTACGCGCCGATCGCACACTGGGTGTGGGGCGGAGGCTGGCTTGGTAAGCTCGGCGCTCTCGATTTCGCGGGTGGCACCGTCGTCCATATCAACGCCGCAGCTGCGGCGCTTGTGGTCGCGGTGGTGCTGGGCGCGCGGAAGGACTACGCCCGGCAGGCGATCATTCCGCAGAACGTACCGTTCACGCTGCTTGGCGCCGGTCTTCTCTGGTTTGGGTGGTTCGGCTTCAATGGGGGGAGCGCGCTAGCGGCGAATGGATCGGCTGCGCTCGCCTTCTCCAACACGATGTTCGCCCCGATGGGGACCCTCGTGGTGTGGAGTCTGCTGGACATCTCGCGCACGAAGAAGACGACGGCAGTCGGAGCCGCGACCGCCATCGTGGTGGGGTTGGTTGCGATCACCCCCGCTGCCGGTTTTGTTGGCCCGCTATCCGGAATCGCGCTTGGCGCAATCGCCGCTGTTCCGAGCTACTTCGTCATTCTCTGGAGAGCCGGCACCAGGCTCGATGATTCGCTCGACGTGATAGCGGCGCACGGAGTCGGCGGAACCGTGGGAGCGCTGCTTACCGGAGTGCTGGCGCAAAAGATCTGGAACGGGACGGTCGATGGCGCGCTGTTCGGCAACCCCAGGCAGCTGGGTATCCAGTTGGTGGCAGTGATCGCTACGATTCTTTACAGCGTCATTGGAACGTTCGTAATTCTCAAGGCGATAGCGCTGGTCTCGCCGCTTCGCGCGAGCCAGAAAGAGGAGGGAGTCGGAATGGACGTCACCCAGCACGGGGAAGAAGCGTACAGCAGGGGCGAAGGCGCAATTCTCGTTCGCGCCGAGAGGAGCTGATACTATGAAACTCATCGTAGCGATCATTCGACCGGACAAGCTCAATGACGTACTCGAAGCGTTGTACCGGGCCGAAGTCCGTGGGCTGACCATCAGCCGAGTGCGCGGTCATGGCGGAGAAACTGAAGCAGTCGAGACCTATCGCGGCACGACGGTCAAGGTGGAGCTGCACGACAAAGTAAGGATCGAGATCGCCGTTTCGGACCCCTTTGTCCAGCCAACTGTGCGGGCGATTCTCGCCGCCGGCGCGACCGGGGAAGTCGGCGACGGGAAGATTTTCGTGATGCCCGTCGAGAAGGTCTACCGAATTCGCACAGGGGAGGAAGATCGGTCGGCGGTTACTCCGGTAATCGGCGAGGAAACCGGCGTCTAGCCGTCCGTAAGACGGAACACGCAGAACCCATAGGGAGCAATCTGCCCGAGCGTCACTGAGCTGCTTGTAAGGATGGACAGCTCGGGCAGGCATCCGTTCGTGGGATCCTCGTAAATCCGCTCGAATCGACCCATGGGGAAAGCGCCGCTTTCCGGGGCCATTGTCACGCTCCCCCGCGAAACGGCGCGAGCTCCGAAATTCAGCGCGATCATCAGGGTCTCTCCCGGTGAGCGGCGAACGAAGACCGCTATCGCGCTGTCGCTCGCCGACCCAACGGCGAGATCACCGCTCCCAAGAGCCACGTGCGCGTTTCGCAGGTGAATCAGTCGTCGGTAGTGATTCAACAGCGATCCGGCATCACGGTCCTGAGCCTGAACATTGATGGATCGCCAGTCGAACTGCGGGCTCTCCCACGGAGTGCCGGTCGTAAATCCAGCGCCCGGCTCGCTGCTCCACTGCATTGGATTGCGAATCTGCTCGTCCGGCTTTTTGCCGATCATTCCGATTTCCTCTCCGTAGTAGACGAACGGGAGTCCGGGCAGCATGAGCATCGCGCTCGCGGCTACCCTCGCCCGCGCGCGATCGTTGCCAAGCGCGGTCATCACGCGAGGCTGATCGTGGTTGGAGAGAAAGGGAGACCACCTGCCGGCCGGAAACCGCGAGTTGGCTTCGCGCACCGCGCTGAGAAATGGAGCCGCTGCTCCGGTGCGTGCTGATTCCAGCGTTCCACTCGCGACATCGAACGCGAAGTAGGCGTCGAGCTGGTCCGGATAGTACGACGACAGGATCTCGGGAGAGCCGTCCGCCATCTCGCCGATGGTGAAGGACGATGGAGCGACGCTTCGGATCGCGGCACCCAGTTGGCGGAGGACGTCGTGGGTGCCGCGGGTGTGCTTCAGCTCGCCTCCTTCCTCGACCAGATATGGAATGGCGTCGAAGCGAAAGCCGTCAGCGCCCAGGTCGGTGAGCCAGTGGCGCGTCACGTTCTTCATCTCGGTCAGTACCGCGGGCGTCTGGTAGTTGAGATCCGGCATTTCGTGCCAGAAAACCCCGTAATAGTACTCATCACGCACCGGTGATTTGTGCCACGCGACCTGTCCCCACGGTCCTTGTTGATCCGGTTTCACCGCGGACCAGCGGTACCAATCACGGTAGGGGCTAGCCGGACCCTGGAGGGCCGACCGGAACCATGGGTTCTCGTTGGACGAGTGATTGGGGACGAAGTCCACGATGATGTGGATCCCTCTGCGGTGCGCCTCGCGCATGAGCTGACGAAAATCCTCGTCGGTCCCGTAGCGCGGGTCCACGTGGTAGTAATCGCTCACGTCGTAGCCATGGTACCTCACCGACTTCGAGATCGGCATCAACCAGATGCAGTTGGCGCCAAGATCGGTCGCAGTCTCCCGATTTCCGTCATTGATGTAATCGAGACGGGATGTGAGTCCGCGCAGGTCGCCAATCCCGTCGCCGTCGGAATCGACAAAGGAGCGGGTGAAGATCTCGTAGCAGACGCCGTGACGCCACCACTGGTCCTGAGCGGTCGCCGGGTTGGCTTCGCGGGGAGACTGCGCGCAGGCGAGAGCGAATGAAACCGCGCCCAGCGCGAGCCAACCCATTCCTGCCGCGGGCCCCATCATTCGCTAAATGTGCGGATGGGCCGGAATGTTCGTTAGTTATCAAAACCCGGGTCCAGGCGCTGTTTAGTCTGGCGACCCTGACCGGCTCGGTATTACTCTCTACCCCAGTCGCGCGTCGATGCCAGGAGCCCGCTGGTCATGCGGCGCCGACCGTCAGCAATTCAAGTCGTGGAGGTTTCTCTCTGTTGCGCTACTGCTTGTTTTTATCAGCCGTGATCGTGCTTGGCAGCGCCTGCTCCCAGCCCAAGGCTGCGCCGCCTCCGGCCCCCAAGGTGATTCGTGATACGGTTACCGTCACCGTCCGTGACCCCGAGCTGGACAAGCGGCTGGCGCGGGTCGAGCTCCTGATGCTGGCGAGGGATGCCCAAGTCGAGGATCTACAGTCCAAGCTCGAGGATGCGCGCGCGGAAGTCGTCCGCGCGATGGCGAAGCTTCAGACCGTGGCTAGCCGGGCGCAGGCGGCGTCGGCGATGGCCGAAGCAGAGGTCTCCCTCCAGTCCATGAAGTCCGGCGCGGCGGAAGAACCGCCCGAAGCGGCGCAGGCGACCAGGCTGGTCCGCCAGAGCGCAACCGAATTCAACAAGCAGAACTATGCGGGAGCCCTCTACCTCGCCAACCAGGCGAAGACGCTGGCCTCTTCCTATCGCGGACGTCTGTCGCTCGGAAATCGCGAAGGGACACGTCCCGGGGAGACGGCGTTCGCCGTGCCGATCCGATTGAAGATGACCACTCGCGGCAACGTTCGGGAAGGACCGGGGACGGGTTTTCCGATCTCCTTCGCCGCGGAAAGCGGAACGGTGCTGACCGGCTATTCGTACGCTGACGAATGGATCCGGGTTGGCGACGAAACCGGGCGAAGCGGCTGGGTTTTCAGGAGCCTCGTCGGCCGGCCTGACTAGGTGCCGGTCTTCTTCAACCTGCGGGCGCGGATAGTTCGGTCGCGCCCTTCGCGTTTCGCCTGATATAGCGCTTCGTCGGCAACGGCGATGATCGCCTCAGCGTCGTCGGCATCCTCCGGGAACGCGGCGACTCCAATGCTGAGAGTTATTTTCCGTCCGCTGAACTTCTTCGCCGCCACGCGCGCGCGAATGTGCTCGGCCACTTCCAGCGCGTCGCCGGCAGCGGTGTCCGGAAGGACGATGACGAACTCCTCGCCGCCGTAACGCGCGCAACAATCCACCTTGCGGGTGGAGGCGCGCATGATGTCGGCTATCGCCTTCAACACCTCGTCACCAGCCGGGTGGCCGAACGCGTCGTTGTACTGCTTGAAGTGGTCGACGTCTCCTACCAGCACCGAGAAGACCCGCCGATCCTTCGCAAAACGCGCTTCTTCGTCGTTCAGCCGCTGCATCAGCGACCGGTGGTTCGAGAGACCTGTCAGACTGTCAGTGGTTGACAGCAGCTCGAGCTCCTCATTCTTGGTGCGCAGCGTTTCGTGAATCCGGTCGAGCTCGCGCCGGCCTTCACGAAGCCGCGATACCATGTGATTGAATACATCCGTGAGGTAGCCGACTTCGCCGCCACCGGGCGCTTCCGGAAGGTCGACGGCGAGATCGCCGGCAGCCACTTCTCCCGCGCCCTTCGTAAGCCGGTCGAGAGGACGGGCGATGAGCAGGCCGAGTCGATACGCCGTTGCTGTCACGACTATGAGGAGCAGGACGATTACGAGGAGAGCGACGTCGCGGAAGCGACGCACCTGAGTATACGCTGCGTCGGCGGACAGCTCGGAAATCACCGCCCAGTTGACCTGAGGAACGTACTCGAGTGTGCCGATCACCGAGCGGCCGCCAAAGCTGACAAAGGGGAATGGAGCGCGAGCTCGCTCGCGCAGCCTCTTCATCGTGGGAGCCGGCATCGGCGAGGTTACCAGCTGCTTGCTGATCGATTCGGAGCTCGCAATCGCACCACCCCTGGTACTCACGAGGTGAATCGCGCCGGTCGAGTCGGGTGCGAACGATCGCAGCAGCAAATGCACGGGTGCCAGGTTGAGCTCGGCCGCGAACGCGCCGATCAGTCGCCCGTCGGCACGCTGCGCGGGAACGGCGACGATCAGCTTCGCCCTGCCTGTCTTCTCGTCCCAGTACGCCTCGCCTACGATCTGGTTTTCGGCTCGCAGCGCCGTCTGCCAATCGTCGGGAAGCCGCACGTGGCTTACTTCGTTCGAGCTGGTGGCGACGACGTTGCCAGACAGGTCGAGCACAGCGAGCTGCTCGAAATCGCTGAAGCGCTCGTGGAGCGAGAGCAGATAGTCGCGGAGCCGGCCCTCAGCCAAAGCGCTGGCTGCGACGCGCGGCCCATGGTCCAGCGTGTTTGCGACTTCGTCCGAGCCAGCGAAGACGCGTAGATCGTAGAGCCGCTCCTTGAGCCAGACTCCGGTCGCGCGGGCACTCTGGGCGCTGCCCGAGAGGAGGTCTTCGTTGATTTTCTTCTCGAGGGCGTGCTGGTTCTGGACATAAAAAATCCCCAGCATCGTACCCGAGGGAATCAGCGCCGCCGCAACGGCGAACGCCAGGATTCTGCTGCGGATGCTCTCGAGCCGCGGGAAC
>JANMMF010000397.1:0-18469 GCA_031372985.1 Gemmatimonadota bacterium
ACGAGGGCCGCGTACCGAGTTGCGTCGCGTCGAGCGTTGGCGGCAATCGCTTCATCCCGCGCCAGCGCTGCCCGCGCCTGTTCGAGTGCGGCGACATACGGTCGCGCGTCGATCTGAAAGAGAACCTGCCCCGCCTGCACGGTGGCGCCTTCGGCGAACGTGACGCTGTTGAGGATTCCATTGACCTGGGCCTCGACCGCCACCGTCTGCATTGGCTCGGCAACGCCGTTCGCCGTGACGACAAATGGAATCGTCGCGCGCTTCACAGTCGTCACGCTGACAGGCACCGATTGCTGCCGCGGGGGGGCGGACTTCGAGCAGGCGCCAATCACACACAGAGCAAGAGCGACAGTGCCAGCGGAAAGTTTGCGCATGCTCATGGGCGAATCGTACTTGGAAGCGGACGGGGAACGACCGAATCCTTGGAGAAGGAGAATGGCGTGTCACCACGAACCCCGAGTACTCCGGCGTCACGCGCCAGCTGCGCGAGCGACGTGTACCACTGCCACCGGGACTGAACCTGTTGCGCTCTCGCGTTGGCTAGCGCGGTCTGCGCGGTAAGCAGATCGATGATGCTGCCCACGCCTTCACGATAACGTCCGGCGGCGACCTGGACTGACTGCTGGGCGCTCGCGAGCAGATCGTCCGAAGTCGCAACTCGTTGCTCCGCCGTTTGAAGCGCGTAGTACGACACGAAGACCTGGGTGATGACGTCTTGCCGCGTTTGATCGGCAAACGCGGTAGCGGCGTCCGCTTGCGCTCTTGCAGCCGCGATATTGTACTGGTGTGAGAAGCCATTGAAGATCGGAATCGCCAGTCCAAGCGACATGCCGTATGAAGGCCCGGCGAACGTCGGCGGCCGCGAGTAGGTGCGGGCGGCACTGCCACCCAAAACCAAAGATGGGCGCGCCGCGGCTCGCGCAACCCGCACCTGAGCCCCGGCCGCGACAGCCTGCGCACGCGCGCCGGCGAGATCGGGGCGGTTGCGAAGCGCCTCGTTGATCACGCTATCGACGCTCTGAGAGATCTTTCCGACCGGGATTTCCGTCGACAATGGCTCGAGCTCGAACGGGAGATTCGCCGGCAATCCGAGGGCCGACGCAAGCGACCCGCGAGCGGCCTGAAGATTCCCCTGTGTGGTCTCGAGATTGAGCTGTTCCTGTGAAAGGGCTGTGCGGGCCTGCAGCACGTCGGCAATTGTCGCCAGGCCCACCGTATTTCGCCGCTGCGCCGCTGTGAGATTTGCGCGTGCCTCGGCAACCGCCGACCGCTCCGCGCTCAGCAATGCGGAGGTGGCCATGTAAGTGAAGTACGCAACCTCCGCCTGCAGAACGGTGTTCTGAAGCGTAGCGTTGTGCGCGAGGTTTGCCGCGAAGAGGTTCTGCCTTGCGGTCTCGACGGATCCCGATCTGCCGCCAAAGTCGAACAACAAGTAATTGAGGTCGATCGACGGACCATACTCCGTGCGCTTTCCCCCAGGACGCTGCAAGGTGGCGGGAGATCGAATCCGCGAGATGTCCGCAGCTCCATTAACTGTCGGATAATAGACGCCGCGGGCGGAGCCGAAGAGACTCGCCGCAGCCCGAGCCTGCGCCCACGACGCACGCGTTGCCGGATTGTTACGTAGCGCTAGATCGACCACGTCGACGAGCGACAGCTGTCGAATTCGCTCCTGCAGGTCGGGAGGAACGGCGACAGCAGCCGCCAGAGTCACTATGGGCTCAGACTTGATCGCGCCCGCTGGCGCCTTCCATGGAACGCTTGGCGACGGCGATGCGCCCGCGACGCCATTGACGCGGGGCGGGCTGCCACAGCCTGCAATACCAAGGATCAGGGGAAGAGAAATCGCTTGGAAAATTCTGGTAGAGTGGGACATTATTCCCAATACGCCGTCCACAGCCGTTCTGCTGGCCTCCAGTAAAGGTTTTGTGCGGGGCGCCGTTTGCACTACATTTGGCGTTTCGTATCGATTTCAGGAGCCAATGACGAAGTATAAGTTCGCGAAAGTCCCGCCGCGCGGAGAAGGGATCGGTTTCAAGAACGGCGTGGTCACCGTTCCCGACAATCCGATTATTCCATTCGTGGAGGGCGATGGGACCGGACCTGATATCTGGCGCGCATCGGTGCGGGTCTTCGACGCCGCGGTAGAGCGGGCGTATGAAGGCCAGCGGCGAGTCGCCTGGATGGAAGTGTTCGCGGGCGAGAAGTCGTTCCAGCAATTCAAGGATTGGCTGCCTCAGGAAACCATCGACGCGATGCAGGAATTCCGCGTCTCGATCAAGGGACCGCTCACAACTCCAGTCGGCGGTGGAATTCGTTCGCTCAACGTGACGCTCCGACAGGTTCTCGACCTGTACTCCTGCATTCGCCCCGTCCGCTACTTCGAAGGCGTTGGCGCTCCCGTAAAGGAGCCCGAGAAAGTGAACATCGTGATCTTCCGCGAGAACACGGAAGACGTCTACGCCGGGATCGAATGGAAGGCCGGCTCTCCCGAGGCCGAGAAGCTCGGGGCATATCTGCGCAAGGAGTTCAAGAGCGAGATCAGGGAGAAGTCGGCGCTGGGTGTGAAGCCGATGTCGGAGTTCGGGTCAAAGCGCCTCGTCGAGATGGCGATCCGGTATGCGATCGCCAAGTGCAAAGAGTCGGTGACGCTCGTGCACAAGGGCAACATCATGAAATACACCGAGGGAGCGTTCCGCGATTGGGGCTACGAGGTCGCGCGCGACAAGTTCCCGGACGACACCTGCACCGAGGCCGGACTGGCGAAAGGCGGGCCAACTGCGCGCGCGGACGCAGTGGTAATCCGCGACCGCATCGCTGATTCAATGTTCCAGCAGCTGTTGCTCCGGCCGGCGGAATACTCGGTCATTGCCACGCCCAATCTCAATGGTGACTATCTGTCCGATGCCGCCGCGGCACAGGTCGGCGGGCTTGGCATTGCACCCGGGGGCAACGTCGGGGATGGCGTCGCCGTATTCGAAGCAACCCATGGAACGGCGCCAAAATACGCGAATCTCGACAAGATTAATCCCGGCAGCGTCATCCTTTCGGGCGTGATGATGTTCGAGTACATGGGTTGGAACGAAGCCGCCTCGCTCATCGTCAAGGGAGTGGAAAACGCCATCAAGTCGAAACGCGTCACCTACGATCTCGCTCGCCAGATGCCTGGCGCGACTGAAGTCTCTACCTCCGCATTTGGCGATCAGGTGATCGCCGGGATGAAGAGCTAGCTAGTGCTGACGGTCAGCATAAGCTCGGTCAACCCGGCCGAGGTCGGCAGTGCCATGCTCGTAGTCGCGCTGGTCGAGAATCCGACGCTGGCGGGAATCGCGGGACTCGACAGCGCCACGCAGGGCGCGCTCTCGCGTATGATCGAGATGAAGGATTTCCGCGGCTCGAGGGACGAGATGCTCCATCTCACCGGTGTCCCCAAAGGGCCTCGACGCATCCTGCTCGTTGGCATGGGAGCCGTGACCGACCGTCGAGCCGCCTTCCGGCGCGCCGCAACCCTCGCCGCCCGCCATGCCCAGAGACTCGGCGTTGGCGAAATGGCGTGGTACTCCGGTCAGATTTCGCCCGACGAGACCGAAGCGATCACCGCCGGCTTGATCGCGGGCGCGTGGGAGTACGCCGACCTCAAGTCGCAGCCGCCCGAAGCCGACCGCAAGAAGCCGCTCGAGAAGGCGATGATCCTGACCAGCAACACCGACGACAGCCGGCGCGGCCTCGCGAACGGACAGGCGATTGGCGCTGGTCAGAATCTGGCTCGCCGACTCTCGATGATGCCCGGAAATCTGTGCACCCCGGATTACCTGGCGCAGACGGCCGAGGACATCGCGAAACGCCATGGAATGGGAATCACGGTTCTCGGGCGCCGCGAGATGGAAGCGGAGAAGATGGGATCCTTTCTGGCGGTTGCGCAGGGAACTCCGCAGGATCCGAAGCTGATCGCGCTGGAGTACAAGGGCGGTAAGGCCAACGCCAAACCGGTTGTTCTCGTGGGCAAGGGCCTTTGCTTCGATAGCGGCGGCATCTCCATCAAGCCGGCCCAGGGCATGGAGTTCATGAAGTTCGACATGTGCGGGGCGGCCGGAGTGCTCGGAACGTTCGAAGCCCTGGGGCAGATGAAGCCCGAGGTGAACGTCGTCGGCATCATCGGCGCGACTACCAACATGCCGTCCGGCACCGCAATGAACCCGGGCGACGTCGTCAGGGCGCAAAACGGAAAGTCGATCGAGATCATCAACACCGACGCTGAAGGGCGTCTCGTTCTGGCGGACTGTCTCTCCTACGCCAAACGCTTCGAGCCCGATGTGGTGATCGACGCGGCGACGCTTACCGGCGCCTGCGTAATCGCGCTCGGTCACACCGCCAGCGGCGTGTTCTCAACCGACGACGCGCTGATCGCGGAAATCCTCGCAGCGGGGAAGCGCGCGGGTGAGCCGGCCTGGCCTCTGCCGCTCTGGGACGAGTACAAGGATCTGATCAAATCCGAAGTCGCCGACGTCAAGAACTCAGGCGGCAGGCCGGCGGGAGCCGTCACGGCAGCGATGTTTCTCAAGGAATTCGCCGAGGGTTATCCGTGGGCACACCTCGACATCGCCGGGACCGCTTACTCGGAGACTGACCTGGTTACGATTCCCAAGGGACCGACGGGAGTGCCAATGGGTACTTTCATCGAGTTCATTCGCGGGAGAGTTCGCTGAGCCGAACATTCGGGCCGTGGTGCAGCCCAGCCCGCCTCGGCCTTCTGGCCGGGGCTCTTTTTTACGCGGCCGCGTCCCCGGCTCGAGCGCAGGTCGTGCCTCCGCCAGCGAGCGAGGTGCCGATTCCGGTCAAGCCGAAAATGGACACGACGGATACTCTCGGCGTCAAGCGCGACTCCATCAAGGCGCCGATCGGCAGATTCGCCGATCCCGCGACCTACGAGATCGGTCCGCAATACCAATGGGATCGCGCCCAGCTGTTTGCCACGGGGGCTTTCACCGTGTCCGATCTCCTCGATCGAATTCCGGGAGTCACCACCTTCAGATCGGGGTGGATAGCAACTCCACAGACGGCAACGTTCAACGCCGATTTTCGGAGGGTGCGGGCTTTCTATGATGGCGTCGAGATGGACGTACTCGACAACAGGACGGGAGGCGTGCTGGACCTCTCGACCGTCCAGCTCTGGACACTCGAGCAGCTGACCGTCGAGCGGAGCGCCAGCGAGCTGCGGATCTACATGCGCACCTGGCGTGTCGAGAACACCGACCCGTACACGAGAGTTGACATCGCGACCGGGAATGAGGACACGAACCTCTATCGCGGATTCTATGGCAAACGCTTCGACAACGGTGGCGTGCTCCAGCTCGCCGGACAGCAGTACGGAGTCCAGAGCAGCCGCTTCGCCGGAACCGGCGACGCGCTCTCGCTCCTGGGTCGGCTTGGGATAGCGCGAAAGGCGTGGAGTATCGACGCATTCGTGAATCGCACCCGCGCGACGCGCGGCATTCAGCGGCCCGCGCTCGGAAGAGCGCCCGTTCTTGGGCTCGACGCGACGAACACCGACGCCTACATCCGCGCCGCCTTGGGCGGAGTGAACAGTGGTCCGTGGATCCAGGCGACAGTTGCATCGCTTGGCTTCAAGGGCACGACCGATCCGGACAGAAGCGTCTCCGCTGCGACCCAGCCGGATACCCTCGAGCGAAGGCGCTCTGAAACGCAGTACAATCTCAGCGCTGGGTTCACGGTAGGGCCGGCACGCGTGGAAGTGCAGGACAGGCTCAGGGCGCTCGGTGGGACGACCTACAACTCTGTCTCCGGCCAGCTGGATTTCGTGACATCGTTCGGCGTTCTCAGTGGTTTGGCCGAGCGCGACGGTGTCCGACAGGTGACGAACGTCGACGCTGGGATTCGCCTGCAGCCGCTACCAGTCATCGCCGTGTCGGGCTCGGTGGCCCGATTGGCCCCAACGTCCCAGTCGTATCCAGCGTCCGGATTCGGATCGACTGCAACTGCAACGTCAGCGCGCGGGGAAATTGGGCTCAAGGTATTTGGCCCCTGGGTCTCGGTTGGGATGATCAGTGCCGACAAGGGCCAGGGACTCGCCCCGATCGTCTACGACACTCTGCTTCTTCCGACTGCCGCAGGCCGGATCAGAGGTCGGACCGCATCCATTCGCGGCCCGTTCAAGGGTGGGCTCGGGATCGACGCGTGGATCACGCGCTGGGATAGCGCGGGCCACTATCAGCCGCAATACCAGAGCCGGTCGGAAATCAACTACGCGAACAACTTCAGCAGGCGGTTTCCGAGGGGCGACTTTGACGTGCGGGCCGCGGTCGTCTACGAGTACCGCGGATCGACCACCTTTCCATCCAGCGCAGGTGACGTTCGGGTGGGCGCGTCGAAGACGCTGTCGTCGCTTCTGGAGCTCCGGATATTGCGAGCGGTCATAACCTACCAGCAGCGAAATATCCTCTCCTACCCCTACGAGATCATCCCTGGATTCGAGATGCCGCGGGTGCTCGCGATCTACGGCGTCAGGTGGCATTTCTGGAATTGACAAACTCATTGTCGCATCGTAGGATAGCCCACTTCACATGATATCCAGCATGACCGGGTTCGGCGCGGCCGACGGTGCGGTGGGCGAATCCCGCGCGAGCGTCGAGATAAGAACCGTCAACCACCGGTTCTTCAGCCCCAATCTCAAGCTTCCTTCGGCTTTTTCGCGTTGGGAGGGAGAGATCAGGGAGCTGCTTCGCCAGAGGATCGCTCGAGGTCACGTGACCCTGACGGTACGCGTCGACCGCGAGGCGACGGTCGGGCCGGTCATCGATGAGGTGCGGCTCGCGCAATACGCGTCGACGCTCAAGGAGCTGCAAAAGAGGCTGGCCCTGGGAGGTGAGGTGGATCTCGCGACCGTGCTTCGCCTTCCCGACGTCATCACTGCGCCGAGCGACGAAGTGGATCCGGCAGCCGGTCAAGCGCTTGCCGGGATCGTCGCCAAGGCGATCGATAACCTCACCGCGATGCGTCGAACGGAAGGCGCCCAGCTTTCCGCCTTTCTGCTCGACCGGATCCAGGCCGTGGAAGAAAGGCTCGCGCGGATCGAGACGCGAGCCCCATTGCGCTTGAAGGAGCAGCACGAGCGGGTGAAGCGCACGGTTGCCGAGCTGATCGGCGGAGCGGGCGCGGACCCGCAGCGAATCGCGCAGGAGATAGCCATCCTCGCCGACAAGCTCGACATCACGGAGGAGCTCGACCGATTCAGGTCACACCTAAACGCGTTTCGCGATACGGTCAGTGCAAATACCAGCGACCCAGTGGGGAAGCGCCTCAGCTTCATTCTCCAGGAAATGGTGCGCGAGGCGAATACAGTTGGCAGCAAGGCCAACGACGCGCCAATCCTCGAGGACGTGATTGCCACGAAGGAAGAGCTGGAGAGGATCCGCGAACAGGTGGAGAACCTCGAGTAATGGCCTTCCCGATTATCCTGTCTTCCCCCTCCGGCGGGGGAAAGACGACAATCGCGCAAAAGCTGCTGACGGTGAGACGGGATGTGGGATACTCGGTGTCGTGCACCACCCGGCCTCCGCGTGAAGGCGAGGTGGATGGACGGGATTACCACTTCCTGTCGGTAAACGATTTCAGGCGCGGCCAGCAGGCGGGAGAGTTCGCGGAGTCAGCCGAGGTCCACGGGCATCTGTACGGGACGCTTCGGGCCGAAGTGGAGCGGGTGCTGTCTTCAGGGAGGCACGTGATCATGGACATCGACGTGCAGGGCTCCCGGCAGTTCGCGGCCTTCTTTCCGGATTCGGTGCTGATCTTCATCCTACCGCCTTCAGCCGAGGCGCTGATCGCCAGGCTCGAGGCACGGGGTACGGAAGAGCCCAAATCGCTGATTCGTCGATTCAGAAGTGCCATAGACGAGCTAAAGGCGATAGATTTGTATCAGTACGTCGTCGTCAACGACGAAGTGGATTCGGCCGTCGCGGCGATCTCCAACATCATCGAAGCAGAGGGATTGAAGCGCTCCCGCGACGGAGCACTCGATGCGCAAGTCATCGACCTGATGACGGGTATTCAACGCGCCATCGATCATTATTCAGCGAGGAAGTAAATGCAGGTTTTCATCCCGACCGAAGTCGCGAAGCACGCGACCAACAAGTATCTCGGAGTTCTGGTTGCCGCCAAGTACGCGCGCGTCCTCAACGAGTTTCCCCGCGACCGCTCGGCGCCCGGCGAGAAGAAGCTGACGACTCGCGCGCTAGAGGAGCTCACCGAAGGCGACGTGCGGTATCGCGTAGTTCCGCGCCGCCGCACTGAGTAGTTACCGCGCGTCCTTTCTCGGGCAGCCGCATCCTCCTCGGTGTTACCGGGGGCATCGCCAGCTACAAGTCAGTGTGGCTGGCGCGTTTGCTTACGCAGGCGGGCGCTGAAGTCGATGTGGTGATGACTCGCGCGGCGAGGGAGTTCGTCGGCGCCATCACCTTCGAGGCGGTCTCCGGCCGCCCGGTTCACACCGAGATTTTCGGACCCGGACACGCGCTCGATCACATCAGGCTCGCCCGCGAAGCAAAGGTCATCGTCGTTGCTCCGGCCACCGCGGATTTCATCGGTCGCGCGGCGCACGGCCTCGCCGACGATTTGCTGACTGCGTGCCTTCTCGCTGCCCAGTCGAAGGTTCTCCTCGTTCCAGCGATGAACGACCGCATGTGGTCCCACCCGCAGACCAGGCGCAACGTTGAGCAGGCACGGTCGCTCGGTTACGAGATCCTCGAGCCCGATGAAGGTCCATTGGCGGTAGGTGAGGGAAGCGGACCCGGACGCATGCCCGAGCCGGAGGCGATCATGAGCCACATCGGACGGCTGATCGAGGGCGTCTCGCCCCTCGCTGGTGTGAACGTGGTCGTCACCGCTGGCGCAACGAGGGAGCCCATCGATCCAGTGCGGTTCATCTCCAATCACAGCAGCGGAAAGATGGGAGTCGCGATAGCTCGGGCAGCGTGGCGCCGGGGCGCGGATGTTACTCTAATCGCGGGACATGTGGACATCCCGCTCCCGCCGGAGATCAGCACGCTGAGGGCAGACACAGTCCAGGCGATGTCGCGCTCGGTGGCCGACGCGCTTCCAACGGCGGACGTCCTCATCATGGCCGCGGCGCCCGCTGATTTCCGTCCGGCAGCTATAGCGCCGGACAAGATCAAGAAGCTCCGCGGCCGCAGTGCTCCGAGCATTGAGCTCGAGCCGACGGAAGACATCCTCCAATCGACGATCTCCAGGCGCAAGAAGAAGAGCCTGATCGTCGGATTCGCGCTCGAGACGAGCGATGGAATAAGCAACGCGCGGAAAAAGCTCGAGGCGAAGGATCTCGACCTCGTAGTTCTGAACAACGCAAAGGAGCCGGGCGCGGGCTTCGGGGTCGATACGAATCGAGTGACGGTGATCGGACGGAACGGAAAGCTGGAAGAGCTCGAGCTGATGTCCAAGACAGACCTGGCGGAGCTTCTTCTCGATCGCGTGGAAAAGGAGCTGAGTGGACGCTAAGGATCTTCTCCGTCGCTACCTGGAGCAGCGGCGGGAGCTGGGCGAATCGGAGCTCGTGCTCGATGGCCTGCACGTCGAGGATGTCATGCGGCTGCTCGGCGCCGCGGGCAAGCCTGCCAAGGCAGCGGCGCACCGGAGCATCCGCGAGCTTGCCCCATCGGCACAGCAGGATTGGCGCGCATCTCTTCGCGATGCTGGCGTGAATGTCGACCCGCCTGTCTCTCCCGCAGCGCCGCCCCCGGACGCTGCGATCGAGTCATCACAACCAACGCCCGAGATCCCGCAAGACATGGCATTCAAGAAAGGCATCGTCATAACGGGCAACGAGGCCGAGCTGATACCCGGCGCGATCGAAAAGCTGCGGTCGCTCGATGAGATCGCCGAGACAGTTCGCAAGTGCACGCTCTGTCCGCTCTACGCGACGGCGACGAACGCCGTTCCTGGCGAAGGGGATCCAAAGGCAGGGCTCGTCTGCGTCGGCGAGGCGCCGGGAGCAAAGGAGGATGAAACAGGTCGCCCCTTCGTGGGCCAGGCCGGGCAGCTTCTCACCAAGATTCTCGCCGCGGTCGATCTGACGCGGGAGCAGGTATTCATCTGCAATGTGCTCAAGCACCGCCCTCCGGGAAATCGGAATCCACTTCCGGAGGAGGTTGAAGCGTGCAGTCCATACCTGATCAGGCAGCTAGAGCATATCAAACCGAAAGTAATCGTGGCTTTCGGAACGTTTGCCGCACAAACACTATTGCAAACCAAGACCCCATTGGGACAACTTCGTGGGCTCGTCCATCGGTATCATGGCATACCGCTGATTGTCACCTATCACCCCGCCGCGCTGCTACGCAACCCGGCCTGGAAACGCCCTACTTGGGAAGATGTCAAGCTCGCCCGTAGAATACTCGATAGCGCCCCTCGTTCGTGACCCATACAAGGATCGGCGACCACCGTACTCCGAGGACGCGGAGCAGGCGGTGTTGTCGGCGATGCTCATGGATCCCGATGCGATTCTCAGGGCCACCGAGTTCCTCGACGACACGATGTTCTATCGCGAGGGCCATCGCCGGATCTTTCGCGCGATGGTCGGGCTATCCGAGCGCGGTGATGTTGTAGATCCGCTCACGCTCTCCGAGGAGCTGGCCCGTTCCGGGTCTCTCGAGTCGAGCGGCGGCAAGGATTACATCGGCTTCCTCGTAGATGCGGTTCCCACCGCTGCGAACGTCGAGTACCACGCCAAGATCGTTCGTGAAAAAGCCCTTCGACGTCGCCTGATCGAAGTCTCGACCGCGATCGTATCAGAGGCCTTCGAGTCGGCCGCTCCGGCGACCGAGCTGTTGGACGAGGCCGAGCACAAGATCTTCGAGGTCAATCAGAGCCGTGGCTCCGAAGGCTTCATGAGGATCAAGGAGCTGCTCTGGCCCACCATGGAACGAATCGAAGAGATTCAACGCGGCAGTGGATCGATTACGGGCGTCGCCAGCGGGTTCAAGGACCTCGACGAGCTGACCGCAGGTTTCCAACCATCGGATCTCATTATCGTCGCCGGCCGTCCCTCGATGGGCAAAACCGCATTCGTCCTCAACATCGCGCAGAACGCAGCGCTCGACCACAACGTGCCGGTCGCGTTCTTCTCCCTGGAGATGAGCAAGGAGCAGCTCGTTCAGCGCCTGCTCACGTCGGAGGGCCGCGTCGACGCTCAGCGTCTTCGCAAAGGCAAGCTGCACGACGAGGAGTTCGTGCGTCTGGGACGCGCCGCCGGTATCCTGAGCCACGCTCCCATTTGGATCGATGACACGCCAGGAATGACGCTGCTCGAGATGCGATCCAAGGCACGGCGCCTCAAGATGGAGAACAACATCGGCATGGTCGTCATCGACTATCTGCAGCTGATGCAGGGCCCGACGAACACCGAGAGCAGGCAACAGGAGATCAGCTACATCTCCCGCTCCCTCAAGGCGCTATCACGAGAGCTGCGTGTTCCCGTCGTTGCCCTCTCGCAGCTGTCGCGCGCGCCTGAGCAGCGCACCGGCGAGAACAAGCGTCCGCAGCTCTCCGACCTGCGCGAGTCGGGCGCAATCGAGCAGGACGCCGATCTGGTGATGTTCATCTACCGGCAGGAAGTGTACGACGGTCCCACTGACAAGGACGGCAACTCGCTCGAGGGACGCGCGGAGATCATCGTCGGGAAACAGCGCAACGGGCCGACTGGCTTTGTGAATCTTTACTTCAACAAGACCTACACCCGCTTCGAGAATCTCTCGCCCCGCCTAACGCCCTAGTGAGCCCGAAAGCAAAAACAGTTTATCGCTGCACCAACTGCGGCGCCGATCACCCGAAGTGGGCCGGCCGCTGCGACGTGTGTGGCGAATGGAACTCGCTCGTCGAGGAGATGGCGACCTCCCGAGCTTCCGCGACGGCATCGGGCCGCCGTGTCGCCGGTCAGAAGTCGATGGCCGAGGGCGGCAGCGTCGCCCCGACTCCCCGCCTTCGCGACATCAAGAGCTCAGAAGGCCGCCGCATCAAGACCGGGATCAACGAGTTCGATTTCGTCCTCGGCGGCGGCATTGTGCCCGGGTCGATGGTACTCGTCGGCGGCGAGCCCGGAATTGGAAAATCCACGCTCCTCCTCCAGGTGGCAGGGAGACTTCAGGAGCTCGGGCATTCGACGCTCTACGTCTCCGGTGAAGAGTCAGCGCTCCAGGTCAAGCTCCGCGCTGAGCGCCTGCATGGATCGGCGGAGGATGTGTCACTCCTCAACGAGACGCTGCTCGAAACGATTCTCGCCACGGCCGGCTCGCAGCAGCTGGATGCGATGGTCGTCGATTCGATCCAGACCGTCTTCACCAGCGACCTCGAAGGTGCACCGGGCAACGTCGGGCAGGTGAGGGAGTGCGCCGCGCGACTCATGCGGTTCGCGAAGGAGACCGAGACCACGGTGTTCGCCGTCGGACACGTGACGAAAGGCGGAGGAATCGCCGGACCCAAGACGCTGGAGCACATCGTCGATACCGTACTCTACTTTGAGGGCGAAGGAATGCTGGAGCACCGCATCCTTCGGGCAACCAAGAACAGATTCGGCAGCGTAGACGAGATCGGCGTCTTCCGCATGACTGAAGAAGGACTCATCGCGGTCGAGAATCCATCCGAGCTATTCCTGGGCGATCGGCTCAACAATTCCTCCGGCAGCGCCGTGACGGCATTGCTCGAAGGATCTCGTCCGGTGTTGATCGAGATTCAGGGCCTCGCCGCCAAAGCGGGATACGGAACCCCGCAGCGCGTCAGCACGGGGTACGACGGGCGCCGGCTGGCGCTCCTCCTGGCGGTGCTCGACAAGCGCGCCGGCCTTTCCTTCTCGCAGCTCGATGTCTTCCTCAACGTCGTCGGGGGAGTGAGGATGCAGGAGCCCTCGGGCGATCTCGCCGTCGCCAGCGCACTCGCGTCGAGCGTCTACGACCGACCCGTTGCCAACTCCTCCATTTTTCTCGGCGAGGTTGGCCTGGGCGGCGAGATCAGACCCGTATCGCAGGCGGAGCGCCGACTCGGCGAGGCCGCGAAGATGGGAATGACGACTGCCTACATGGCCGAGCGTGGCATCCCGAAGCGCGGACCGCGCGGGATCGAGATCGTTGGGGTACGCACGATCAACGATCTGTTCCGACAGCTGTTCCACGCCTGATGAAGCTTCGCCGTTTGCAACCCTCCTCGGCGGTGGCTGAGTGAAACGGGACGTCGGTGTGGTCATCGTCGCGGCGGGAAGCGGATCTCGCACCGGATCTGAAGAGCTCAAGCAATTCCGATGGGTCGCCGGCAAACCGATGCTGCTGCACAGCATCCAGACCTTCCAGGCCAAGCCCGACGTTGCGATGGTCGTCTGTGTTTTGCCGCGAGACTACGTGGGTGATCCGCCGCCATGGATCTTTCAGAGCGATCCGGATCGTCTCCTGCTCTCCGTCGGTGGAAGACATCGGGGCGAATCCGTCGCCAACGGGATCGAGGACCTCCCCAGCGAGTGCGAGATCGTCGTCATTCACGATGCGGCTCGGCCGCTCGTGTCGAGCGAAACGATCGGACGCGTGATCGAGGAAGCACGGAAGGGAAACGGCGCGGTCGCCGCAATCCCCGTAGCCGACACGCTCAAGCGCGTCGACTCGAGCGGGAAGATCATCGAAACCGTCGACCGGTTCGGGCTCTGGCGTGCACAGACCCCGCAGGCCTTCCCCCGGAAGGTCATCGAGCGCGCCCACCGGGATGCGCGCGAAGCCGATCGGGTTGCGACCGACGATGCCGCTCTGTGCGAGCAGATTGGATTGCCCGTCGTCGTCGTGCGCGGCAGCGAGCGCGCGGTCAAGATCACCGAGGAGAATGATTTCGCGTTGGCGGAGGCGCTGAGTATCTTCCGCGAATGAAACCGCAGTCTATGGTCGTGCCGTTCTGGTCGGCCGAGGAAGTGGAGGCTGCCATCACCGGAGCGCTCGCCCATCTTGCCGCCGGAAAAGTGCTCGCCTACCCGACCGAAACCGTTTACGGATTCGGCGGCGCCGTCGATGAGCGCTCGGTGGAGCAGCTCGTGAGTCTCAAGAGCCGGGTCCCGGGAAAGCCATTCCTGCTGCTGGTTGCGGCGAGTGAGATGATTTCGCGCCTTGGACTTCATCTCACCGGATACGCTTCGACGCTCGCCGCGCGCTTTTGGCCCGGACCGCTCACGCTCGTGCTGCCAGGTGGCGAGAAGCGGGTGCCCGACAGGCTTCGTGGGCCGGAGGGGGGAGTCGCGGTTCGGTGGACGCCGCAGCAGTCGCTTGCGCGTCTCATTCGCGCGCACGGCGATCCGATAACTTCCACCAGCGCGAACAGGCCGGGTGTTCCTCCGGCCACCGCGGCGGACCAGATCGTCGCGCAGTGGAGCGAAGCGATAGCGCGCGGAACGCTGCGGGTCCTCGACGCCGGCCGGCTGAAGGATTCACAACCGTCCACGGTTGTCGACTGCACCGGTCGACTTCCCCGCGTGATACGGCCTGGCGCGATCTCCGCCGACAGGTTGAGGGAGACTGTTCCGGATCTCGTCGGCGATGCCTGAACGATGAATCTTCTTTTTGTGTGCAGCGGGAACACGTGCCGGAGTCCACTCGCGGAAGCGCTGGCGCGCCAGATCGCCGCTCGTCGTGGCATTGAGGATGTCGAGGTCTCGAGCGCAGGCACGAATGCATGGGACAACGCACCTGCCACCGACGAAGCGCTACTCGTCGGAATGGAGCGTGGCCTCGACCTCACCGATCATCGCGCGAGAAAGCTCACACCCGCCATTGTCTCGGAGGCCGACCTCATTTTCGTCATGACGCCGGGTCACCTCGAGCCAGTGAAGCAAATGGGTGGTCGCGGAAAGGCACACGTGATCGACGAGTACGCCTCTGGCGCTGCCGACCAGGGAATCAGTGACCCTTACGGGGGCGATCTCGAGACGTATCGCCAGACGGCGGATACGCTGGAGGAGGAGCTGGAAAAACTCTTCGACAGGCTCGCGGTCTGAGCGGACGCCCGTAGTGGAATATCCCGGACGACTGGTTCTGCTCGGAGATCCGGTGAGCCATTCGTTGTCACCGATCTTTCAGAACGCCGCTCTCAAAGCCGCCGGGATTCCGCTCACCTACGAAGCGCTTGAAGTCCGCGAGCCGAAGCTCGGGTCCCTCTTGCGGGAGCTCAAGAAGATATCCGCCGCCGGCAACGTGACCATTCCACACAAGATTGATGTGCACGACCGCTGCGACGAGCTGACCGATCTCGCGATACGCGCGGGGGCCGTCAACACTTTCTGGTTCGAGTCCGGACGCCTTCACGGCGACAACACCGACGTGGGTGGCTTCGATGCCGCTGCCCGCGCCCTACTTGGTGGAGAGACAACGGCAGCGCGGATCGCGCTCTTTGGCGCGGGGGGCGCCGCCGCCGCCGTCCTTGCCGCGGCCGAAGCGTGGCCGGGCGCCACCGTCTCCATTGTCGCTCGAAACGCCGCCAGAGCAGATGCGCTGGCGCATCGGTTTCCCGATGTCGCGCGCATCGAAAGGAGTGTCAAGCGTGCCTTGGCCCACGCGACATTGATCGTCAACGCCACGCCGCTCGGCCAGCAGAATGACGAGCAGCCGATTGATGTCGCGAAGATCTCGAGGTCGACAGCCGTAATGGATCTCGTCTACAGGCGAGGGGGCACGCCGTGGGTGAGGGCCGCCCGTGAACGAGGCAATCGGGCGGCTGACGGTCTCACGATGTTGCTCGAGCAGGGAGCGCTCTCATTTCAGCGATGGTTCGGAATCGACCCCGATCGGGAGGCGATGCGGCAGTCACTTCTCTAGGCGCGGATCGATCGCGGATCTCGATTCGCGATCGATTGGCCGGAGCGCTGGATCTGCTGCTGCCCAGGGTCTGCGTCTCGTGCGATCGGCTCTTGTCCGTAAGCGAGACGGGAGTCGTTTGCCATCTCTGCTGGTCGCGGGTATCGCGCCTACCGTCGCCGCAATGTGAGCGTTGCGGCCATCCGGTCTCGTCGGGCTCGTGCCGGTGGTGCGATCTCCTTCCTCCTTTCGTCCGGGCGGTGAGATCCGTTTGCTGGATGCCGCTAGAGCCGGCGTCCAGCATCGTTCAGGCTCTCAAATACGGCGGCTGGCCGACCGTCGCCGGCGAGATCGCTGATCGGATGAGTCGGCTCTCGTGGCCGAGGGATGTACTCGACGAGCGCTCCGCGCTGATTCCGATCCCGCTGGCATCAGCGAGAAAACGAGAGCGTGGCTATAATCAGAGTGCGCTGATCGCCGGCGGACTTTCGGAGCGGTGGCGCGTACCGATGTGGGACAACCTCGTCGTTCGCACGCGTGAAACCGGCTCTCAAACGCGGTTGACACCGGAACAACGGCTTGGCAACGTTGCAGGCTCGTTTCAAGTCGACGCTCGGCATCGCGATGCGCTCCGGGGCGCACACCTGATGATCGTCGATGATGTCGTGACCACGGCGGCAACGCTCAACGCGTGCGCCAGAGTGTTGTATGATGCTGGCGCGCGGATAGTCAGCTACGTGACTTTCGGCCGGGCCCACGCAAGCGGTGACCGGCTTTAACCCAATGGAGCTCAGGGAATGGCGACAAGGATAGGAATCAACGGGTTCGGCAGGATCGGACGACAGGTCGTTCGCGCTGCGAAAATTCAGGGCGTCGCCGGGGGCCCTTCAGGGCAGCTGGATTTCGTCGCGGTAAACGACCTCACCGATACGAAGACGCTGGCGCACCTCTTCAAGTACGACTCAGTGCACCGCACCTATCAAGGGGATGTCGAGGCGGGGAAGGATTCCATCAGCATCGATGGCGACGAGATCAAGGTGCTGGCCGAAAAGGACCCCGCAGCCCTTCCGTGGAAGGAACTTGGCGTGGACATCGTCCTCGAGTCGACTGGGCGCTTCACCGACGCGAGTGCCGCTCGCAAGCACATCGATGGCGGCGCGAAGAAAGTCCTGATTTCAGCGCCGGCCAAGGGTGAAGACATCACCATCGTCATGGGCGTGAACAGCGACAAGTACGATTCCTCCAAGCACACCATCGTTTCGAACGCCTCGTGCACCACCAACTGCCTGGTTCCCATGGTCAAGGTGATTCGCGACGCGTTCGGCTTCCGTCACGCGTCGATGGTGACGATTCATAGCTACACCAACGACCAGCAGATTCTCGACCTGCCGCACAAGGATCTGCGGAGAGCACGCGCCGCCGCGCTGTCGATGATCCCCACGACGACGGGCGCCGCCAAGGCTACATCGCTGGTGATTCCCGAGGTGAAGGGGAAGATCGACGGCAGCTCGATTCGTGTTCCGACTCCCGACGTGTCGTACACGATCCTCACCGTGGAAATCGAGAAGACCGGTGCTACCAAGGAGTCGGTGAATGCGGCGTTTAGGAAAGCGGCGGCCGAGGGGCCGCTGCAGGGAATCATGCGCGTCAGCGAGGAAGAGCTCGTATCGAGCGACTTTATAGGCGACCCGGCCTCCTGCATTCTCGATTCATTGACGACCAACGTCATCGACGGAACCCTCGTTACGGTACAGGGCTGGTACGACAACGAGTGGGGATACGCGTCGCGCTGCGTCGACATGTTGCGCTTCATGGGGTCCCGACTCTAGCCGAGCAGCATCATGCGAAAGAAATCCGTCCGTGATCTCAGTGACGCGCAGGTCCGGGGCAAGCGGGCCCTCGTCCGCGTCGATTTCAACGTGCCGCTGGACGATGATGGCCGGATAACGGACGACACGCGCATCCGCGCGGCGCTTCCGACGATCGAGCTGCTGCTGGAGCGCGGGTCGCTTCCTGTGATCCTCTCGCATCTTGGGCGGCCAAAGGGGAAGCCGGAACCGAAGTACTCGCTGCAGCCAGTCGCGGTGCGACTGGGCGAGCTCACCGGCTGCAAAGTCGTCTTCGTGGAGTCAACCGATTCCGACGAGGCGCAGAAGGCGAGCGAATGCTGCAAGGAGGGCGAGCTGCTGCTCCTCGAGAACACGCGCTTCCTCGGCGGTGAGGAGAAAAACGATCCACGACTGTCGAGGGCACTGGCGGGGTTGGGGGACTTTTTCGTCAACGACGCCTTCGGCGCGGCTCACCGTGCGCATGCATCAACTGTCGGTGTCGCCGAGCATCTCCGGCCCGCAGTGGCGGGACTCCTGATGCAGACGGAGCTCGACTACCTCGGCGGCGCGCTCTCTGATCCGAAGCGTCCCTTCATCGCGATACTCGGCGGCGCCAAGATCTCCGGCAAGATCGATGTCGTCGAGCAGCTGCTGCCAAAGGTCGATGGATTGCTCATCGGCGGCGCGATGGCGTGCACTTTCTATCGGGCGATGGGTCTCGAGACGGGGAAGTCGCTGGTCGAGGAAGACCGCGTCCCGATGGCAAAGGACCTACTCGATCGTGCCGGGATGCGCCTC
>JANMMF010000420.1:0-4651 GCA_031372985.1 Gemmatimonadota bacterium
CGTCTGGATCGCCGGCGCGAATCCGACGGGCGACGTCGATCTCCTCAGTACCTTTGAGCAGCGGATAAGTGCTGACCTCGTACAGGTACTGATCGAGAATGTCCCTTTCGGGCTCACTGGGAGCGATTCCGGTGACGGTCGCCTTCCGGCGACGCTTTACTTCAGCCATTGGTGCATACCTCTTGATACTTGCCGTGATAGCCTATGCGAATGCAGCCTTTTTGGGCCAGCAATGCGAGCGGATTATTGTTGTTTCGACAGCCCTGAAACGCGACGTCAAAAGCGTTTTTTGCTAATCGTAAAATTCTGGCTGTCGAAGCGCTGCAAGATACCGGCCGTTGGCGTTTTTGCCATGGCGATTTTCTTGACATCGATACTACCCTTGGATATCCTTCGCGGTTCCTGTCGGGCGTTGTCGGAACCGTCGGGAAAAGTGCCGGGGGTGTAGCTCAGTTGGGAGAGCGCTTGAATGGCATTCAAGAGGTCAGGGGTTCGATTCCCCTCACCTCCATGGCCCAAGTGGGCGTGGAACGGCTGTTTGTTCGCGGGAATAGCTCAGTTGGTAGAGCACAACCTTGCCAAGGTTGGGGTCGCGGGTTCGAGTCCCGTTTCCCGCTCTCTGGTGCGAAGTGGGGCGGTTAGCTCAGTTGGTTAGAGCGCCACGTTGACATCGTGGAGGTCACAAGTTCGAGTCTTGTACCGCCCATACGTGGGTCGAGGTGACAAAGTTGTGTGGGCGCCCGTAGCTCAATTGGATAGAGCATCTGACTACGGATCAGAAGGTTGGGAGTTCGAGTCTCTCCGGGCGCGTCAAGAGTTTCTGGTCCCCTGTGCTGCTCAGGCGGTGCGGGGCCTTTTTCTCTCGGTAGCGGCGGGCGTTTCGGTCAATCTCATTCCTCGCGCACGTCCGATTGCCGGATGCGAACGAGCACGCGTGAGCCGTGTCCGCCCAGAAGCGAGACGCCGATTTCGTGGGTGCCGGGAGTGAGCGGAATCTCGATGCGGTCTCGATCGCCCACGGGTCCGTCAGGCCAGGCGACTGTAGTGTCGACAGCAGACGAAAACGCTCGCCAGTCGTGCGGCGTTCCGTCGAGCGAGATGGCGACGACGTAGCGGTAGCCGGCCGCTGACGGTTTCCCGTCGTGGACAAGCCGGATCTCGACCGCCGCCACCGCCCCGCTCACTCGCCCCACGGCGGTTTCGCCGGGTCCGACCACCCACCATGACTGGGGCTTCCCCTTCCGTTCGATGCTGGCCGCTGTACCGCCCGCGAGCGGCATGGTCTCCCAATCGATGCTCGCCGGCCCGACGCGCGCATTGGCCGCCCATCCGCCTGTCGCGATCGCTACTGCCGTCGCAGCGAGGACAAGCCAGCGGGTCCGCCGCCAGTACACCGCCTTGCGCCAACGAGTCTTGTAAATGGTAGGCCATACCTCTCGACGCGCGACATCCAGATCGTAAGGGAAATCGATTTCCGTCCACGGGAGTCCCGCGACGTTGACGGCATGGATACTCACTTGCGTCGAAGCCGCGCGCGTGGCCTCGATCACCCACGCGCGTTCGTTCCCCTCGCGAATCAGCCGGTCGGCGGCATCGAACATCGCCTTCGCGCCCTGCGCATCAAACTTGAGCGTGCCCAGACTCTCTCCGCGCGCGGAGCCCGAAGGCACGTCCTTCCCGATGTCGACGACCCGTCCCTCCTTCACCGCGATCTTCGTCTGCTCACGCCCGCGCGACGATGTCGAGTCGTACGCGAGCGAGTTGGGGGGCGCGTCGAGCAGTCGCTCGAGTATGTCCGGACTGAAGAACAGATCGCAGTTCAGCAGTATGAAAGGACCCTCCACCTTCTCCCTGGCAAGCCAGAGAGAATAGAGGCTATTGGTCTCCTGATATCGCTCATTGACTATGAACTCGGCTCTGTCACCTACCACGCTTCGGACCTCGTCTGCCTTGTACCCGGCGACTACGAGCACAGGGCCGATTCCGTGGTCAGCCAAAGCTTCGATCTGATGCAGAATGAGTGGGCGGCCGCCAATCTCAACGAGGCATTTCGGCTTCCCCCCGCTCAACGCCTGCAAGCGGCTGCCGACTCCGGCGGCGAGAATGATTGCGCGCATGCTATATGGTCACGGTGTGGTGCCGGACATAGTCCGCTACCGGTCCGTTGTATATCGCCCGCCCGTCCGTCAATTCGATTACCCAGTCCATGCGTTCCACCATTTCCGAGTCGTGTGTTACCCACAGCGCAGTGCGGCCTTCGGTTGCACGAAAGAGGATGTCGACCATCTCGCGCGCGGAGTCCTGGTCGAGCCCAGTCGTTGGCTCGTCGAGGAGCCAGATCGGTCCGTCGCGTATGAGAGCCCGCGCGATCGCGAGGCGTTGCCTTTCTCCTCCGGAAAAGAGATCCCCTGAGCGTCTCACACGCGTGTCGTAACCATTTGGCAGTCGCTCGATGAAGCCATCGATTCCGACCGCTCGAGTGGCAGCATGTATAGCTTCGTCGGTGGCTCCCGGCAGGCCAAGCGCGAGATTGTCCCGTACACTCAGGCCCGCGAGCACGCTGTCCTGGAACACTACGCTCATCTGCGACCGGAGAGACCAGAGCTTATAGCGGCGAAGATCTTCGCCATCGTATAGCACGCTTCCTTCGCTGGGCTCGAGGAGCCGCGGAATGAGCCGCAAGAGCGTCGTTTTGCCCGATCCATTGCCGCCGATTACCACGGTCCTTCGGCCGGAGGGAATCCGGCAGCTCACGGAATCCAGCGCCAGCTTGCGTGCGGACCTCGTCTTGCGCGCCACTGTGACGGTGACTCGATCGAGCGACAAAGCTTTTCTCAGTGGGGGTGCCGTAATCGCCTCCGCAGCATCCCGAATTGCTGGCTCCGTTTCCATTATCCGCGCCAGTCGCTCGGCGCACGCCACGGTGCGGCCGAGCCGGCCGGTCTGGTAAGCGAAAGCCGTGAACGGCGCGCGCAACGCAACCGCGTACGAAATGAAGAGCACCAGATCCCCCGGCGTCACCCGTCCGCTTTGCACCGCCGTCGCGCCGATCCACAGCGCAACCGCGATGGTGACGGCGAGCAGCAAGTCCACGCGCAACACGAGCCCCGCTGCCAGTTTCCGCACGCGCTGCTCGTACTTGAGGCTCTTCGAGTTCTTGCGCTGGAAGCGTGCGTGAGTTGCCCCTTCGGAAGCGCCGAAAGTCTGGAGCTCTCTCACGCTACCCAGGTCGTCAGCCATTAGAGCGGCGAGCTTCCCTTCTTTGCGGCGCTGCTTCTTGGAGGCCACCAGAATTTGCCGGCCGCGTGAGTGCATCGAGGCGAACGCGAGTAATCCTCCGAGAGCAAGTACTACCCCAAGTATTGGGTCAAGCCAGAAGAGAACGGCGAGCGTAGCGACGAAGATTGCCAGCGTCTGGAACACGCGGATCATCAGTCCGTTGACGCCCCGTCTGAGGCGCGATGTGTCATAGAGAACACGCGTGACGAGCTCCCCCATGTCGCGCGCTTCATGAAACACAAGCGGCTGCCGCATGAGGTTCGCGAACAGAGCGGTGCGAAAACGGTACAGAACCCGATTGCCGAGGCCGTTCAACACCAGCGTCTGGGCGAAATCCGCCCAGGCGGCAGCGAGCGCAAGCGCGACGAACAGCAGGCTGAGGAGAAGCAATCCGCGCGCGGGTGCCGATGCCACCCATGTATCAACCACCCCGCGATGATCAGGCTTGGCGAGAAAGTCGAGGATCCACTTGAGTGGCCACGGCCGAACCACATGAAGCGCGACGATCGCGACAGAAAGCGCGATTCCGGCAGCGAGACGATTGCCTTCTCCAACCGCGTACGGCCTCAGCATCGCCACAATGCGGCGAATCTCCCGCGCTCGCCCGCCCGTCTTCCGCATCAGACTAGTCCGGTAACCTGGAGACGCTGCTCGAGCCAGCGCAGTGCCGCGTCAGTAGCGCCGCCGGGATTGAAGAACAGATCGCGAGCCATTTCACGCCGCACGCGGCTTCCACTGCGTGGGTGTGCCAGCGACCAGCCGACAGCCTTCACGGCATCATCCGGCCATCGCACGGTTATTCCCCCCTTTCTTCCCCATGTGTCCAGATCGAGTGCCACTCCTTTGCGCTGCATGTGTGCGAGCAGCTGCGGCACGTCGAGAAAGACCATCGGACGGTCCAGCAGCGAGAACTCATTCGAAACTGATGAGGCGTCGGATATCAGCAGATCGGCCGCCGCCATGTACGGCACCACGTCGAGTCCTTGCACGAGCTTGGTGTGCTTGTCGAGAAGGGGACGGAGTCGCGCTGGCCAGTCAATGCTACGGTTACGCGGATGATCATGGAGCTTGATCATGACGTCATACTTTCCCGTCGCCCGCAGCCGTTCGATCACGGCTTCGCCGGTGTGCTCCAGAGAGTTGTCCGCCTGTCCCGTGGGAGCGTAGAGAATGACCGGGCGGCGCCCCGAGAAGCCGACTCTCCGGAGCACAGTCGCCCTGTCAATGGACCCATCCACCAACCGGTCAAGCTTGGGAAACCCAATGTTCACCAATCGTGGATCGTTTTCACGGAGCATTCTCTGCTCTGTGAATAGTCGACGCATGTAAGGACCAACGAGGAACAGGTGATCGTAAACGAGCACATCCCGGC
>JANMMF010000421.1:0-13811 GCA_031372985.1 Gemmatimonadota bacterium
CATGCCCGGCATCGAATCCATTTTGTGCGAGCCGCCGGAGCCCATTTTACGAGCGCTTTTCGAATCGCGGACTGTCATTAAGCCGTGCTTCATCCCTTTCGCGACCAGCCAGAGATTGATCGGATAGGCTATCAGGAAGCCGACGGTGATTCCAAGTGACATCACGAACCAGAACAGCGGTTCACCGGGCCACATCGCTCGCATGTCGCGACCCATCATGAGGAGAATCATGACCGGAGCCATGCCCGCCATCATCATGTTCATCGACAACAGCTCGGGCATGAAGCTACGGCCCACGTTTTCCGAGTAGCTGCCACCCATGATCGCGCGCATGAAAAAAGATTGGAACACTAGCAGGCCGAGCAGAAAGCCAAAGACGTATTCCACGATGACATCGATCCACATTGGAAAGCCAAGAAGTGCCGTTACCGCGGCGGCAAGAATGATTCCTGTTGCGTCGCCGGCGACGCAGTGCACTGTCGAGCCGACGCCTTGCTTCCAGAGGGGCTGAATGAACCGTTCGTGTGTCCCGGCGGCGGGTTCCTTGTCAGCCATCACATATAGGAGAAGGCCGATTGGTCCCATGTAGAGGGTGACGAGCACGAACCCCCACTTCATGACGGGCGCTTCCGGGTTGTTCCGAAACTGATCGTAGGCAACGTAAATGGCGGATAAAATCGCGATAGCCAGCCACGCGTAGACTACGAAGTCAATTGGCTGCAGAATCATTTGTCGTCTCGGAAAGAGGTTGGGTCGCCGCCGGCGAAGCGGAGTGGCTATCAGTCCGCCATTTACTCCCGAGGGCTCTTTTCTATCACGGCCCTGATTTTTTGCCGCAAGGCGTCATCGCGCGTCAGCAGGATTGCAGCAAGGTTGTTGTCGACTATCAGGGTCGGCGGCATTCGCCAACTCACTTGCATGGTGGGAGGCGCAACGCGCGTGGTATCGAGCGGATCGGTGTCCCGCGCCACCGCTACCGCATCGGCGTAAAGATAGACCTGAACCTCGGCCTGCTCGACCCGGTACAGCACTCCTTCAACACCCATGAACGGTTGCCGAACCGAACTGCGTCTGATTGGGCTCAATCCACTTTGGCGAAAAGCCTCCTCGAAATTCGCCTGTGTCCACTGCAGTCTACTGGCACCTGCAACGGTGTCCTCCGTGCGGGCAACAGGGGCAGGAGGAGGTGACTGCACCCGGTCCTGTGCATCTCGATCCTTCGGTGACGTGCCACATGCAATAATGGCTAAAGCGAGACAAAGCCAAGACCGAGACGCCCTCATTGCGCCTCAGCCAGTGCCTGCCGCTGCCTGTTCGACAACAAGTTTTCCCCTCATCATGTTCATCCCGCAGGTGAACGTGAACTCTCCGGATTCCTCCGGCGTAGGCGGCCGTAGTCGGGCATATTTTATGCCTCCTAAAAAGCGCTTCTCCTGCCTCCTTTAGCCGAAGAGACGTTCAATGACCATGCTTCCCATATCTGCGCGACAGTCAGCGGTTCTCATTACCCTCATGACACTTGCCGCCTGCTCCCCAAAGCCGGATTCGACGGCCGACAGCACTGCGATGGCTCCTGCACATTCAATGACTGCGTCTGGAGATAGCGCCACCACCTCAACAAATATGCAGATGAGCGGAATGGCCCATATGACCGGTGATCCTGATCGCGACTTCCTCAGGATGATGAGCGACCATCACAAGGGCCTCATCGCGATCGTTCATCCGACCCTCGAAAAAAAGGAGAACCTGGCCGTGAAGGGCGACGCGGCTAAAATGGACAAGATGCAGGACGCGGAGATCGAGAAGATGATCACCATGCTCGACAAGCAGTACAAGGACACGTACACGCCGAGCGTGACGCCGGACAATCAGCGAATGGTCGATGAGCTGAAGGGGAAGTCGGGTGCCGAGTACAGTCGGACGTTCCTCAAAGACGTGATCGCTCACCATCAGCAGGCTATTCAGATGATCGACGACTATCTGCCCAAGGCCAAAAGCCCTCAGGTCAAGAGCATGGCGGACAAGATGAAATCAGATCAGTCCAAGGAGATAGCGGAGCTCCAGAAAAAGCTTAGCGCTATGTAGCAGGCGCGTATGGAACGCGCCCACCGTAATGGGTCATATTCCATCTGCCATCAAAGCTGTAAGGGGAACGGCCAGGCTTTTCCTTGTAATACCGGACTAATCAAATCGCCTGCGTCCGCCGCGGCGCCCGGAGAAGCCAGACCCCCGTCGCGACAGAGGCTATTACGATTGCCGTTATTACGCCCCAGCCCCAACCCGTAATCGGAATTGGTACGTCCATCATCTCCGCAGTAGCGTGAGGTCCACCCATACCCTGCATTCCGGGCATGTCATGCATACCGGGATGGGTTTCCTGAGCCGCTGCCACTTCAGCGATCATCAGAGTTGCCTGTGCCGCAACATCGCCGTCGGGAGCGACCGCAACAATAGTGTATTGTCCCGGCTTGCTCCCGGCCGGGATCGTGACGACTTGCTGAAAAGTTCCCTTCGCGCCCGTCTGGACCCGGCCAAAGATGTAGCTCGTCAGAATGCTGCGGAGCTCCAGGCGTACGGAAGAATTGCGCGCAAACTCGGACCCAAAAATTGTCAGTGTCGCGCCGGGAAAGGACTGCTTGGAGCTCAGCGAAATAGCCCCGGTGCCGTGAGCGGATGCGCTGTGGACCGGAACCACGGCGAGCGCGAGAAGCACGATGCCTGATCGAATGCCGCGAAAACTCATGCTCGTCCTCACATTCCCATGTGTTGCTTCAACGGCGCGAAAACCCCGTATATGATGCCGCCCACGTAAAGGGCAAGCATGACAAGTCCCAGGGCCAGTAACAGGGGCGGTGGCCGGTGATGGCTCTGATCGCCGCGATCCAAGAGCGGTACCGCCGCCAGAAATCCAAACAGAATCGCCGGCGCGACGACCATTCCTGTCATCCCCGCGCTGTTCTCGACTGAATAAATCCAGAGAAACGGCCAGAACGGCTTCGTTACTTCAACACCCTCCACCGCGGGATGTCCAATCCCCGGGGGCGCGAGGGCAGCGAGAGTGCCGAGTGCGGCGAACAAGAGGAGACCAACGCCGGTCAGCTTGCGTACATGATTACTGAAGCGCTCTGTTTTCGGCTCGTCCGCCTGGATTCCCAGAACCCGAATCAGCGTAAAATGCAGCCCGATGAGGGCGAGCAGCATGATCGGCAGCAGACTTACGTGAATGTTGTGCATTCGCGTAAAGAGCGTAGTGCTTTGTGCCCAGTCGGGGCTCATAACCGAGCCAAGCGCTCGGGCCAGCTTCGCACCGGCGACTGCATGCGCCAACGCTTCGCCAGCCTCCTGATCGCCCCGCAACACCGTGCCGGTGAAAATGAGTCCGAAGATCACGGCGAACAGACCTACACCTGCCCACCAAGTAACTTCTCGTGGGCGCGCGTAGCTGCGACGCCAGAAAACGAATGCGAGGTGCAAGAACACGGTGACAAAAACAACGGTCGCCGCCCAGTAGTGGAGCGATCGTACCCAGTTCCCGAGTCGTACGCGCGTCATGATGTACAAAACGCTGTCGTGCGCGGCGAGCGGTGACGGATTGTAGAACTGGTCGAGCATGAGCCCGGTGATGATGAGAACAATTATTCCAACAAACGTCAGCCCGCCGAGCATGTAGCGAAGCTGGTTGGCTGACGGAGGAATGGGATAATCGAGCGCGTGAAGGGCTAGCCGCTCTCGGAGAGTTGCCTTGAGTCCGGAGGGGGTGTTCTCAACAACGGTCCCAACAGCCATTTCCGACTGTTGGGAATCGTTTCCGGAGGGATTGGTCGCCCGGTCGTGCTCGGGCATCACTTCTTCTTGGCGGGCGGCATCTCCATCCCAGGCATGTTCATCTTACTGTGATCCATCGGGGGCATCGCGGGCTTTGGTGCTGGTTTGAGCGCCGGTTTCTTCTTCGGGGTTGACGTTCCCGTGGAGGTCGACGCTTTGACCTTCTTTGCTGTCGAGGTTTTTGTCATGGAAGACGTGTTCCTGGATTTGGCGGACGTTGCGGAGGTTCGGGATTTGTTCTTCGCACGCTGACTCGTAACCGAGCGACGGGCTTCTGAAGGCGCCATATCGCCCATGTTCATTTCATGATCGGCTGGCATTGACTGCATCATCTCATTCATGAGCCGGCGCATTGTAGTGTCACGCATCACACGCTCGCGGATGACCGGGTCCTCCATCATACGCATGTGCATCTGCATCATCGCCGACCGATCCATGTTCATCCCCATCATGTTCATGCTCCCGGTTCTGCCGGCGGAATCCGGAGGCGTGGTCATGCTGGCGTGATTCATCGGCGCAGCCCCGCCGGCCGGGCTTCCTGCCATTTTGGAGTGGTCCATACCCGCCATTCCCGCCGCTCCGGCTGATGATGACGAGTCCATCTTCATTCCAGCCATTCCCGCCATGTTCTTCATAGCCTCCGCTGCCGATTGCCCGCGGGCAATCGTCGGAGTTGGCCAGCCTTGGAGAAACCCGACGGCGGGCCCGCCCATGTTTTCGACACCCATCATTTGCGCCATCTCCATCCACTCGGCGGACGTGATCACGTACGAGGTCCGGTCTCGATACAGAGCCCCAGCCCGAAGGATCTCGGCGCGCTTGCGATTCCGAGCAACTTTGGGATTCGTCAGAATATCGGAGACGACATCGTGCATCGAGTGCAGGTTGTCGAAGATGATCGCGGCCTCGGGATATCTCTTCGAGAAAGTCGGCGCGACTGCCGCCGTCATCGGCATCATGCGCGGCATGTGCTCGGGGGCGTTTTCCAGCATTTGACGAAAGCGAGCGACTGCTGCCGTTACCCCGGCTTGGCGCTCCTCCAGGGTTTTCCCGGTCATGAGCGGCTCGTAGAGCCCGACCTGAAGCCAGTGATATCCCCAGATGAGCCCGTTGAACTTGGGATACTTATTCCTGAATGCGAGCGAGTAGGGCTGGCCCTCCATCAGATCCATGCTCTTGGGGAAGGAGCTGAAAGCCAGATCCGGGCGTGTTTTGTAGTACTTGATAAGTCTGGCGATCGTTGCGTCCTTTTCGCCTTGCGAGAGCTTCTCGTCAGCCAGTACGTCGTAGACTTGCCGGTGAAACAGATGCGCCCAGTCGAACATCATCTTCGCCTCGGGCGCGATCTTGGCGTAGGCGACTTCGATCGCGGCCTCTTCGAGGGGAAGGTTTGGCGGGCTGACGAGGAGCTTCTTGGTTATGAAGTTGTACTCCTCGTCCTCCAAGAGTGAAACATCGGCGCCCGGACGCGTATAGAGCTTTTCGTACAGGATGGCGTGACCATAGTCGAAGGCGTTGAAAAGCCGGTCGGCACCAGGGTACGTTCGTCGAAACGTCCAGTTGAAATCGCCGGGCATGTAGAACTGCTCATACGCTCTGGACCACTGCGCGCCTGCCGTTGGAGGCTGCGCTGCAAAGGCTATGACAAGGGCGGCGAAAAGTGCAGCTGCCCGCGGCACCCTTCGTCGAATCATATCTTCGTTTCTCTCCATTTATCGCTCCTCAATCGCTCAGCGCGATCAAAACTCATTCAAGAAAGCTCATCTTCGGACGAGCTCGGTCCAAACACTCACCGTCCGAATGGAATCAACGACCTGATTCCGAATGCGTACGCAGTGCCGAATGTCACGAACCACGCGGGGCTCTCGCCGTTCATGCGTCGGCCAAAGCCGGCATCCAGAGCGAGCGTCGGGCTCTGCTGGTATCGGAGTCCAGCACCGGTGGTGTACTCCACGCGAGAATCCGATTCAATCGGCTTGCTACCATAGAACTCTGCCGTGATTAGCAGGGCGGAAAGCGGATACGTCTTGTCGATCGCCCCGCCAACGAGCCACCGCGAAACTTCGAGTGCGGCTGGTCCTCCAACGCGAGAGGCTCCGACTGCGGCGCGGGGCGCGCCCGGCCCGGCGGTGTACTGGCCGTTGACGTGGAATCGAATCCAACGAGTCGTCCGCGTCGCCATACCGGTAAAGGATGCGTATGCATGCTCCGCCGCGAGACTCCCGACGGGCGCCAATAGATCCGCGCGAATGCCAAGAGCCGGCACCGTCTCGGTCTCGACGTTCAGATTGTGCATGATGGAGAAATCGAGACCCGCCAACCCAGTATTGCGCTGCTGGCCAGCTTCGACGTACGCCAAAGGAAACCCAACTTCAATGTGGGTGCGAGGGAGTATGCCATAGGCGATCTCGGGCTCGAGCCCCAAGTTGTAGACACCCCCGTTCGAGCGCTCCAGCCTCACCGGTGCGAGCTTCAGCTCGAAGGCATGCCGCTCGGTGACGTATGCATCCTCTATCTGAATGGGGCGACCGCGATCCGTATTGTAAAAATCGGTCTGAGCCGCCGTGCTGGTGGGGCCCCAAAGGGAAAGAAACACGATCGACCCTGTCGTGCTGAAATGCCGGGCGAATCGCCTGGTGCTCTGCTTCATTTGATCAGGCCGTGGTCCGTGTTGTTGTTTTGCCCTGCCAGACAATACCCGCTTGCTGGGATCTTGTTGCACAATCGTGCTCAGGCAATTGCATTTTACGGACCATAAAATACAGATACATATTACTTGACGAGCGGTATCCGCGCTCGTACGCGGAGGTGTTGCTGGGCCTCAGCCCCGGGACATCTCTCCCACGCTGTGCGCGCACCGGATCGCCGACTTTTCGAGCGTCGCGCCTGGACAGAAGAGGTGCGAGAAAAAGGGCCCGCGATGGTGCCGGCAGTGTTCGGTGCTGTTGTGCGGCGCGCTGTTTTCTGGGTTGAGCCCACGGGCCGAAGCCGGAGCCAGCGGCAGTCCGGAGACCCAAACCAGGGCCAGGGTCGCGACGGCCCAGGTCAGTGACCTTCGAGTCAAGTGCGTGCGCGCGGGTGCGCGCTCCCCCACGAGCCGTCGGACGCGACGTTCCAGCAGCCCAGCTCTCTGGATCCCTGGCGCTATGGCGGACGCACGACAAGCGCGCGAACCAGCGCTTAGCGGGTCGAATTGAGTCAAGGCGACGATTGCAGACGCCAGCACACCCGGATCGCTGGCCGCGGCACGGTCATCGGCTGCGATCTCCGCCTCGTCCGCCAGATCGTCCGCCATGCGGCGGAGTGCCGGGACGTAGAAGAGCATCGACGCAAGGAAACGCATTGCCGATAGCTTGAGTGGGTCCCGGCCCCTCGCATGTGCGCCTTCGTGCAGAATCACGGCGGTGAGCTCATCTTCCGTGAGTAGACGCTCAAGTTGAACGGCAAGAAAAATTCTTGGGCGCCACCATCCGGCAGTGAAGGCCGGGTTCGGCAAACCGTCGACAACGCAAACGCTCTCGAGCGGTTGACCCGCTCGCTTTGCTGCTCGCTCGAAGGCGCTCCCACCACGCGGGCAGCTCACCTCAAGACTTCCGAGAACTCGTGTAAGCTCTCGGCCTGCTCGAATCCGATCCAGTACGGCATAGAGCAGGCCCGCGAGTAACAATAGATGAAACCCTTCATGGACCGGCGACAACAACGACTGGAGCGCAACCACGCACAGCCCGAAGAGGTGATCTCGATTCGGAGTAAGCGATCCAGCGGTTGCTACAATGTGGTGTCCGAGAATCGGGGTCGTGCTCAGCAGTATCAGTAGTGCAACCGATAACAGCAGCAGCCGCCGGCGGGCGTTTTTCCTCTCCAGCAGCGTGAGTGGGATGCCGTTGGCAGTCACGCCATCAGCGGGCATTGCCGCGCCTCCTCCAAGACGTACTCACGTGCCTATTTCTCCGGTTCCTTCAACTTTCTCCGGACGAGCCGTGCCAATTCCGCGAGTTGTTCGGGCTCGTGCTCGGCGAGCGCGTCCACCAGCGAGCTCGTCACTGCCCGTGCTCCAAGACCCAGGATTCGTCCAACGACGTGGCGAGAAGCATGAAGCAGGAAATCCTCCCGACTGAGAGTCGGCGAATAATGGAAAATCTGCTCTAGCTTCTCTCTGCGCATGAGGCCTTTCTCGACCAGGCGATTGGCTACCGTCACTGCGGTTATGTAGGCGACATCGTGCCGACGCGCGACAACATCGTGCAATTCCCTCGCGGTCGAGGGACGATTCAGTTTCCAGGCTGCATCTATCACCCGCTGCTCGAGATCACCAAGGAGCATCCCCGCTCCGACCGCTGATAGGCGCACCGTGTCCTGGGCACGAATCGCGTCGGATCCGCTTCTTTTTCCCTTTGGCCTATTGGTCAGAGATAAACCCTCCCCTGTGAGACCGCTCCCTCGACGACGCCCTCGCGGCAGGGCATTTTATTCAATATCAAATCTAGCGTCAGCCGGATCGTATATAAATCCTTTACCACCTTTGAACTCATGAATCCAGCAATCGGAGTTTCCATCGCCCTGTTTGCGGCGGTCGCCCTCGATAATCCTCGTGGAACCGCACCGGACAAGATCAAACCGTCATCCAGCTCCAGTGCAGATTCCGTTGCCATCGCCCGGACTGCAGCCCGTTTCCATTCTGCTATGGAACGTGGTGATACGACCACGATCAAGACCCTCCTTGCTCGGGATGTGCGAGTACTGGAAGGCGGGGAAGTAGAATCCCGTGAGCAATATCTGGCGCACCACCTCGCCGCCGACATCGAATTCGCGAAAGGCGTCAGCGAAAAACGGACTCTCATCTCTTACAGTCGCGACGGAAATGTTTCGTGGCTCGTATCCACGTCGACGGCGAAAGGGAGCTTTCGAGGGCGGGACATCAATAGCTTAGCCGCGGAGTTGATGATTCTGACTCGGACTGACAAGGGCTGGCAGATTCGCGCGATCCATTGGTCGTCCGCTAAGGGGCCATCCTAAGCGGGCTGAGTCGGCGGCACACGCACAATCTGCCCCAACGCCGCGATCAGAGTAGGATCGCTCTCCGGAGCCCATTCAACGACCCAGCGAAGAGTTCTCTTGAACCATTCGCGATCGACCGAGCCGTGCTCCCGTTCGGTCTTTAGCTCCCGTTCCAGCTTCTCCAAATGAGGCCGCGCCGAGCCGCCGTCGGACGCCTTCATCCCCCCATCGATGGCGCGCCGCACCTGCGTAAGTGCTTTATCGATAGCGTTTTCCAAGTCAGTCGGTTTCGCCAAATGCCCCCCCTGATACGTGTTTGTGGAAACGATTGTGTAAGTAAGTGACTACTTGCATCCTGGAGCACGCCTTCATTAATATCCGATCCATGAACCGTAGAGATGAAATCCTTGCCGCCGCCGCCGAAGTCTTCGCGCAGCACGGTTTCCGCGGCTCGACCACTCGGCGCATCGCCGACGCGGCGGGCGTCAACGAAATCACGATCTTTCGGCAGTTCGGGTCCAAGGAAGCACTGCTCCGCGAGGCAATGAAGCACATGACGGAGTCGGCCGGCCTGGCCACGCTCCCGGAGATCCCGTCGGATCCCGAGCGCGAGCTGACCGAGTGGAGCGAGTCCTTCATCCAGCATTTGAGACTTCGGAGCTCGATCATCCGTAAGACAATGGGTGAGATCGAAGAGCGACCCGAAATGTCCAAATGCGCCAGCTTCGTTCCCACGCAGGCGTCGAACGAGTTATGCAAGTATCTCGTCGCCCTCCGGCGACAGGGCGGTACGTCTGAAAAGTTCGACCCGAAAACCGCGGCGGCAATGCTCATGGGGGCGATGTTCGCCGACGCCATGGGACGCGGAATGATGCCGGACGTTTACCCGCAACCCCAGGGAAAGGCCGCGCACATGTACACGGTTCTCCTCCTGCGCGCTCTCGGTGTCGAATTCGGCTCCCGCCGAACGACGAACAAGCAATCGAAACGAACGAAACAACTTTCAGCCTGAACAGTGTCTTCAAGAAAGAATCAAAATCGTGGCCGCAGTGCGGCCAGAACTATAGGAACGGCCTTCGCCGTCGCGATCCTGATCGCGCCGCCAGCCAGAGCCCAGGTCGCGACATCGGCGCAGTCACCTCAGCAGCTCCGGGCAATCTCCCTCGACGAAGCCGTCAGAACTGCCGAGGCGCAAAGCGAGGCGATTCGCATCGCTCGCGCTGGAGTACAACGCGCGCAGGGACAACAGTACCAGGCGCGC
The DNA here is from genome assembly GCA_031372985.1 of Gemmatimonadota bacterium. Classification (GTDB taxonomy): domain Bacteria; phylum Gemmatimonadota; class Gemmatimonadetes; order Gemmatimonadales; family Gemmatimonadaceae; genus UBA4720. The sequence continues at coordinate 10,085 of JANMMF010000421.1, forward strand.
AGCCAACGGCTGCCGCAACTGAATGCCTCCGCGAGCTACACGCGCACGCTGGCGTCACAGTTCGCCGTCGGCGGAAGCGCGCCCGCGGTCGATACTACCAAGCCGACACCTCCGCCAACGCCTTGCGATCAATACCTCCGCGATGCGACCGCCACGACCACTGAACGCCTCGCTGGACTCGAGGACGCGTCGCGCTGCGCACTCGGACAGAATCCGTTCGCATCCTTCGGCAACCTCGGCTTCGGCGCGAAGAATCAGTACAACGCCGGCCTCGCGTTATCGCAGAGCCTGTTTTCCGGTGGACGAATTTCGGCCCAGAACGCCGTGGCGAATTCGGGCCGCCGCTCAGCCGAGATCGAGCTGACAGCTCAGCGGGCGCAAATTCGTCTCGACGTGACGCAGGCGTACTTCGACGCCGCCCTCGCCGATCGGCTGGTTGCGCTCGCCGAGTCTTCAGCGGTGCAGACCGACAAAGTCCTCAGGCAAACCCAGCTCGCGCGCACGGTTGGCAACGTGTCGGAGTTCGAGCTTTTGCGCGCCCAGGTCTCGAGCGCAAACCAGCGTCCGATCGTGATTCAACGGCAGAGTGATCGTGAAGTTGCCTATCTCAGGCTGAAGCAGCTGTTGAATTTTCCGCTCGAGAATGTAATTCAGCTGACGACCGCGGTAGACGATTCGGCAGCGGCCGCTGCTGCGGTCGCTGCAACCGCCGCAATCGCAGGCGATACTGCGGCTGTCGACAGGGCGACCGTGCGGCAGGCGGCGGAAGCGATCGATGCACAACGTGGCCTCCTGAAGGTTGCCAAAGCGCAGCGCTTCCCGACGCTGGCGCTGACGTCACAGTATGGGAAGGTCGCGTTTCCTTTGACGGGATTTCCTGGTTCGGGAGACTTCCGGACGAACTGGACGGTTGCACTCGGGACGCAGTTTCCGCTCTTCACCGGCGGCCGCATCAAAGGCGATCAAATGGTAGCGGAGGCGAACGTGCGCGACGCGCAAGCCCGTTACGACCAGCTCCGCGAATTCGCGGCGCTCGACTCGCGCGTGACGATCAACAATCTCCTCCAGGCGCGAGCGGCGTGGCAGGCCAGCCTTGGCACCGTCGAGCAGGCGACCCGGGCATACTCGATCGCGGACGTTCGATACAGGGAAGGCATCTCGACGCAGCTCGAGCTGAATGACGCGCGAATCCTGCTCGAGCAGGCGGTGGCAAACCGCGCTCTGGCCGCGAGAGATCTTCAGGTTGCACGTGTGAAGCTGGAATTGCTTCCTGATCTTCCTCTTCAGTCGACCGGCGCAACTCAAGCCCAGGCGCAAACCCAGGCGGCGGCCGCACAGCAGCAATCTCAGCAGAGTAGCAGTCAGCAGGCCGCACAGCAGCAGGCGCAGGCACAGCAGCAACAGACCGGCATTCCACCACAGTAAGGACACGAGAGAGACTCATATGATGAGAATAGATCGCAGTATCCAGAGAAAGAGTGCCGCCGTGCTGCTGGGTTTTTCTGCCCTCGTCGCAGTCAACGCGTGCAGCAAGAGTGACGACGCCTCCGCAGCCGAAACGGCGAAGATCGAAACCATGGTGGTCGGCCCCGAGAACATTGCGGTCGCCGCGAACGGATCGATCGAGACGGGTCCATCCATTTCCGGAACGCTCGAGCCCGAGCGCGCCGCCGTGCTTCGTGCGCAGGTTCCCGGCAGCGTTCTCCAGACCTATGCCGATCAGGGCCAGGCCGTGAATGCCGGAGCCGTGCTCGCGCGAATTGACGCGAGCGGAATCCAGGACGCGTACACATCCGCGCGCGCCGGACTCGTGTCCGCGCGCAATGCGGCAGACGTCGCGGCGAAAGATCTTGCCCGCAACCAGAAGCTCCTCGCCGCGGGCGCGATCGCCGAGCGGGATATCGACCAGTCGCGTCGGACGTCAATCGCCGCGCAGGCGGCCCTCGAGGAGGCGAACTCGAGGCTGGCAAGCGCGGAGAAGGCGTACCGCAGCACCACCGTCACGGCGCCTTTCAGCGGAGTCGTGAGTGAGCGCCCGGTTTCGCCTGGCGATGTTGTCCAGCCGGGTACCGCCCTCTTCACCGTCGTCGATCCGTCGGGCATGAGGCTCGAGGCGTCGGTGCCGGCCGAGCAGCTCGCAGCAATCAGGATCGGCGTGCCGGTCCAGTTCACGGTCAGCGGTTATCCCGGCCGTCAATTTGAAGGACGTATCACTCGAATCAACCCAACCGCTGATCCGACGACTCGTCAGGTGCGCATCTATGTCTCGATTCCGAACGCCGGTCGCGCGCTCGTCGGCGGGTTGTTCGCGACGGGACGGATGTCGAGCACGACGAAGATGGGACTCGTCGTCCCGTCGACGGCCGTCGATCTGCGGGGAACAGAGCCGTCGGTGATGCGCGTAAAGCAGGGAAAGGTCGAGAAGGTTCCGGTTGTGATCGGCCTGACCGACAAGAGCTCGGAGACGACGGAAGTATTGTCGGGTCTGCAAGCGGGAGACACGCTTCTTGTCGGAGCGGCACAGGGAATAACGCCGGGGACTGCGGTGCGGGTTTCGGTGCCGGCAGGGAGTCCGGCAGCCAATAGCGGTAAGGGGAGCTGACGTATGGTCATTTCAGATTTTGCCATCAAGAGACCGATGATCACCGTCGTGACGATGGTGGCGCTGGTCGTGTTCGGGTTATTCGCGCTGTGGAGACTGCAGGTCGATGAGTTTCCGGATATTCAGCAGCCGGTCGTACTCACGTTCATACCGTATCCGGGCGCATCTCCCGAAGGAGTCGAGCGCGAGATCCTGAAGCCCGTTGAGGATGCGATCAAGGGGATTTCGGGCGTCGACAAGATCTTCGGCACCGCCGGCGACGGCTATGCTCAGATCATCACGCTCTTCCTGTTCGAGAAGGATCCGCAAGTCGGGACGCAGGACATTCGGGACGCAATCTCGGGGATCCGCGCAGATCTGCCGGTCGAGATGAAGGAGCCGGTGCTCCAGCGGTTCGACCCGGCGGATCAGCCGATAGTATCGATGACCATTGCGTCGCCGACGATGACCCCCGCGCAGCTCACACGTCTGGTGGATCCCGACATCACCAGCGAGATCCGCGGAATTCCGGGCATTGCACAGGTTCAGCTCGTGGGTGGCGTCAAGCGTGAGATGACGATTCAGCTCAATCCCCAGGCGCTGCAGGCGGCCGGGATCGGAGTCGGTCAAGTCGTGCAAGCGCTGCAATCGCAGAACCTCGCCGCACCGGTTGGACGCGTGAACGGGAATCTCGAGGAGCGCACGATCCGGCTGCAGGGGCGTCTCGAGGGCCCGCAGGATTTCAACAACCTCGTGGTGGCCGAGCGTGGTGGGCAGATAGTGAGGCTCGGCCAGGTCGCTACCGCGATCGACGGCACTCAGGAGCAGCGGTCACTCGCGCTCTACAATGGAGTCGAGGCGGTCGGCATCAACGTCGTGAAAGCGAAGGGATACAGCACGACCGATGTCAGCGCCAAGGTCAGGACGAAGGTCGAGGAGATCCAGAAAACGCTTCCGGCAGGAGTAAAGATCGACATCGTGAAGGACGCCGGTCAGCGCGTTAAGGCATCGGTTCGCAACGTCGAAGAGGCACTGCTGATCGGAGCTCTGCTCACCGTGCTCGTCGTATTCGTCTTCCTCAACTCGTGGCGATCGACCGTTATCACTGGTCTGGCGCTGCCGGTATCAGTGCTGGCGTCGTTCATC
>JANMMF010000010.1:0-4184 GCA_031372985.1 Gemmatimonadota bacterium
TCCGTCACTCGGTCACCAGCGGTCCCGCACCAGGGTTGCGTCGCCATCGGTGAGTCGATCCTTCCCCGACGGAGTCAGCTCGATCGCCATGCTGCGGCCGGCTACGATGACACGCTCGCCAACCGAGAACGGCTCACGCAGTTCTGGAATCATCTCGATCAGCTTGAAGTACGCATCGGAGAATGGCTTCACCTGGAGTACTGTGCCGGATTTCTTGTACCGCACGTCGGTCCAGACACTATCGCGTAGTACGAATGTCACGTTGCCGGCTCTGGTCACATTGTCGCTTCGACGCTCCCCGGCGTAACCCATGTTTGCTGCCGCATCTGCAGCCGAAAGGCTCGTCGCAGAGCGTTGCGCAGCTGCCTGCTTTGCTGCCTCGAACTGGACGGTGGCCGGCGCGGATGCGGCTGTTGCGCCAGTGACCACGCTGTTTTGGAGCTGCACTCCGCCCGCACCCATAGCTCTCCCCCGAAGCATTCCAGGCTCCACCACGAGATACGATGAGAACTCAGTCGGAATGCCGAAGCGCTCTCCAAGATCCCGAATCTCGTCGTTGATCTCCTGAGACCCACCGTGCTTCCTCTTCTCCGCGCTCAGATAGCCTACGCGCTGAGTAGCCCACAGTCGCGCCACAAATGGATTCTCGCGCGAGCGCTCCGGAAAGTTGACGCGCGAGGCCCAGCTCACGGGACCACTCGTCGTCTGGCCCTCGAAGCGAATAACTGCATTCCCACTCCCGCTGTAGCGCGCCAGAATCACGAGGTCCTCGCCCGCAAATATGTCCACCGACCCCGAAGGGTGCATCTTGCGAAGGCGTACCCCGTCCGCGCGAATCCGGACGTCCGTGACGAGCGGACTCGTCAACCGGCTCGCCACGATCCCCACCGCGCGTTCCACGGATTCATTCGGGCGCACGAAGCTGGCGGTGCCCCGACCCTCGAGTGCGAGCTGCTCGATCAGTGAGACGTTGAGGTCCGCACCTACTCCGAAAGTGAAGAGCCTGCGCGTCCCGCGCAGCTTCGCGACCCTCGACGCGATGGCTGATGGATCCCTTTCGCCAACTGTCGGCTGACCGTCCGTGAGAAACAGGACGATCGGCAGTCTGCCGGACTGTACAGAGGTAGAAAATGCTTCGTCCAGGGCCCCCGAGATGTTGGTCGATCCTTGCGCCTCGAGATCATCGAGATACCGCTCAGCGGCTCCGATGTTCTCGCGGGTCGCTATGGAGTAATTGTCGCGAAATGTTCGCACGTCGCTCGAGAAATCTATCAGGCGAAAGCGGTCCATCGAAGACAGCGACCGGAGTACCTGCTTACCCGCCGCGCGCGCCTGTTCCATCTTCTCGCCGGTCATCGAACCCGATACGTCTATCACGAAGGTCAGGTCACGCGGCACGGCACGCGGCTGAACCGCGGGCGGTGACAGCGTGATCAGCGCGAAGCCATCGTCGTTGCCCGGTGCGTTGGCCAGCAGCGAGATCGCTGCCGCGGTTGAACGCCGGATTGGAATAAGGAGCGTGACCTCTCCGCGCGCATCTCTTATTTCAACCCGGCGCTTCGACCCACGATTGCGCGAGGCAAACGAGCGATCGCTGACTGTCTCTTCGGTGAATTCTGCTTCGTTGTATGCTTCGTTGTATAGCGAATGCGTCGGCGAATACGCGGTACCGTACATCGCGTCGCCGGGATAGGTGAGCACGAATCGCATCCACCCTTCCGACCGCTGACTCGCCTCGCGCTGGTTGGTCCGCAGTCCGCGGAAGTAGTCGACTCTCAACGCATCGCCCTCTCGCGGGGCCACAGTTTGAAAGCGCACGACGACTTTCTTCTGCTCGCCGGGCGCGATTGGGAAGATCCTCGCGCGAAGCAGTCCATATCCCATCCACTCGAGCAGCGCCGGATCTCGCTGGCGGCGCACGATGTCCTCATAGATCTGTCGCGCGCGGTCGGCGCTCATCGTTTCGCCCGCAACGAGCTCACCATTGATCTCGAGCTTGAGGTCCTGGAACGCAGCGCCCTTCGGCAGCGGGAACATGAAATCCGCTTCGCCGACTCTGCTCCCGCGATTTACAAAGGTTTCGGTGATCTCGTAGCGCAGCACGCGATCCGCGAGGTCCACCTTGACCTCGCTGCTCTGGCGAAACACCGCAGGGCTCGTAATTCCGCACGCCGGCATCACGCAAGGTCTCCCCGGCCGGCATGGCGGTGGAACCGGGCAGGGCCACGGACGTGGTATGTCTTCCACCACGATTTGTGCGGAGCTGAGACTTGGAAGGCAGAGAGCGAGTATCAAAAGAAGTGAGCGCATGGAGACACCGGTAGAATGGGTTCTACTGTGGGACGTGTCTCGGGGGCTCACTTGCACACCCATGGTCTTTGATGGCGTCTGACCGGGTGTTCAGGCCAGCATTAAGGGGTTAACTGGCTTTTGGGCGTTTTTTGCGCCGTTTCTGTTGCATGTCCCGACGCTCATCAACTCTCACTTCCAGGAGTCGCTGGTCGGCGCGAATCATGGTGTCCTCGAAGCTCTCCCCATTCCGACGCGCTGCCCATCCCATCGAGAACTGTACGGGGGCGGATGTCGGAGCAGCCGCACGCAGGCGAGCCGCCACGCTCTCGGTCTGTTCTTCACCGGAGTCACACAACACCACCAGAAATTCATCACCGCCGACGCGGACGACCGCTTCTTCAGCCCGCACGTGCCGCATGAGGAAACGAGCCATCTTCACCAGAACACTGTCACCCTCGGCGTGACCGTTAGTGTCGTTGTACTGCTTGAAGTGATCGATATCGAGGTAGATGCACCCGAACTCTCCCTTCTGCTGCGCCTCGCACTGCCGCGTGACCGTGTTCAGATACCGCCGGTTGTAGCAGCCGGTGAGCGGATCCCGGATGCTGAGCTCGAGAAGCTGGGTCTGTAGCTCCTTGCGCTGGGTGATGTCGACGAGAATTCCGTGGCAGTACTTGTCGCCGGTTTTTGGATCAACGGAAAGGAAGGCGCTGTCCGTGACCGTTCTTACCTCGCCGTCGCGCCGCGTGAGCTGGAACTCGTAATCTCGAACGGAGCCGTCGCGCTCCAGCAGCGCCATCTCTCGCGCTCTCACCTCTGGCCGCACGAAGTCGCTCGTGCGAGAGCCCCTCAGGTCCTCGAGTGATTCGACGCCGAACATTTCGAGGAAAGCGGGATTCGCATCCACGATCTCGCCGTCGAGCGTGGTGATGTAGATTCCCTCCTTCAGGCGCAACGCCAGCTCACTGAGTGTCTTGGGATCGCTCAGGTTGCGGAAGCTTTTCGATTTTTTGGGCTTACTGGGGGCCTGGGTGCGACTCACATCAACGCCTCAGCGAACGGCATGTCCGTTGCTTTACATGGAAGGATACAGATTGGAGATATAATGGCATCCAGACGAGAGAAGGAACAAGGTACGCAACCTACGAGGCAGGGCGACGGTGATTCAGGCACTCGCTCCGGACGGCCGAACCCGGAAGACGTTCCTTCCCACCCCAATGAGCACAAGAGCGGTTACGGCGGAGAGCTCGGCGGACCCCGTACGAGCACCGACCAGCGCGAGACTCCAAAGAATCCGAAGAAAAGCTAGGCAAGAATCGGGACGATGAGCTTCCGCACTGCCGGTATTCATCATGTCACCGGTATAGCCAGTGACCCGCAGCGGAATCTCGACTTCTACGCCGGCATTCTTGGTTTCAGACTCGTCAAGCGCACCGTAAACTTCGACGATCCCACCACCTACCACTTCTACTTCGGTAACGAGCAGGGGACTCCGGGAAGCATCCTTACCTTTTTCCCATGGCCGGACGCTCGGCGCGGAAGGCAGGGTGGCGGTCAAGTCGCGGTAACCTCCTTCGCAATCCTGCCCAGCTCGGTCGGTTTCTGCATCCGCGTGAGGTCAATCGACACCCCGCCGTGAATGGCGTTGACGTGCCCTTCGAGCGAGCTGCCCATGCCGAACGGCACGATCGGTTTGCCGTGCCGGGCGCAGATCTTGACGATGGCGCTGACTTCGTCGGTGGCGACCGGAAAGACGACGGCGTCGGGCATGCCGGCGGCGTGCCAGGATTCGCCGTGGCTGTGGTGCTCGCGCACCGCGTCCGATGCCGACACCCGATCACCGAGGAGGCTTTTCAGTTCGTCGATCACTACGACATTATAGGGGTCTGCAT
>JANMMF010000036.1:0-2644 GCA_031372985.1 Gemmatimonadota bacterium
CGTCTGACCGGGGGAAGCCGGACGTTGGTCAGCCCCGTTCGGCGCCCGCGTCTCGATCGGAGAGCACGTGGCAGTGTTGGCACTGGTGCTCGGCGCAGGGTCGCCCGCGCGCTGGGCGCACGCGGCACCCGCAAATGCGAAGGCCATCATCGAGGGGAGTGCTACGCGGATAGTATGCATTGGTCTAATATCCCGGTCATCCACCATTGTCTCGCAGGAAGGCAGCGAGATTTTTCGCTGCCTGTGCCCGGACGCGATTCCTTACGAGGCCCGACCAACCAAGCAGCAGTCCCGTCGGTCCGAGCGCCTGCGATGCCCACGCCCAGAAACTGAAACTATCGCGGTGCCGGATGATCTTTCCATCCTTGAACTCGAAGCGGGCGTCGATCTTGTTGTGAACTCTCCGGCCCGTTGTCGAGAACGTATACCAGGCCTCCCAATGCGCACGGCCGGTAGAGTCGTCAGCCTCGATGATGCGGAACTCGATCTTCAGATCTTTGCCGCGCTCGCAGAGCATCTGCCACATTCCCGTTGCCCGCGCGCCCTCGAGCTCGGTGAAGACCTCGTCAGAAAATATCACGGCCGGATGATAGCAGGCGGCCATCCCACGAGCGTCGCGACTTGCGAACGCTGTGTAGAACTTCCGTATCAGTTCGGCGTTGGGATGCATGAATTCATGTTCTCGAGAAGCTCCGCGGACACCGGTGGTCTATGATTCGAGCGGACGTCCGATTTCCCAGTGATGGCCGAATGGATCGACGACGCGGCCAACGCGCCACCCATAGTTGTCCTCGACGGGAACGATCACCCGGGCTCCGGACGCAACCGCTTGTGCAAACACCACATCCGGATCCGGCACGGTCAGAATCATCCGAACGGTACCGCCACCCAGAGACTCTGGACTATAGTTGCCGTTCTCGGGAGATTCGTCACTCAGCCAGAACTCCGCGCCGTCAACCGATAACCGCGACACCACCGACCCGCCGGGATCCTCCACTCGGTGGACCTCGATTGCAGCAAAAGCCGATTTGTAGAACTCCCGTGGCTGCTCCTGTGCTCATGTTCCTCCCGGACCTTCCCTAAGCTTGCAGAAATCTTCAGTGAGCGGCGAGCCTCCACCATCCAGGTGTACCTCGTGGCCATGACACTTTGGATCGACGCCGACGCGGCCCCGCGGGAAGTGAAGGAGATCTGCTTTCGCGCGTCTGAGCGTCTGAAGCTGGCGACGATCCTCGTGGCCAACCAGCGGCTTCAGCTCCCGCCAGGCCACAAGCACCTGTCGGCAGTGCGCGTGGATGGTGGGCCGGATGTGGCGGACGGCTATATCGCGGAGCACGCGGTAGCGGGCGATGTCGCGGTCACGGCTGACATTCCGCTGGCTGCGCTCCTCGTTCCGAAGGGAGTCGTCGTGCTCGATCCGCGAGGCGATGAGTACACGGTCGACAGCATTGGAGAGCGGCTGTCCGTGCGGAACTTCATGGATGAACTGCGGGGGACCGGTGTCGAGACGGGCGGCCCGGCAGCTTACGGGGCGCGTGAGAAGCAGGCGTTCGCGAACGCGCTCGATCGTGCGCTCACACGCGGGGGACGGCAGCGCTAACGTGCGCGATCGCGATTACCCAACCCGTGGCAGTGAATCGTGACTGGGGAAACCGGCTGCGGAGAGCTCCGCCGGTTCGCCATCTGACAATCTCATGATCGCGAACGCCTCGTGCGAGAGCACCCCCAGCATCAGGCGCCCGCCCCGGTAGAAGACTGGATCTTCGAACCAGCCCTGTCCCACGGGGTCGTAGGCGAGGAGCCCACCTGGTAACGCCCGCTGCAGCGCACCTAGCGTTGTGGCGTTCAGCTCCCAGAGCTTGCTGCTCCGCGTCAAGTCGTCCGCGGTGCGTCCACTCATACGCTCGCGCACTTTCTCTCCTCTGGAAAAAGGGCGCACCGCCATTTCGAAAGGACGCCAGACCTTCGCCTCAACATGCTGTTCGCTGCCAAGGCAATCGACCGTGAATTCATCCGCTCCGAGTTTCCTGCACCACTCGACCAGTCTCCAGCTTTCTGCCGCTGAGAAATCGCTGGGTGCGAGATAACGTTGAATCGTCAAATCGATTCAGGTTCGCGCGGGTGCGTTGAGCCAGCGGGCGAGCCAGGCATGCACTTCACGATAGAAGAAGCGGCTGTTCTCGCCGTTCAGGATCCAGTGATTCTCCGTTGGCCACACGATCAGCTTGCTCGGCACCCGCTGCCGCTGCAACGCGGTCCAGAATTCGAGCGCATTGTTCATCGGAACTCTGAAGTCGCGCTCTCCGACGCTCACGAGCACCGGCGTCTTGAGATTCGCTGCGAATCTCATCGGACTCTGCGTGCGCCATAGGGAGTCACCGGCCCACGGCGGGCCGCCGACATTTCGCTCCCGGTCGTAGTTGAAGTCGCTGGTCGCCCATTGGGTCTCGAGGTCCCATTCGCCCGCGTGGCTGACGAGCGCGCGGTAACGGGTGGTCGTGACCGCAAGCCAGTTGGCGAGGTGGCCACCGTAGCTCGCGCCACCGGCCACCTGTCTCGATCCGTCGATGAAGGAGAACCGCTTGATGGCCTCGTCGGCCGCTTCGTTGACGTCGTTCGCCGGACCGGCGAGCGGATCGAACTG
>JANMMF010000058.1:0-7928 GCA_031372985.1 Gemmatimonadota bacterium
CCGACTGAATCCGTGGCGCGGGCTTGGTGGGTTGCCGCGCGAGGTGTGGCTCCTCTTCGCGACCAACCTGATCAACCGCACCGGGATGATGGTCCTCCCGTTCCTCGTGCTTTATCTCACGCGGGAGCTGGGTTTCTCTCCTTCCCGAGCGGGTTTGATGCTCGCGCTCTACGGAGCGTCGGCGATCGTCTTCGGCCCGAGGTGGTCGCCTCAGCGACCGCATTGGGGCGCTTCCGGTGATGCGCGTATCAATGATCGCTTCGGGAATCATGTTGCTGCTGTTCCCGATAGCGAAGAGCTTCACGGCTGTTGCGGCGATGACTGTGCTCTGGGCTGGGTGCTCGGAGCTGTTTCGCCCAGCCAGCCTTGCCGCGATCACTCACGTCGTTTCGCCCGAGCAGCGACGCCAGGCATTTGCGCTCAATCGGCTCGCGATCAACCTCGGCATGAGCATCGGTCCCGCACTCGGCGGTTTTCTCGCGACTGTGTCGTTCCGCGCGATGTTCGCAGTCAACGCCGCGACGACGTTGCTCGCGGGCGCGGTGCTGGCGCTCACGCCCTGGCGCGCCTTCAGCGGTGTGAATTCCGAAGCCGAGAACCGCCACGACGCGCCGATTGGCCCGGCGACAATCCTTCACGACAAGCACTTTCTGATTTTTCTGGGCGGGGTCCTGCTTGTGGGCGTTGTATTCTTTCAGCACGAATCGGCACTACCGCTCTACCTCGTGGAATACCTCGACCTGTCGCCCGCGTTCTACGGAATGCTTTTCACGATCAACACGCTGCTGATCGTAGCGTTGGAGGTTCCGCTCAACACGGCGACCGCGCACTGGTCGAACGCCCGGTTGCTCGTCATTGGGTCGATGCTGTTCGCGATCGGCTTCGGTGCGCTGGGCGTGATCGCGTCTCTGGCCGGCGTCATTGCCACCGTGGTAGTCTGGACCTTCGGCGAGATGATGCTCTTTCCGGCGATGGCCGCGCACATGGGGGAGATCGCTCACGAGAACCGTAGTGGTGCATACATGGGCGCTTACAGCATGGCGCTGAGCGTTGCGCTCACGATCGGACCCTGGATGGGAACTCAGCTCCTCGCGACGTTCGGGCCCGTCACGGTCTGGTCCGTCATGTTCGTGCTGGGGGCGCTGGCCGCTGTTCTGATGGCGTATGTCGCGCCTCGCGCGCACCCGCCGTCCGCTGCAGCCGCCGCTGGATCTTAGCGACGATCATCTCGATCGCGATTGCGTTGTGCCCCCCGCGGGGAACGATCACATCGGCGTAGCGCTTGCTCGGCTCGACGAACTGAAGGTGCATCGGCTGAACGGTCGAGAGGTATTGCTCGATGATCTCGTCGAGCGGCCGGCCGCGCACGTGGGTATCGCGCTCAATGCGCCGAATGAGCCTGATGTCGGCGTCCGCATCGACGAACACCTTTACGTCACACAGCTCGCGCACACGCTCATCGACGAAGAGAAGGATGCCGTCGATCACCACGACATCCGCCGGCTCGACTCGCGTCGGCTCGTCGCGCCGGAGATGCGTGACGAAGTCGTATTCGGGCTTCTCGATCGCCTGACGCATGCCCAGCGCGTGGAGATGCGCGCAGAGGAGATCGTAATCGAAAGCATCGGGATGGTCCCAGTTCAGCTTTCGACGCTCGTTCAGCGACAGTGAAGTGAAATTCTTGTAATACGCGTCCATGTCCATGAACGCGACCGATGACGTCGTGAGGTGCTCGGCGACGTTCCTTGCGACCGTGGATTTGCCCGAACCCGACCCGCCCGCGATTCCGATTATCAAAGGTTTCAGCATCGTGCTCCAAAGCTATCGTGCCCTTGTCTGGAACGCATTATGCCGCAGTGCGATGCGACTCGAACCGCTGCCTTAAGCTGGGCCTGCCATGAAAATCCAATCGTCCACGCTATCACTGTTCCTTGTCGCTGTCGGGGCATGCGCCGGAATGGGAAGTGGTACCGGGAACGCCGATCCGAACCAGCCGATGGTCGTTCAGGTGGACAACCAGGGTTTCTCTGACATGACCGTCTATGTGGTGCGCAATTCACAGCGCGTTCGGCTTGGAATCGCGACGGGAAACAGCAAGACCAATTTTACACTTCCGCCCAGTGTTGCCGGCGGACTCGCGTCCCTTCGCTTCATCGCCGATCCGATCGGCGGCAGACGAAACTCTATCAGTCAGGAGATCACGGTCGCTCCTGGCGACACCGTGGTCCTGACAATTCCACCCGTCTAGCCGGACTTTGGCAGGTTATAGGAGGGCGCCCGGAGCAGCCAGCACCCACAGAGCGCGCGGAACGCACTTGAGCTCCACGGTCGGCGATCTCGCTCTGCGCAGCTCGCCATCCACCTCCATCAATGGATTGCTAGAAAATGTGAGGGCCAATTGCTGGACACCCGCGGCGGAAACTGATCGCATGCCGAGGTGATTCCCGCGCATCGCGCCGACAAAGAGGTTCACCCGCTCCGCGACGCTGCTGTCACCGACGAAGCAAACGTCGAGCTTACCGTCGAGAACGGACGCGTGCGGTGCAATCTTGAACACGCCGCCGAGGAAGCGCCCGTTCGAGACGGTGACCATTAGCATTCGTCCGGGCTTCACGCCTGGAGCACCCTTCGCCGAAACATCGATTCCGCGGTAGGAGAAGAGCTGCCGGAGAGCAGCGTAGATGTAAACCGCGTCACCTCTGAGAAGTCGGACGTGATTGCTGGCCTCGAGCACGGAGGCGTCGAATCCGAAGCCGCAGCTGTTCAGGAAATGGCAGCCATCGACCACGCCTACGTCTATTTGTGTGGCATCTCCGCGTAGCACGAGGTCTGCAATCTGCTCGGGGGCGTAACCGGTCACGCCGAGCGTCTTCGCGAAGTCATTGCCCGTTCCCGCGGGCACAACCGCCAGCCGACACGGGATAGAAGTTCCGAGAATCGCATTCGCGATCCGGCCGCAGGTCCCATCGCCCCCGACTGCAACGATGGTCTGCGCGCCGGCGGCTATCGCACGCTCGGCGAGTTCCTCTTCTTCTCCGGGTGCCGAAGTCTCGTATACCGTCGTGATGCCACACGCGCCGAACGCAGCGCTGAGACGGGGTAGAGTCGAGCGAATCCGGCCGCGACCAGCGGCCGGATTCACGATCAGGCATGCGGCCCCGGTCAATCGCTGATTACGCGGGCAGTTCTTATCTGCAACAGCCCGAATTGCAGTCTATCCAGCCACCCTGAGAGACACCCATACCCCGACCGATATTCGCCGCGAATCGCGACGCGATCGCAACGAGTGGCGCTCCCGGAAACAATGAGGCCTTGCTGATGGGCGGGCCCCCGGCACGTGCCGGGCCTTCCGCCAGCGACGGATCGCAAGGGGATTTGTACTCGAGAAAATCTGCATCCGATGTGACGGGCACGCCCGGTCGACGGAGGTGGCATCTCCGGAGGTTAGTCTGGTGCCCCGCAGCGACCGAACCGCCATGCTCTGGGACTTGTAGCACAGTCAAGCGTGCCGCTGTGGAGCCGGGTCTGCGATCGATCCAGAAATAGTAGACGGCTCCCGTATCCGGCCGGAACCCATATCGGGCCTCGGTGTGGACTGAATCGAGATTCCGGATGAGCGCGACGGGCACGCCGATCGAGGGTGCTGAATCGTATTTTATCCGCCAAGTTTCTCCGATGGCCTGAATTCTCACGTGCACGACGCAAAAAAGGCACGTGCCGGCTCGCGCACGAACGTGAACGCTGTCGGAAGGCCGCAGCTTCATGCTAGCAACACTGTTGCGGAACTCCTGTGGATTTGAGCTGACTCCAGGCGGTAGGGGAGTAGTCCACTGTGGCTCGGGGTAAAACAACTGCGATACTTGTTGTGCGCTCGTGCAACTGAGCGCAAGCATCACGGCGGCAATCGGGGCCCACTTGGCTACTGCGAGAGATGTGGCGGGCAATCTTATCATGAAGCCTCCGTGACTGGTGTGAACAGACGACGACGCTACTTCGGGCTTGTCTGACGGGCTAGCGCTCTCATCTTCGCGACGGCCGGTTGTAGCGGAGGATCGGCGGTCGCCCACAGATCGGAGACCGCCCCGGCCCACTTTCGCCGTTCCGCCGGTTCCCCGCGGGCATTTGCCAGCTCGGCTCGTAACATCATCGCGCGTCCGGCTGCTGCGGCCGAGGCTGGATCGAGCAGCGAAAATGCGCTCAAGCTGGGGAGCGCACCCAGAGAACGATCCAGCTGGCGCACCGCGCCGGTTGTGTCACCCATCGCGCTCTTTAGCCACGCCATCTGATAGGTGAAATCGAGTGAAACGTCTCCAGGCCGCTGCGTCTTCGCATCATTGGTGACTGCCTCCAGCAGAGAATTCAGGGTTTGAGTGTCGCCTGTCGCAAAGGCTTGCTGCAGCTTGAGGAGCCTGCTGCTGCCTGCTTCCACGCCCAAACTCGACTTTCCGCCGGTGCACGGAGCGAGCATGCTGAGCGGTCGCGCTTTGACCGCGCTTTTGAGTTGCTTTTCCTGGGTCTCGGCTATGTAATGACCCAGTTGCTCATCAAGGCGGCGTTCGAGCGCGCGTGTCGTGTCGGAGCAGACGCCGAGAGCGGCGAAAGCAAAGAACGGAGCAGCGGCTTCCATGACTGGCACTGGGACGTTCGCTGCCGCCGCAGCGTAGTAGTCGTTCGTGAGACGGGCAAGCTCCGCAGTCTTTCCGATCTTGCCGGTCAATGCGGCTAAACCTATCAGCGTCTCCGCTTCCTCGGGACGCGGCTGATATGCCGCCAGCAAGGAGTCGGCAAGCGATCTCGCGCGGGAAAAATCCCCTTGCTTGAATCTCAGCCACGCTTCCTTGCTGGCCGCTAGCTGTCGGTCACGAGGTGTTTCCGCCACCTGCCTGGCCCTTGCAGCCGCGTCGATCGCTGACAGTGAACCGGAGCGGCCGCGAGCAATCTCACCCCGCGCCTCGAGAACGTCCGCGAGCGCCTGAAACGCCGGTGAACTCGCGGGCGACCGACGCGTCCAGTCTGTGGCATAGTCCAGTAGAATGTCCAGGTTTGCCTGGAGCGCCGCGTTTCGCGTGACAGCCGTCTGAGTGGCAGGCAGAATGGCGAATTCCACTAGCGGGTAGGGAACGAAGACGGCTGTGTCGCGGATCAGCGCCGGATACGCGGCGAACTCAACACCATCGATGCTGCGCCCGCGACGTGTTTGCGTGGACGCTGTCGGCAACAGCTCCTGCATCTGGTCGAAAGGAAGCATCGCTTGCGCGTTGGGATTGACGCGCAGTGCTCGCATGTACGCCGCCGCTGCATCGGAGTACCGGCTGCGAAAGCGCCAGCCGGAGGGACTGGAGGGCGAGCGCACGACAAGCGAGTCGAATGCCTGACATTGACCGAGGCCGTAGAGGCCAATGAAGTCGAGCGAGTCTGCCCTGTTCAATTCTGAATAGGCCGCGCAAGCCGCTGGATAGCGGCGTTCGCCCATCCGGCTGAGCGCGACTCCGATCAAACGATCACGCTCCGAAAGTCCGCTAGGCGCCGTGAGCGCCTGCGCGAGCTGTTCGCGCCAATCGCCGCGCGAGTTCCGCGAGCGCCAGGCAAGAGTCTGCGCCAACCACACGCGGGCGGGGCCGAACGCCGCATCCGCGGTCACCGCGTTTCTAAAACCCCTTTCGGCGGTGACGAAATCGCCGTTCCAGAAAGCAACGTGACCGCGTCCGTATTCGTTCCACGCCGGATAGGAAGTTGTCCTCCCATCGCCCCCATCTGCTGCGGCAGGACGGTCGGGAATCTTGAGCAAGTCCAACGCGGCGCGCACGAATCCGGCGTGATCGCCGGTTCCATTGAGACGAACCGATCTGAGGGCCACGTTGGATGAAGCGTCGTACAGCTGCGCGCGAGGGTGCGCACGGTCGTCCGCGGTGACCTGTCCCCAGATGAATCGCCCCGCGCCAACGCGTTGGGCGAGCGCCGCTGCCGCACGCGTCGATGTCGGCGCGCCGTCGGCCCTCGCAGTCTCGGCGACATCCTGGTCGCTAACGAGGTCCAGCCCCCTCCACTCGCTGAGTGCGGTGTAGAGTCGGTTCGAGACGCGATCCCGCTCTGCCAGCGGAGCGCTCCCGGCGAAGGGAAGGAGGGCGACCCGCGCGGAGTCGAGCTGTGGGGCGAAGAGAGCATTTCGGAGCGAGGGGATTCGGTTTCTTCCAATCGCCCCTGCTGCGACCAGTAGTGCGAGCGCCGCGACGCCAACTGTCAGTCGGTGTTCGCGAAGACGCGCAACCCATGAATGGGCCGACACCGCTTGATCCGCTGAACTGTGGTCTGAAGCAGATCGTGGCGGGGACAGATGGATGGGATCACCGAGTTCGACTACTGCGTCACGGCCGTTGCCGGTGGGGGAGGGACTGTCCACAGCCGGGAGACCGCTCTCGTTGATACGTCGCGCTCCGGGATCTTTGCCCGCGCTGGAAAGCGCCGCCACAAACTCCTGCGCCGTCTGGTATCGATCGTTCGGTCTTCTCGCGAGCGCGGTTGCCACGACGGCGTCCATCCATAACGGCAGATCCTTTCTGGCGGTTGATGCGCTCGGCGGCGCTTCGGTGAAGCGCTTGACGAATCCTTCCTTCCCGCCGAACGGAGGCCTACCGGTGAGCATCTCGAACAGGACGCAGCCGAGACTATAGGTATCGCTTCGGCCGTCGAGCTCTTTGTCGCCCATAAGCTGTTCAGGGCTCATATACGCGGGAGTGCCGGGACTCCCCATTCCGGTCTGCGTGACTTGCCGTACTCCGGCGAGATCGATGGCGCGAGCGATTCCGAAATCGGCGAGGACGGGATGACCGGCGGAGAGGAGAATGTTCTCAGGCTTGATGTCGCGATGGATGATTCCCTGGGCGTGCGCGTAGGCGAGTGCGTCGGCGACGTCTCGCGCGATGTTGCACGCCGCGTCGTAGGGAAGCTGTTTCTCGCGGTCGATGCGGTCGCGCAGGGTCTCGCCGCTCACGTACGGCATCACATAGTAGAGGAGGGCCTCGACGTGTCCCGAGTCGTGGAGGGGCAGGATATTGGGGTGCTGAAGCCGTGCGAGCAGGCGGATCTCACGAATGAATCGGAGCTCTCCCATCTCGGAGGTCGGGTCGGCGTGGAGGACTTTTACGGCAACCTTTCGCTCGTGTTTGAGATCGCGGGCGAGGTAAACGGTGGCGTAGGCGCCTTGCCCGATCTCGCGCTCGATCTCGTAGTGTCCACGGAGGGCGGCGCGTAGCGACGCGATTGGGTCGAGCGGGGGTCCCATGGTATAAGGATCCACCGAGACTGGAGGCTGGGGAGGCTGGAGCATTCCACCCGCTGGTGAAGCTGCGCAAACATAGGTACAACAAGCGGCTGCGGCCACCCGAAAATTCGGTTGAGTCGGGGGGTTGAACTCGCTCCCGGCGCACGCTAGCTTGCGAATCCCCCTCCGACCGGCAGTAGCCCGGCTCAGGAAGAGCGGATGAAGCGTCCGACCTGAAATATTTGCTTCCAATCACTTGACGAATGAACCAGTCCGGTTTATTCTGCAAGGCTGCCGAAGAATCGGCAACAGAACTGAATAAAAGCCACCGGAAGAACGGTGTGCACGTTGTTTGAAAATCGAAGTTGAGATCGATGGATGTGCGAGGCGAGATCTATGATCCGGGGTCCATTTCAGTATCCCGGGGAGATTTCAAAACCTGAAACATTCAAAGTGATTCCGGACGTGGAAGTCGAAAGACTTACGTCTGGAGACGACTGCGTTCGGAAGAGCAATCAAATCTTCAAACTATTGGAGAGTTTGATCCTGGCTCAGGACGAACGCTGGCGGCGTGCTTAACACATGCAAGTCAAGGGGGCCCAGCAATGGGCAACCGGCGAACGGGTGCGTAACACGTGAGCAACCTACCGAACTGTGGGGGATAGCC
>JANMMF010000063.1:0-2232 GCA_031372985.1 Gemmatimonadota bacterium
GCGGTTCCCCCATCGTTGGTGACGAGGGGAACGCGCTGCGGCCTCCCCTGCGCGTCGAGGCCCGAGGTCGAGAGCTCTACTTCAATCGTTCGCTTCGACATTACTCGCCCGTCCTCTCGCCTTTGTTCAGGCGGTCACGCATGTCCTCGGGGAGCTCCGCGAACGCGTCAGCGATCGTTAGCTCCTCCATTGAGTACCGCGCTTCCGGATTCTGGGCGAGCGCCTGGCGCAGCTGCTCGGAGCGACTGAAGCGGCCACGGAGAGGGAAATCCTTGCGCAGCGGATAGCCCTCCTTGTACGACTCCCACATCAGGAGTCTCCGCAGGTCGGGGTGTCCGCGAAAGCGGATTCCGAACATGTCGTAACACTCTCTCTCCAGCCAATCGGCGGCGCGGTAGATGTCGTAGACGCTGTCGATCTCGAGCGGCGCTCCTTTCGGCAGCTGCGCCTTGATACGGAGGAAGCGCCGGTAGGGCAGCGAACGCAGATGCCAGACGACTTCGATCGGCACTCCGGCGTCGCGGTACTCGACGGCCGTGACGTCGCTCAGGAAGTCGTAGCGTTGCTGCGGGTCGTCGTGGAGCCAGCGAATCGCCTCATGGACCACCCCTGGCTCGATGTACACGACGGTCTCGCCCCAGATCACCTCTACGCGCTTGATCGAGGACGCGTACTTCTCCTGCAGCGCCTTCGCCGACGGATTCGCCTCACCCCCGCGGTGTGGAATATTCTTCTGGGTTACCGGCGGGCCGCCGGAGGCGCTCGCCCCCGTTTGCACGACCTCGAATGTGGTCACAGTCCGGACCTGGTCTGGTTTACCGAGTTTCCGAACGGCTCGCCGAGCTCGTCGATCACAGACGGCGGAATGTAGAGCTGGCTCGACGGATCGGGCTCCATCTCGTCCCGGGTGCGGGTGTCGGCGGCGCGCTCGTTCTTCACCTTCTCCTGAAGCATGCGGATGCCGTAGATCAGACCTTCAGGGCGCGGAGGGCAGCCCGGCACATAAACGTCGACGGGGATGATCGTGTCGATTCCCTGCACTACGGCGTAATTGTCGAACATTCCGCCAGTCGATGCGCACGCACCCATGGAGATGCACCACTTCGGCTGCGGCATCTGCTGCCAGATGCGGCGGATGATCGGCGCCAACTTGAACGGAACGCGGCCGGCGCAGATGAGGACATCGGCCTGTCGGGGCGAAAAGCTCATGCGCTCCATGCCGAACCTCGCGAGGTCGAAATCGCTGGCGGCAGTCGCCATGAACTCGATCGCACAACACGCGGTGCCGAAAGGCATGGGCCACAGGGAGTTCGCGCGCGCCCAGTTGACGAGGAAGTCGAGCCGAGTCGCGGCCCAGCCTTCCTGCGACTCCGGCACATACTCTACCGTCCGATGCTCGGCAGGAGCGGTCAATCCCATTGCAACGCTCCCTTTTTCCAGACGTAGACGAATCCGACCAGGAGGATCAGCATGAACACCAGCATCTCGCCCAACCCGAAGAACGAGATGTTTCCCACCGGGCAGGCCCCGTTGACGAGCGGCACGAAGCACGAGAGCTGCTTGTAGTAGACGGCCCACGGAATCATGAACACCGTCTCGATGTCGAAGATTATGAAGAGGATCGCGACGAGGTAAAACCTGACGGAGAACCTCTCGCGCGCGTCTCCCAGTGCCGGAACTCCGGATTCGTAGGCCTGCTGCTTTACCGGGGTGGGACGCGAACGCATCGTGAGCGCGGAGATCGCGACGATCGCCAGCGCGTTGATCACCACGAAACCAAGCAGCATCAGGACCGGGAAATAAGCGCGAGCCATGGGGTTCCAGACTTCGTGAAAAATTTCACTAGTGCGATTTTTGGGAATTTACCGTCGGCAATCTGGTAATTCAACGGCTGCCATTCGGTGGCGGTGCAAGTGCGAAAATCGTACATTCCCGACGAAAGCAGCTTACCACCCGCACGACCTCCCTCCGCCGGGAAGCCGGCACCCTCACCGCAAACATACTTCAATCAATGTCAATTCAGTCGGACCGCTGGATCACCCGCATGGCCAAGGAGCACCGGATGATCGAGCCCTTCGAGAAAAGTCAGGTCAGAGACGGAGTCATATCGTATGGAGTCAGCTCATACGGATACGACATGCGAGTCGCGCCCGAGTTCAAGATTTTCACCAATGTGATGAGCTCGATAGTGGATCCGAAGAACTTCGATTCGAACTCATTCGTGGAGTTCGA
>JANMMF010000064.1:0-8977 GCA_031372985.1 Gemmatimonadota bacterium
CGAGGAGACGCGTCGCGACAACCTGCAGACCTTCCCCGCGTTCGGATCGCTGGCCGCCGTGCCGACTCACGGCATCAGCGTCGGCATCGGCACGATTGCGTCGGCGAAGGAGGCCGTGATGATCGTCTGGGGCGCCAGCAAAAGACTGACGCTGACGCGAATTCTGAGCGCCGAGCGTTTCGAACGTGGATGGCCGGCGACCGTGATTCACGAGTGCGCCATTCGCGAGATACTGAGCGATACCGATGCAGCCAAGCCGGTGGACGTCTGACACTCGTCGAAGCCGCGGTCGAGAGCCTCGAGGGCGCTCTCGCCGCCGAGCGTGCGGGAGCCGACCGGATCGAGCTGTGCGTCAATCTTGACGCAGGCGGCACTACTCCGAGGGCTGCGTTGATCGCGGCCGTCACTGAGCGGACGCACATACCGGTGTTCGTCCTGATTCGGCCGCGAGCTGGCGACTTCGTCTATACGCGCGGTGAAATCGATGCGATGGTCCGGGACGTCGAATCGGCTGGACGAATGAGAGTAGCGGGGATCGTCACGGGTGCGCTCAACCCCGACCGCAGCGTAAACGCCGAGCACACACTCGCTCTGGTGAAGGCTGCCGCGGGTTTGCCGGTGACTTTCCACCGCGCGTTTGACTCCACGCCAAACTTGACCGACGCACTCGAACGGGTGATCGAGGCCGGCGCGAGACGCGTCCTTACATCAGGCGGGGCAGAAACCGCGTTGGAGGGAGCGAATACAATCGCGGCGCTCGTCGGTCAGGTGGCCGAGCGAATATCGATCGTCGCCGGCGGCAGCGTTCGCGAGCACAATGTGCGAGAGGTCATAACACGGACAGGCGCTCGTGAAATCCACGCGCGACTCGTCGACGAATCTGGCATGCGAAGTCTCGTCGATGTCGCAAGGCGAATGTCGGATGCGCGGAGTCTCTGAAGGAAGATCGCTAAGCGGGCGTAGGCTCCACCGCTGACCGGCGCACCAGCCGCCATGGGAAGAAGTACGCCACGTAAACCACGGCGTACACCGCGAAGTTTTCCAGCCGCGCGAAATGCGCGATGAAGAAAAAGAAAATCAGCATGTGCATGCGCGCGACGTTTCTGTAGGGCGCCCACATTACGTCGCGGGCCTTGGCGGGCCTGCCACGCTTGGAAGCCCCCGTCGAGTTTGTCGCCAGGTCCTCGAGTGAGAACGGTTTTTTCACGAATGCCGCGCGCTCCGCGAGAAAGGCCGCCGGCAGAAACGTCCAGTATCGGCGCATGACTTCGACGTACGTCCACATTCCAGAGTCAGTCCCGACGCCTCCGCTGGCACCTGTATCGACCGGGAAGAACGAGATCAGAAACTGCGAATGGCCGTAGTGGAACATGCCGAAGTGAACGGTGAAGAACGCGAGGGCGAACAGCGCCCCGAGAATCAGGATCGACCAGAACGCCAGCAGGGCATTCGGATGAGAAGCCGTCAGCGCGCGTGCGCGCCACGCTCCGCGTCCCATCTCGAAGGCTGGCCGACAGATCGTCCAGACGATGATCGAGTAGCCAACCACCAGACTCGATAGCCACAGGCTCCACACGAGGTCACCCGCGTCCCAGCGCGCCCACCAGGCGACGCCGAGCCCGACCGTGAACGCCAGCGCGTCCGGCCAGGCCGAGGACCAGGTCTCGAGTGAGTCTTCTGCCTTCATTCTGGCGCGCGAAAGGGAAGAATCGAACGGGAATTGCCACTACGAAGTCCCACTCTTTCGACGCGTCTTTGTGTGCTCTCGTAACAGTGAAAAAGGTTCGAAGGGCGGTCAGCTCTTGATGGTCTTCGAAGCCTCGTCCCAATAGACCGCCGTCTTTCGAAAATACGACTCGTTCGCCATGTGACAGGCGAGGGCGGCATTGTGGCCGAACACGACGTCCTCCACCACCGGCTTGCGCGACCGCACCGCGTCGAAGAACGTGGCGAGATGCGGTCTGACCTCGTCGATGCCGGGCCCGCGAAAACTGAGCGTTTGAGTCATAGCCTCGCGCGCCACCCGGGCATCGTTTTCCTCGTGCCATTTCTTCTCATACGCCTCGCGCATGGCGCGCGGATAGCTGTTGCCGGCGTAGTAACTCGGGTAGGAATCGGTACTGGTCTGGGGCGAGAAAGTCACGGTATCGCTGCCCACCTCGAGTAATCCCTTCGATCCCTGGAAGCGGTACGTCTCCGGCATGCTGGTGGCGAGATTGAGGCGCATGTAAATCGGCAAACCGCCGTAATCGTACACAGTGGCGTGGACGTCAGGCATGTTGCGTCCGTCTTTCCAGTGACGGATGCCCCCGACTGCCGCTGCCCGGGCGGGCGGCGCGTTGATTCCGAGCATGAACATCATGCCGCTGATCAGGTGGACCAGCAGATCACCGGCGGCTCCGGTCCCGTACTCCTTCCAGCACCGCCAGCGCGCGAAGAGGATCGGATCGAACGGGCGCTTGGGCGCGGTCCCGAGCCACGTATCCCAGTCCAGATTCTGGGGTGAAAGGTCGGGCGGCGGCGGATACTGCCATGCTCCGGTGGGATCGTTGCGTCCCATCCATCCTTCCACGAGCATGAGATCGCCGAGCGTGCCCTGGGATAGCATTTCCTTCGCCTTGGCGAGGACGGGGGAGCTGACACGCTGCGATCCTATCTGCACGATTCGCCCACTCTTCTTCGCCGCGTCGACCATCGCGACGCCATCAGCGGCGCTGTGGGACATCGGCTTCTCGCAGTAGATGTCCTTGCCCGCGCTCACAGTGTCCGCGAGGATCTGCTTGTGCCAGTGGTCCGGGACCGCCGCGATGATGCAGTCGATGTCCTTGTTGGCGAGAAGCTCCTTGTAGCGACGAGTCACCGGCAGGTCCGGCCGCGCGATCTCTCGCGCCAGAGTATGGCGCCCATCGTAGAGGTCACAGGCAGCGACGCACTCGACTTCCGGCAGCCTGATCGACTCGCCGAGCAAGCCGGATCCCTGCATTCCCACTCCGATGATGCCGAAGCGAACCTTGTCGCTCGGCGCGACGCGTCGCGGGGCCGCCTCGAGCGGCTCTGGAGCCAGTAGAATCGTTTTCGCGGCGGCGGATCCGCCCGCGGCAGCAGCGCTGATTTCCAGAAACCTGCGGCGCGAAAAATTGGTCTGACTCATGCCGACTCCATTGCAAACGGTGATTAATTGAACCGGGTCGTTCTCCATAGCGCGCCGCCGCAGCCCACGAGCGCTCCCAGTGTCACCACGGATAATAGAGCTGCCCATTCCCACCTTATCGCCAGCTGCGGAGCTCTTGCCACTATCGCGAAACCAATCAGCGTCGCCGTGGTGCCGCTCACGACCGCCCAGTCGATCCACGTCCGGCGATGCTTTGCGGGACTTGCTTCGCGGCCGGCGCCACGCGCGAGGGTGTAGGCGGGATCCACACCGTACCGCTTTCCCTCGCGCGCGGCAGCTTCCTGCCAGTGAAGGTGCTCTCGCCGGCTCACCGACGAGAACGCGATTACTCCGGCGCCGAGCGCCATGATGAGAGAGCCGCCGATCACCTGAGTGTATACCGAGCTGGTGGCGCCACTCAGCTCTCCGAACACGAGCACGGCCCAGAGCAGCCCCCACAGCTGGTTCGTGTTCGACAGCGGGATTCCCCGCGTGATGCCCGCGTACTTGACCGCGTACTGCTGGAACAGGTCGCCGACGACCCACACGAAACCGCCGAGCAGTAGCCAGAACAGAACGTGTCGCGCGCCGGAGAGCTCGTGCCAGAGCGGCGTCACCCCACCGCTGTAGACCACCGCGAGCGCAGTCATCATTGCGAGCTCGCCCACCGTGAAAAAAGTGATGAACGAGAGCGGGCTCATGCCCGTCAGATACGCCTTTCGGTAGGGGATGTACATCGTGCCCCACAGAACCCCGGCGGTGAGCGCCGCTACCACCCCTCGAAGAGCGTCCGCGCGAGGTGCCTGCGCCGATGACGCAATCGCGAGCGCCGTGGCACCCGCGAACATCAGCAACGCTCCGCCGAGCACGCCCAGCCAGCGTCGCCAGTCAGCCCCGCGCAGCTCGTTGAAGAAGAGAACGCCCCAGAAGATTCCGAGCAGACTGTTGCTGTTCCACAGTGGGAACGCGATGCTCAGACCAACGTCGCGGACGGCGAAAATCGTCAGCGTATTCGCAACGGCCCACAGACAGCCAGCGAGCACCGCCCATACGATCAGATGCGGCGCCTGCCGCAAATCGGCGGCGACGTAGGATGTCCCTTGAATGAGCGCCGGCAGACTCCACCGCGCGAGGAATACTCCGACGACCATCGCCAACGAAATCACGACCGGCGAGAGTCCCAGCGTCACTAGCTTCGTCGGTGTCTCCGCCGCGCCGAGCCACGCGCCCGCCGTCAGGCCGCAAAGGATACCGACTGTCTGCAGCCTGCGAAGACGACGCTCATCGAGCGCGACGTCGTCCGACGCAGGGCGTGGCTCCTTCTCGGCGAGCGCGCTCAACTAATCCAGCGAAGCACCAGCAGTCCTGCGATCAACACCGCAACGGGGACCCAGAAGTGGATGTCGCGCAGAACCAGACTAAGCCAGCCTTGAGCGCGGTCGCGAGAAGTTTTCATGCTCAGTTGTTATCGTCGTCGATCTGCCCGCGAATCTCACCGCCAGGGAAATCTCCTGGTCCGGTGTTCGTCGGAGCAACGCCGTCGTTCGTGTGCACGTTGACGTACGTCAGGCCGGCCCGGATCGCATCTAGCAACGGCATGGCCGGATTGGTCGCCGTGGCGGGACAGGACACACCCGTCGGCGAGAATGTGCCGGACGCGAGCACACCGCTTTGCCTACCGGATCCGTTCGGCGCCTGCGCGCCGCTCGGTCCGATGACCGGGTACAGCCACATGCGGATTGATCCATTCGCACCGGCACGGTTGCAGTGGATGTGCGCCATGATCACGTTGTCGATGTTCGACGCGATCAGTCGGAAATCGACCGTGCTCCCGTCAGCGCTGACCCGGAAGATTGCCTGTCCCTGGGCCCTGGAATCGGCCGGCGTCGCGGTGTTCGGCGGAACGGGCGTGAACACTTCTTCGCCCCCAGTCAGGTGCGTGCCGAGATTGAAGTCTCCATTTCCTCCCACCGCGAACAGCGGCGCGCGCACCTCGAATGCCGTCGGTGTCGGCTTGTCCGGCGTGCAACCGGCGAGAAGCACCGCAACGGTGCCCAAGGCAATTCGTCTGTTCAACATCACAACCTCCGCGTATAGAATCGTTCGCACCCTCCGGGGAGGTCGTGCGCCTCGTCGATCCCGTGCGGCTCAGCCGAGCCGACGCGTCTCGCAAAGGTATGGAAAACTGGGCTGCGCGGCACGGCCAAACACATGTTCTCACAGTACCCTGTAATCGTTTTGAAACCTCCTAGTGTCAAACCCGTAGTGCCGGAATAGAGCGCGGACCTTGGGGCGCTCAGACCGATATCTCCACGCCACTTTTCTTCCTGAGAGCTGGTCCCATGAAGCGCATCCCGTTCGCCGTTCTCGCTCTCGCTCTGGCAGCCGCTGGCCCCCTCCGGGCGCAGAACCCCACCCAGGCCCGACCGTCCGGACCACCTCCGTCGGGAAATGGAGAAGTCCTGGGCACAATCGTCGACACCGCCGACAAGGCTCCAGTCGCCCGTGCCTCGATCACAGTGCGGAACAAGGCAGACTCCGCGCTCGTGGCTGGCGCACTTACGAGTAATGATGGTGCGTTCCGCATTCAGGGGCTTCGACCCGGCGCATACTATCTGCGCGCCACTTCGATTGGCTTCAAGCCGAAGAACTATACCTTCGAGCTCAGCGACGCCGCGCCCCGCGCGAATGTCGGAAGCGTGCCTCTGACCCGGATCGCGATCACGCTGCAAAGTGTGCAGGTTGCCGGTGAGCGGCCGCTCGTAGTCATCGAGCCGGATCGCAACACCTACCGCGCCAAGGACATTGCTCCGGCGGCCGCGAACGCCAGCGATGTGCTTGCCTCCACTCCATCAGTGGAAGTGGATGCAGACGGCAAGGTGAGCCTCCGCGGAAATGAAAACGTGGCGGTCCAGATCAACGGCCGCCCCACCCCGATTCGCGGCACCCAGCTCGCCGCATACCTCAAGCAGATTCCGGCGAACATCGTCGAGCGCATCGAGGTCGTTCCGAATCCTTCAGCGAAGTACGATCCCGAAGGAATGGCGGGCATCATCAACATCGTGCTCAAAGCCAACACCGACCTCGGTTTGAGCGGTGGTCTCAACACCGGCTTCGCCACGATGAGCAGGTTCAACGTCGGAACCAACCTGGGCTACCAACAGGGCAAGCTGACGCTTTTCGGGACATACGGCTTCAACTCCGACGACCGCGGCATCATCGGCATCAACGACCGCGAGCGCTTCGATCCCGCCGGCTCGCCGATGTCATTCACCAACCAGGACATCGACGGCAGAAACAAGAACGCGGGCCACAACATCAGCACGAACATCGACTACAAGCTGACTGACAAGGACGTCCTATCCAACGCGCTGTCGCTCAATCGCCGGCACACCAGCGACGGAACGCTCGCCGGATACACCGAGCTCGACGCTACACAGGCATTCCTCGATCGCTACGTGATGGACCGGAACACCCAATCCAAAGGTCTGGTGATAGACAACACGCTTTCATGGAAGCGCACGATCGAGCCACGCAAGCACGAGCTGACCACCGAGCTCCGATTGAATCGCACCAAGGACGACGACAACATGTTGCTCTGGCGCGAGCCCCAGAACGCGGACGGCACGAGCGCCGGTTCTGCGATCGACGGTGAGCTGGATGCGACGAACGCGCTCACTCGCCAGCTCACCGCTCAGGTCGATTACACGCGACCGCTTGCGTCCAAGACCAAGCTCGAGACGGGGTTGAAGGAAACCATCCGCTTGCTCGACAGGGATTTCCTCGTCGAGAAGGACGCGCTTGGCAACGGCAGCTGGCTGCCGAGCAGCCTGAGCAACACATTCACGTTCGATGAGCGCGTCCACGCGGGCTATGGCGTGCTCAGCCAGAGCGTCGGGAAGTTCGACCTGCAGGCTGGACTCCGCGCCGAGTTTTCGAACCGGACGTTCGATCTCGCCAGCGCGCGTTATCCATACAAGTACCACAGCCTGTTCCCGAGCGGAGTGATCATGTACAAGCCCGGCGAGCAGAGCCAGATCAAGGCGAGCTACTCGCGGCGCATTCGCCGGCCGGGAACTCAGGAGCTGAACCCGTTTCCCGTGTTCTTCGATCCGCAGAACGTGTTCATCGGCAATCCGCAGCTGAATCCCGAGTACACTGACGCCTTCGAGCTTGGCTTCAGCAAGTCAGGGGCGCTCGGCTCGGTGCAGCTGTCGCCGTTCTATCGTCATACCACAGACGTCATCCGCGTCAACATCAACACCACGGACGTGATCGATGGCCGCGAGGTGACATCGGTCAGCTTCGAGAATCTCGACAAGGCCGATTCGTGGGGCACCGACCTCAACGGCTCGCTCCGGCTTGGGCCCAAGTTCAACGCCTTCGCCGGCTTCAACCTGTTCAAGATGGTGACCGACGGCGGCTCGCAGTCGGCGCTCTCGTCGAACGCGGTAACGTGGTCGTATCGTATCAATGCCACGAGCGCCGTCACGCCGACCGTGACGCTGCAGGCCAATTACTTCTATCGCGCACCGGTCAACATCGAGAGGGGCCGCTTCTCCGCGATACAGATGACCAACATCACGGTGCGGAAGAAGCTCGATGGCGACAACATGAGCGTAGCGGTTCGCTTCGCCGATCCGTTCGATACGATGAGGTTCCGGATCGTGGCGGGCGACGACAATCTCACTCAGACCACGGCGCGGAAGTTCGGTGTGCGCGCCACGTACGTGACGTTCCAGTGGAACTACGGGCAGGCGCCGAAGATTCGTCCACCGCGCGAGGAGCCGGCGCAGCCAGCGCCACTGTTCCAATAACGGGATTGGCGGCCTCAGCCGGAGGGGTCCACTGGACGCAACCCGCACATTGCCATACATTTAGCTATGGCAACCACGACTCGGCCATCGACTCGGCCATCGAGCAAGCCCGCCTCTCCGGCAAAACCCGGAAGCGGGCTTTCGCGCATCAAGGGGTCGGCACCGGCCGACCAGGGACTGCCGAGGGTCAGGAACGACATGGTCCTGACCTTCGACGACGTCCTCCTTACCCCACGGCATTCGCTCGTCCACCCGAAGGACGTGAACACGGTTTCCCTCTTCACGCGCGGGATCACGCTCAACCTGCCTTTCGCCTCGGCGGCCATGGACACGGTGACCGAATCAGACATGGCGATGGCGATGGCCAGGAACGGCGGGATCGGCGTCATTCACAAGAACATGTCGATCGACCGCCAGGCCGCGGAGGTCGATCGCGTGAAGCGGTCCGAAAGCGGCATCATCCTCAATCCGATCACACTCGCGCCCGACGGAACGCTCCGCGAAGCCGTCGCCCTGATGAGGCGATTCAAGATCTCCGGGGTCCCGATCGTGAACCGCGATGGACAGCTGGTGGGGATCATTACGAATCGCGATCTCCAGTTCGAGCGTGAACTCTCCAAATCGATTCGCGAAGGTATGACGTCGACTGGACTCGTCACCGCCCCCGTTGGGACGACGCTGGACGAAGCGGAGCGGATCCTCGGCAAGCATCGGATCGAGAAGCTCCCCGTCGTCGACGACCAGGGTGTTCTGCGCGGACTGATCACGGTCAAGGACATCCACAAGCGGCGCGACTTCCCAGATGCGAACAAGGATCAGCATGGCCGCCTTCGCGTCGCGGCGGCGATCGGTGCCTCGAATTATCGCGACAGAGCGCGTGCCCTGGTCGATGCGGGAGTCGATGTCTTGATCGTCGATACGGCACACGGCCATTCGGAAGGCGTGCTCGAAGCGACCTCGATCGTCCGTGAAATGTTTCCCGACGTCCAGCTCGTCGCTGGCAACGTGG
>JANMMF010000072.1:0-6175 GCA_031372985.1 Gemmatimonadota bacterium
GAGACCGCGCTTGGCGATCGATTCGCCGGCGATCAGGCACACGTAGTAGAGCGCGAAGACGAAGAGGCTGACGCCGATCGTGAGACCCACGCCGCCGCGCGGGAATCTCAGCGCAATCGGAGCGCCGAGGAGGACGAACACAAAGCAGGCGACGGCAAGGGCGAACTTCTTGTGGATCTCGACCCCGTAGGAATTCATGAGTGTCGAGCTGTCCTCGAGTCTCATGCGCAGGGCCTCTAGCTGGGCGAGATCGGCGGAGTTGGTGGGGAGGAGGTTCGGGTTCTCGGGTTGTGCCACGGGTCTCAACACCGGCGGCGGCACCGTTCTGGGCGTTGACGATGCTGTCTGTGGCAACGCAGCTCTCTGCGCGGACGATACAGTCTGGGCGTGCGCTTTTTTCGGGGCGAACAGCGCGAGCGCGTTGCAGTAGATGCGGCCCAGGCCGATGTCCCATGGCGGGCTCGTCCTCGCATCGATCACGGCCTTGCTCAGCATCGTCTTCGACTTCAGCAGCGCCGAACGCTTCTGGAGGAATTCCTTGCGCGCCAGCTCGTGGTCGCGTCGCGCCTTGTCCTGCGCGGCCTGCATCTCGCACACCGTCATCTCGCGGTCACTCTTGTAGGAATCCGCGGTCGTCTTCTGAAACTGATTCCCCACGCCCCGCACCCGAATCACGTCGACGTCGAAGTAAAGCCGCTGCAGCTCGTCGGGGTTCGCCACCGGAACATCCTGCGTATTGCCGTTGTAGAGAGTGAGCTCGAGGTCCGACATGTTCTTGGTCATGCCCATGTTGCCGCTGTCGGCGTAGATAGTACGGCGGCGTGTGGGATCGGCCATGTCGTAGATCGTCACTTCACGCATCATGTTCGACGCCTCGTCGAGATGCCCTGCGCGGAGATAGAACTTTCCCGGGCTGACCTCGTTGATCACCTGCTCGCGCAATCCGAACGTCGGCTTCTTCTGCGCGATGTCGCGCTGCAACACCGCCAGCCGGTGGTTCGACCTCGGGAGGATCTGATCGTTGAAGCCAACCATCACTACGGTGACGCCGACCGCCGCCCACAGCACCGGCTTCAGCACGCTGACGATGCTGACCCCGCTCGCCTTGAGCGCGGTGATCTCGTTTTCGGCGGCCAGCCGGCTGAATGCGTACAGGGTGGCCACGAGAACCGCCATCGGCAGCGTGAGAGCGACCGTCAGTGGAACCGAGAGCCCGAAGAATTCCGCGATGACCAGCGTCGGCAATCCCTTGCCCACCAGCTCGCCAAAATGCTTTCCGATGTACTGCAGCAGCAGGATCGAAGTGAGCGCCGTGAGAGCGAAGGTGAGCGGCCCCACGTGTTCCTTTAGAACGTAGCGGTGCAGTATCTTCACAGAGTGAAATATACCGTGCGCTCGGGGGTAAGCGACACGCAGACAACGAGTTCCGCGCGCGCGGCCGGGCGCACCGGGCGTACTGCCGCGCTGGCGGCTGTCATGTTTCTGTCGCTGTTCGCTGCGACAGCGGTTGCGCGCGCGCAGGACCCGAGTGACACGACGCGGAAGGTGACGCCGGCTCCGGCGCCCACACCGCCAACGGGGACTCCGGGAACGCCAGGCATCCGTCTCCGCCTCGGGCGCGACACACTGCCGCTCGTACTGCCCTCCGTTCTCTCGCGCGGCGAGAGGGAATCGTTCCGACGGGCGCAGGCGCAGATCGATGCCGCTCGCGCCACTGCGTTTCAACAGAACATGCGCACCATCCTCGAGTCCGTGTGGGGACAGGTCGCGACGAGCAACTTCGCCACCTCGGCGCAACCGCCGTCGTATCCCGGCGAGCTGCCGCTCAAACCGAAGCCCTCGATCCCTCCGCGGCCGGTGCCGATCCTTGGCGAATACGCCGACCTCGGACTCCAGCTCGATGGACGTCTCGAGTTCCGGGGCGAGAAAAATCAGAGCGCGCTTTGCGCTTCGGCGCTGCTGTTCGATCCGATCGCCGATTGTCGCAACTTCTTCGAGCCCCAGGTCGACTTTCAGTTCGCGGCCAAGTCCGGCGGAATCGTCGCCGACAGAGTCCACGTCAATCTCGACTACGACACCCAGCGCGAGTTCGACGCGTCGAACAACATCTCGATCTACTACGAAGGGAAGGGAAACGAATTCGTGCAGCGGCTGGAGGTCGGCAACGTCACCTTCCAGCCACCGTCGTCGCGCTATATCACCGCCGGTATCCCGAGCGGCAACTACGGTATCCAGGCAGTTACCAAGCTGGGCTCGATGCGGCTGAAGACGATATTCGCCCAGCAGAAAGGATACATCGTGCGCGACCGCGTCTTCACCGTTGGAGACCGGACGCTTCAGGCGATCGACAGAAAGATCGAGGATTACCAGTTCGAGTCGCGCCGCTTCTTCTTCACGCTCGACCCGCGGGTGTTCGGCGCCGCCTACCCGAACGTGGACATTCTCGACACGCGCCGAATGGCGAGTCTGTCCGCTTCGCTGCCCGACACCCTGAGGCCGACCAAGATCTTCCTGTATCGACTGCTCATCGGCGGTCAGCCTCCCAATCCCAGCGGACCGCAGTTCCGTCTCCTCGGCAACCCGCGCTCGCGTCGCGGTCAGGTCTACGAGTACCTGCGCGAGGGCGTTGACTACTATGCTGATCCCTCGCTGCTCTGGATTGCCCTCGTGCGCCCGCTCGCGCTCAACAATGAGCGTCTGGTCGTCGCGTATCGCGTCAGGATCAACGGGCGTGACACGACCTACATGTCGACCGGTGGAACGCCGGACCTCGCGTTCACGCCAACGCGCGAACAGTTCGCGAATCTGATCTGGGATCCCGACGTTCAGCCGGGGGATTCCACGTTCGATCGCGAGATCAGGAGTGTCTATCGTCTCGGGGGCTCGGACCTGCGGCGACAGAGTGTCACGCTTAAGGTCGTGACGGGGAGCGCCGAGGACCAGGAGAAGCCGGCGGCCGGCACGGCCGACACCTATCTAAAGCTCTTCGGGCTCGCTCAGGCAACGAACAGCTCGAGCTTTGACCTCGAGAACCGCATCTGGCCGCGCCCCAGCGATCCCAACCTCCAGCTGAGCCTCGGCTCGCCGGGGGCGCGCACGATTCGCGACCAGTTCCTGATTTTTCCCTCGGCGAAGCCGTTTGCCGCGAATGGGCTCGCTCGAGGCGGCAATCCAACCAACGACACGATCTACACGACTCCACCCGAATACGTGCGCTCATCACAGCGGCCCGAAGCCGTATATCACATCCGCGCTCGCTATCAGGCCGAGGGGAGCGGGGAGGGAGGAGCGCTCATGCTTGGGACGGTGCAGGTTCGGCCGAATTCCGAGCGCCTGGTCGTCGATGGCATTCCTCTCATTCGTGGAACCGACTACGCGGTCGACTACGACCTCGGGCGCGTCTCGTTCAACCGCCCGGACACTCTCTTTCCCCGGCCGCGACAGGTGACGGTTCAATACGAGGAGAATCCGGTGTTCGAGGAAACACCCACCTCGATCTTCGGTGCGACTGCCGAGTTTCCGGTGACCAACGGCCAGATCAATTTCACGGCGATCTCGCAGAGCCAGCGCACGAACTTCACGCGCCCGCCCCTTGGCTTCGAGCCGGCTGCGTCCCTCGTCGCTGGAGTGAGCGCTCTCTTCAGCTTCGATGCAGAGCCGTTGACCCAGCTGGTGTCGAAGCTCCCGTTCGGCCCCACCACGATTCCTTCGCGCATCGGATTCTCCGCTGAGTTCGCGGCGAGCCGTCCCCAGACGAACGCATCGCAGCAGGCCTATCTCGAGTCTTTCGAGGGCGAGGGTGGGTTTCCCGTGGCGCTTTCCGATCCGCAATGGTACTTCAGCAGCCAGCCGGCCCTGGGCACGAGAATCCCCGCGACATTTGGAGCAGGCGTCTTCGATCTCTCCCGCGCTACCACTCTCGCCTGGCAGAGCAATGGGGCAGACATCGATGGGAGAAGGGTTCAGTACCGCATCGATGAGATCGATTCCCTCGTTTCGCAGGCTGGAACCGGATTCTCCGGCCCGGAGCAGCTTCTCTGGCTCACGCTCTACCCGCTGTCGGTGGGTGGCCAGCTGAACGACAGTACCAACTCCTTTCGCTGGATCCTTCCCAACCAGCCAGTCGGTCGGCGCTGGCGATCCGTTCGCACTGTGCTCAGTCCGAGCGGCGCCGACATCTCGCGCGCCGAGAACCTCGAGTTCTGGGCACAGATACCCATCTCCGACACGCGCGCGAATCCTACTCTCGTCTTCGACTTCGGGGATATCTCGGAGAACTCTGTCGCTTTCGGCCCAGACAGCATGTTCATTCGTCTGGGATCTACACCCGGCTCGCGGGACACGACGTACCGCGGCAAGACGATTCAGGGGTTGGACACGCTCGACAGCGAGCGCGATCCATTTTCGCGCGCGTTCAACGTCGCAACCAACGACAACGGACTGCCCGGCGACGTCGTCAACACTCTGGTGGTGGTTTACGACACCATTCCGGGCCAGGCGCCGCGGGAGACCATTCTCCGCTTTGCAAAAGACTGCAAGGGTGGCTATGGCATCCGCCAGATTCTTGGCGACTCGAGGATCGATTGCACGGTCGCCAACAACCGCCTGGATGAAGAAGACATTGACGCTGACAACGTGCTCAATCTCACCACTGCCGAGCGCGACCAGGAGCGGTGGCATCGCTACATCGTGAATCTCGCCGATGCGTCCAGATTTACGCGACCCGGCAAGTGCGGCCCGCCCCCGCAGCTCGCCGGCCAGCCGGGCGGCATACGTGACAACGTTTGCTGGGTTCTCTTTCGAATTCCCTTTCGCACGCCCGACGATTCTCTCGGTCAACCGCTGCTGCGCCGGGCGCGAGCTCTTCGCATCACGATGATCTCGGGCGATGGCCTCGCGGACGACGGGTTCAGCACCGTCCCTCTGGCGCGACTGCGCCTCACTGGCGCGCCCTGGCTCAAGGTGAGCGACAGGACACTGCATGGAATCGCGGACGATCAAACCAGCGTTGGCGCCGTTCAGTCGGGAGTGGTCGGCACCCAGGACAAGAATGTGCGAAACGGCATTTCCTACGAATCCCCGCCGGGAGTGACGGATGCTCCGACGAGCAAGACCGTCGCGTATCAACCCGGGCGCGTTCAGATCAACGAGCG
Organism: Gemmatimonadota bacterium; assembly: GCA_031372985.1. Classification (GTDB taxonomy): domain Bacteria; phylum Gemmatimonadota; class Gemmatimonadetes; order Gemmatimonadales; family Gemmatimonadaceae; genus UBA4720. The sequence continues at coordinate 5,154 of JANMMF010000072.1, forward strand.
CTCGCTCCGGCTGATCGCCACTGATCTCGCGCCACTCGACCGCGCGGAGTCGTACTACAGATTCCCCGAAGGCGAAAAGAATTTCATGAGCTACAGGGAGCTGCGACTCTGGGCGCGAGGCGTCAGCAGCGGCTGGGGCATCGATGGCGAGCTCCAGTTCTACATCAAGATCGCGCGCGACGGCAACAACTTCTACATGTACCGCACGCCGATCAACTCCGGAACGTCGAAGGCCGCGTGGCTGCCGGAAATCACCGTGAGCTTCGACAAGCTGTTCGCGCTGAGGGCGCAGATCCAGAACGCGTATCTGCAGGGTAAGCAGCGCAACACCTGCACCGGCCTGGATTCCGTGCTGATCGAGAACACGCCGCTGCCGCCGGGCTCGACCGCGAGCTCACGCTACGCTGCCTGCGATGGTGGGTACATCGTCTACACGCTCGATCCGGGAGTGAGTCCTCCCAATCTTGCCGCTGTGCAGGAGCTAGCCGTCGGGATGCTGCGCCTTCCCGTCGCTCCCGGAGCGAATCCCATTTTGCCGACAGACACTCTCGAGGTGTGGGTCGATGACATCAGGCTCGCGGGAGTGGTCAACGAGGCGGGGTTCGCGGGTCAGGTTGCGCTCACTCTCATTGCGAGCGACTTCGCCGACATCCGTGTCAGCGCCAGCAGGCGGGATCCCAACTTCAGGCAGCTGGCGGAGCAGCCGACGTTCCTCACCGACAACACCTGGAACGTCAGCTCCGCATTCCACCTGGAGAAGCTCCTGCCCGCGACCCTTGGCCTCTCCATTCCATTTACCGTCAACTACACCTCGGCATCGGTCGAGCCGCTGTACCTGACACAGTCCGATATCCGCGGCGATGCGATTGAAGGACTGCGTACCCCACTATCGGCTGCGACCTCGTTCACGCTGAGCCTGCAGCGAATCAAACAATCGACCGGATCATTCTGGTCGCCGATTCTCAACAATCTCTCCCTCAACTCCGCCTATACCACCGGCGCGTCGCGCACCGAGTACGAGG
>JANMMF010000120.1:0-2098 GCA_031372985.1 Gemmatimonadota bacterium
CCAGCGACACGTATTCGGCCGTGACCCCTGCCTTGCGGCGGTTCACCTCTTCGATGAACGCCGGAGGGAAGGACCACTCCCGGCCGACGAGGAGACCGATCTTCTGTTCCATGGGGGTTCTCCTTAGTGGTCTGGAAGAACATAACGCGGACGTGCCTGGATGGCTCCTCGTCGAGCTAGTGGCTCCTATGCCGCTCGCGGGGCGGGCTCATAACGGACCTCGGTGCTCACGGGCTTCTTTCTCCCGCTCAGAACGATGAACCACTCGTGCAGCGATGCGACCAGGATCACGATCACGGAGATCAGAAAGAAAGCGGCGACGGCGGCATCGATCCTGTCGTTCAGAATGAGCCGATTTGCGTCGGTCACGGAGTGGGCCCCAGCGGGGAGAGTGCCAGCGGCGAGCGTCTCGCCAAGCATTCGCGCGTGTGAGAGAAAGCCAAGCCTCGGATTACTCGAAAAGATCTTCTGCCAGCCGGCGGTCAGCGTGACGGTCACTAGCCAGACCAGCGGAAGAAGTGTCACCCAGGCGTAGCGCGCCTTCCCCATCTTGATGATGACAGTCGTTCCGACGCAGAGCGCGACGGCGGCGAGCAGCTGATTCGAGATCCCGAACAGCGGCCACAGCGAGTTGATCCCGCCAAGAGGGTCCATCACGCCCTGATACAGGAAGTAGCCCCACATCGCGACGACCAGTCCGCTGGACAGCACGACCGCCGGATACCACGACACCCGTCCGATCGGCGCCCACACGTGCTTGAGGAGATCCTGGAGCATGAATCTGCCGACCCGTGTTCCCGCATCTACTGTCGTCAGGATGAACAGCGCCTCGAACATGATCGCGAAGTGGTACCAGAGGGCCATAGCCGTCGGCCCGCCCAGTACGTTGGAGAAGAGGTGCGCCATTCCGACGGCCAGACTCGGTGCGCCGCCGGTGCGCGATAGGAGGGTGCTCTCGCCGACCTGCTGCGCGAGGAGCTGCATCTGCCCCGGATCGAGCGTGAACCCCCACTGCTGCACCGCCGCCGCCGCGCTCGCCGCCGTCGCCCCGATAGCGCTCGGCGGCGCATTGATCGCGAAATAGACACCGGGCGTAAGCACGCACGCCGCAATTAGTGCCATCACCGCCACGAGAGACTCGGTCAGCATCGCACCGTATCCGACGATGCGCGCGTCAGCCTCGGACGCCAATAACTTGGGCGTCGTCCCCGACGCAATCAGCGCATGGAAGCCGCTGATCGCACCGCAAGCCAGCGTGACGAACGCAAATGGGAAGACCTTTCCCGCGAAGACAGGTCCGGTGCCGTCGGTGAATTGCGTCAGCGCCGGCATCTGGAGCGGTGGCAGCACGATCACGATGCCAAGGGCAAGGGCGAGCACGACACCGATCTTGACGAACGCGGAGAGATAGTCGCGGGGCGCGAGCAGGAGCCACACCGGCAGGACCGACGCAAAGAAGCTGTACCCCATGATGAGGAGCGCAAGCGTTTTCCCCGTCAGCGTAAACGCCGGCGCCAGCGACGGGCTCTGCGCTACCCACCGCCCGGCGTATACTGCCAGCACCAGCATCACCAGTCCAAAGGCGCTCGCTTCCAGCACGCGATGAGGACGGAACCAGCGCAGGTACACACCCATTGCGAGTGCCGTCGGAATCGTGAGCCCGATGGTGACCACACCCCACGGGCTCGCCTTGAGCGCGTTCACAACCACGAGCGCCAGCACCGCGATCAGCACTATCATGATTCCGAGCACGGCCACCAGCGCGGTGTATCCGGCGACCGGCCCGATCTCCTCCTTCGCCATCTGGCCCAGCGACTTGCCGTCGCGCCGGACGGAAGCGCAGAGAATCACGAAGTCCTGGACCGCGCCTCCGAGGGCGACGCCGACGATTATCCAGAGCGCGCCGGGAAGAAAGCCAAACTGCGCAGCGAGTGTCGGACCCACGAGCGGGCCCGGGCCGGCAATCGCCGCGAAGTGGTGGCCGAAGACTATCCAGCGATTGGTGGGTGTGTAGTCGCGCCCGTCATTCAGCCTCACCGCCGGTGTGGGACGGGCCGGATCGAGCGCGAATACCTTGCTGGCGATGAACCGGCTGTAG
>JANMMF010000136.1:0-12155 GCA_031372985.1 Gemmatimonadota bacterium
CGATCCAGCTCGATCTTTCTGAGGACTAGCTGAACCTTCTGAAGCACGAGCTCATTTGCCGAACCAACGACGAGGTCGGCCGCAACGCGACTCGCTGCTGACGTCCCCACCGTCGAGTTCGTAGTGAACGACAGCTTTACGGGATGTCTCGCGCCGCCGGTAAGATCGCCGGAGCACGCTGCGAGACAACCGAGAGCGGCAATGCCGGCTAGCGGCTTGGCATACTGCAGTAATCCTACAATCATCATGATCCTCCTTGATTTGCAGACCGGGTCTGTCCCCGACTGCGTTCAAACTACGTGCTTCCAATCCCCGGACGAGGCTTCAGGTGGCGGAGGAACGTGCATCACTGGTGAGTAACTAATTGCGCGCGGTGAAGGACGTTGTTGGGGTGATCAGTATTCCGATGCGCCTTCATGAACGGCGCGCATGAATTGCTCGAGCTTCGTGGGATCGAGGCGCCCGTCGGTGCGTAGGCCACTGCAGGCATCGACACCGAAGGGCCGCACCTGTGCGATCGCCTTTCCCACGTTCTGATAGTTCAGTCCGCCCGCGAGATAAACGGGTACGCGCACCGCGTCGCGAATCCTTCGGCTGATCGCCCAGTCGTGTGAGCGTCCGGTGCCACCCAGCTCTTTGGTAGCGAGGGACGGATTCCCGGAATCGAGAAGAATGGCGTCCACGTGGGGTGACACCGCCCGCGCCTCGGCCACCGCGCTTTCGTCTCTCACATGAATCACCTGGACGATTCTGATTCCCGCGAGCGCAGCGCGTAAAGCCTCGTGAACCCCGGGTTCCACCGTATCTACGAGCTGCAGCGTATTCACGCCGGTGTACCTTTGTTGCGTGATGATCGGCTCGGCCGTCGTCTCAGAAGTCAGGAGAAAGGTTGCGATTCCCGGAGGCACAGTTCGCGCAATGTCGCGTATGCGTGATTCCGGAATCGGACCCGGTCCGCTCGGCATTCGAGAGACCAGTCCGATGGCGGATGCACCTGAGCGAACCGCCAGCTCGGCTTCCACCTCCGAGGCGATGCAGCAGACTTTGACGCGTGGGTGGACGGGGAACATATCCGAGCAGTTGGTGGACTATGGCGTACGACAATTGCATACAAATCGATGGCCGGGCCGCGCGCGTCCTGCGGCTCCACATATTAACCCAGTAACGCGCGAGGCAAATATGCTCACGAGAAAAGTAAAGCTGCTCCTGAGTCTTACCGCGGCGACGCCACTGCTGTTTGCTGCCTGCACCGACAACAGTCTCACCAATCCGTTGAGCGATGCGGCGGGAACGTATCAGCTCACGGTTTACGCGGGCAGGACCATTCCCGCAAGCTATACGATCCAGCCCGGCGATCCGAGCTACCCCCAGTACCCGAATGGTGCGACCTTCGTGGTGAGCGGCGGAACCATGGTTCTCAACAGCAACGGGACGTTCATCGAGACGAACGACTACGTCTTCACGCCCACCGGTCAAGCGGCCCAGACCGCTCAATTCGTGAGCAGCGGAACCTGGACCCTCAACGGAGAGCAGTTCAGCCTTTCCGCTTCGGCGCAGAACAATAACTCCGCACGGAACATCACCGGGAGCCTGAGCGTCAATGTCAACGGTATAACGACGATCAACTATCAGGAATCCGATGGAGCCGGTGGATTCGACTCCTTCGAATACCAGATGTAGCACCCCTCAGTCCGGTGAAAAAAGGAGCGCTCTCGTCTGAGCGCTCCTTTTTTGTTATCCTATGAGACGCGTGCAACCGTTTCCCGTACCGCGCCGTAGGGATTTCAACAATCTTCGAGGACGGACAAAATGGGGATAGTCGCCTGGATTGTAGTTGGTCTCGTTGCTGGAGTTCTTGCGTCTCTGGTCATGGGTGGCACCGGGTACGGCATCATCGGTGACATCATCATCGGCATCGTCGGCGCGTTCATCGGCGGCTGGCTGTTCACCGCGCTCGGGATCGCGACGCCGTTTGGCGGGATGGGCGGCACTATCTTCGTCGCGTTCATCGGCGCGATCGTCCTCCTATTCATCCTGCGTCTGATACGCGGCTCGACGCGCAAGGTCTGACTCCGGCGGCTCGGCCGGCTCGTCCCGCTGGCTATTCGGGCACTCCGCTCGTCCAGAAGCTCGGCTTGAAGCCGGGAGCGAGGATGCAGCTCGTCGCGGCCCCGCCGGAGTTTGGCGAGACCATTGGGAGTATGCCCGATGGCGTGAAGCCGGTCACGAGGGGCACGCTCGACTTCGCGGTGCTGTTCGTGCGCGGTGCGTCGGAGCTGAAGGGAGGATTCCCGCGGCTTCGCGACAGGCTCGAGTCGAACGGCATGCTATGGGTGGCGTGGCCAAAGAAGGCATCGGGTGTCGAGACCGATCTTTCAGAGGGCATCGTTCGATCCTTTGGACTCCAAGCGGGCCTGGTCGACGTCAAAGTGTGCGCCATAGACGATACCTGGTCTGGCCTCAAGTTCGTGCGGCGACTTCGCGATCGCTGACCTCGCGCACTCATGAGACCGGCCCATTAGCTTCTTGTCGATGGTTTCCAGAGAATCACATGGCGTCCGGGTGAAGGCGGTCGATGCTCTCGTTGCCGGCCTCGTCGACTACGCTGGGCTTTTTCCCCCGGCGAGCGAAGGCATGCGGGAGGCGCTCGAGAACTACGCCTCGTATCGCGATGGCGAGGATCGCCTGGCGCTCGGCAGATTCATCGTTCCAATCGCGCGCCTGAAGGAGCTGGAAAATGCAGGCAGGGACCTGCTGCCGCGTGACTCCGAGTCCGCGCCCTGGCGTTTGAGCGTGTTGGTCTCCGGAGATGTCCGCGCCGCCGTGGAAGAAATGCGCAGCTTCAACACCCGTCACTCGTCGGCCTCGACGGACGGACACGCCATCATCGATGCCGCTGAGCTCAAGGCGAGCACTGTCGAAGAGATCGAGCGCCAGCGGTCGGAGCTGCCAAGCTCCTTCACCACGTATTTCGAGATTCCGATCAGGGATGATGTGTCTCCGCTGGTGAAGGCAATCGCATTGGCCGGCGCGCGCGCGAAGGTGCGAACGGGCGGCGTAACCCCCGAATCGATTCCTCCGGCGCGAGAAATCATCGACTTCATCGCTGCGTGTCGGCGCGAAGCGATCCCATTCAAGGCCACCGCCGGACTTCATCACCCGATACGCGGCTCGTACCGCCTTACGTATGCGCCCGACAGCCCGTTCGGAACGATGTATGGCTTTCTGAACGTGTTCGTCGCATCGGCTCTCGTGTACGCGGGTGAGAGCGAGGAGGTAGCTGTCGCGGCGCTGGAAGAGAGCGACCGTCAGGCCTTTGCGTTCGAGGATGACGCGATCGTCTGGCGCGGCAAGCGCGTCACGACTACACAGATCGAGGGATCGCGACGGATGCTGGCGATTTCATTCGGGTCGTGCTCGTTCCGCGAGCCGGTCGACGAGCTCGCACCCCTCGCACTTACCCCGTTTCCGGACCGCCAGTGAACGAGACGCACGACCCCGCCCTCACGTCGTGGATCGAGTCGGCGAACTCGCCCGACACGGATTTCCCGATCCAGAATCTTCCGTTCGGCGTGTTCTCACGGCGTGGAGAAGTCGAGCGAAGGGTGGGCGTTGCGATCGGCGACAAGATCGTGGACGTCGCCGAATCCCTGAGCGCGAATCTCTGGAGCGGAGAAGCGCGGGACGTGGCTCGCTGGTGCGACCGCCCGACGCTCAACGAGCTGATGCAGGCGCCCAGGGATTCACTGTCGCGCTTTCGTGCGCGCCTGAGCGAGCTTCTCGCGGGAACGCCGGGTGACGAGGGCGCGATCAACCCGCTGCCACCGGGTGCGCTCGTCCAGATATCCGACGCGAAAATGCACCCCCCGGCCCAGATCGGCGACTACACCGATTTCTACGCGTCCATCTATCACGCTACGAACGTCGGCAAGATGTTTCGGCCCGACAGCCCGCTTCTCCCCAACTACAAGTACGTTCCGATCGGATACCACGGCCGCGCATCGTCGATCGTGCTCAGTGGCAGCGATGTGAAGCGGCCGAGCGGTCAGGCGCTTCCGGCGGGCGCTTCGACTCCGACATTCGGCCCGTCGGAGATGCTCGATTACGAGGCGGAAGTCGGCTTCTTCGTCGGCAAAGGGAATGAGCTCGCCGATCCCATCGCGATCGGGGACGCCGAAGAGCACCTGTTCGGCATCTGCCTGGTGAACGACTGGTCGGCTCGGGACATACAATCGTGGGAGTATCAGCCGCTGGGCCCGTTCCTCTCCAAGAATTTTGCGACGAGCATCTCCCCCTGGGTCGTGACGTGGGAGGCACTGGAGCCGTATCGGATTCCCGCGTTTTTCCGACCGCCAGGCGATCCGCAGCCCCTGCCGTATCTGTCCTCGGAGAGGGATAAGAACGAGGGCGGGATCGATCTCGTGATCGAGGTCTACATCAGGTCGATGATGATGCGCGAGGGACACCTGCGTCCGTCGCGGCTGAGCACTGCGTCGCTCGCTGACATGTACTGGACGCCCGCGCAGATGTTGACGCATCACAGCAGCAACGGCTGCAACCTGCGGCCGGGCGATCTCTTCGCGAGCGGCACAGTGTCGGGGCCCGAGCGCGGCTCCCAGGGATGCATGCTCGAGCTCACCCGAAGGGGGGCCGAGCCCGTCGCGCTGCCGACGGGGGAAGAGCGGAAGTTCCTGCACGACGGTGACGAGATCATCCTGCGCGGATATCTCGCGCGCGAGGGAGCGGCCCGCATCGGGCTCGGTGAGTGCTCTGGCCTCATAGTCGCATCTTCCCAGCGGTAACACTCACCAGATGTCGATGTCGAAGAACGGGCGCGAGCCCCTGTACATCGTTCGCAATTCGGGGATCCACGGACGCGGGGTCTTCGCGCTCCGCCGCATCAGGAAGGGAACGCGCATTCTCGAGTACCAGGGCGAGCGCATCAGCAACAAGGAAGCCGACCGCCGCTACGACGACACGAAGATGAAGCGCCACCACACGTTCCTGTTCACGCTCGACAGCAAGACCGTCATCGATGGGGCGAGCGACACCGGCGGCGGTGATGCGAGCTTCATCAACCATGCGTGCGAGCCGAACTGCGAGGCCGTGATCACCGCGAAGAAGATCTTCATCCGCGCTCTGCACACGATCGAGCCCGGAACCGAGCTCGCGTACGATTATCAGTACGAGCGCACGGGCAAGGGCGACGCCAAGCTCGAGAAATTCTACGTCTGCAAGTGCGGCGCGCCCGGGTGCCGCGGGAGCATAATGAAGCCCGCGAAGAAAAAACGCTCGCGCGCACGCGAAAGCCGATAGATCCTCGCGAAGGGCTGGACTTCCTCCGCGCGCGGAATTGATTCCCCGGCTGAACTCTCTTTCGGAGTACCGCATGCGTCTCGTTCTTCGCGCGCTCGCCCTGACCTTTGCGCTCGCGACCCCGTCGGCGGCACAGATGTCGGCCGTCCCGATCCAGTCAACTCCGCTCGACCCGGCGAATCTCGATCGCTCGGTCTCGGCGTGCACGGATTTCTATCAGTTCGCCAACGGCGGCTGGGTAAAGAGGAATCCGGTTCCCGCAGCCTATTCCCGCTGGGGGAGCTTTGACCAGCTCTCCGAGACCAACCAGAGCAATCTGCTCACGATCCTCCGCAGCGCCGCGGCGAGCGGTAACTCGCAGGCCAACGAGGATCTGAAAAAGCTCGGCGTCTTCTACTCGTCGTGCATGGATTCCGTTGGCGCCGAGCGCGCTGGGGCGCAGCCGATCAGTCCCCAGCTGGCCCGGATCGCTGCCATTCGTAGCCGCGCCCAGCTCGAGACCGAGGTCGCGCGGCTCCACTCGCAGGGCGTGCCCGTGCTGTTCGGTTTCGGTGCGCAACAGGACGCGAAGAACAGCACGTCGGTCATCGGGGGCATCAATCAGGGCGGGCTGTCGCTGCCGGACCGTGACTACTATCTGAACTCCGACAAGCGGTACGTCGACATCCGCGCCGACTACACCGATCACCTCACCCGGATGTTCCGGCTCCTCGGTGAGAGCGCATCCCAGGCTGCCACTGACGCGCAACGTGTCGTTGCCATCGAAACTGCACTGGCCGGGCCCGCCAAGACCCGCGTTCAATTGCGCGATCCGAATGCGAACTACAACAAGATGACGTCGGCCGAGCTGGGCCAACTTGCGCCCGGCTTCAACTGGCCGAATTTCTTCGCCGCTGAGGGGAGAAAGGACATTTCGACACTCAACATTCAGAATCCCGCATTCCTGCGAGCGGTCGACAGCTTGCTGACATCGGTGCCACTCGATGCCTGGAAGGCGTACCTGCGCTGGAAGGTCGCTACCGCGGCCGCGCCCAGCCTCAGCTCGGCGTTCGTCAACGAGGATTTCCGCTTCGGAAGCACGCTGAGCGGGGCCAAGGAAATCCTGCCGCGCGAGAAGCGTTGTGCGCGCGCTACCGACGCCGGGCTGAGAGATGCGCTCGGGCAGGCGTACGTTGCGCAGTATTTCACGCCCGCCGCCAAGCAGCGCGCGCTCGAGATGGTGCGGAACCTGGAGTCGGTATTCAGCAGCCGCCTGCAGACGCTTGTCTGGATGAGCGACACGACCAAGACCCAGGCGTCTGGTAAGCTGGCGACTTTTGTCAACAAGATCGGCTATCCGGATAAATGGCGTGACTACTCGACTCTCACGATCAAGCCGGGGCATTTCTTGAGCAATCAGGTGGCGGTGCGCGAGTATGAGCGCCGGCGGACGCTGGCCAGAATCGGCCAACCGGTGGACCGCGCGGAGTGGGGAATGACTCCGCCGACGGTGAACGCGTACTACAACCCCTTGATGAACGAGATTGCTTTCCCCGCCGGGATCATGCAGCCGCCGTTCTTCGATGCGAAGGCGGACGACGCGGTGAACTACGGCGGCATGGGATCAGTGATCGGACACGAGATAACCCATGGCTTCGACGATCAGGGCTCGCAGTTCGACGCGCAGGGCAATCTTCGAAATTGGTGGACCGCTTCCGACCTCGAGAAGTTCAAGCGCGGGACCGGTCTGGTGCAGTCTCAATTCGACGCTTACACGGTGCTCGACAGTGTCCACGTGAACGGGAAGCTCACCCTGGGCGAGAACCTGGCCGACCTCGGCGGACTCTCGATTTCCTACGCCGCGCTACAGAAGTCGATGGCCGAGAAGGGGAGACCGCCGCTCATCGACGGATTCACCCCTGAGCAGCGCTTTTTCCTGGCCTGGGCGCAGATGTGGAGACAGAACATCACTCCGGAAGCACAGCGGGTGAGGATCAACACCGATTCGCACTCGCCCGGAGAGTGGAGAACCAACGGGCCCGTCTCGAACATGCCGGAATTCGCGGCGGCATTCGGGTGCAAGCCCGGCGATCCGATGGTCAGGCCCGACGCGGTTCGGCCCGTAATCTGGTAGGTGCCGAACGGATTACTGAAAAAAGAGAAAAGTAAGGCGGGCACCTCCTACCTTGCTCTCCTCGCAGTTGGCCCTAGGAGTCGTGTGGCGCCGCCTCGGACTCTCCGACTAATTTGCAGGCATGACCGCCCGCAGCTTCTTCTACAAGGAGACGGAAGGAATTCGTGTCACGGTTCGACCCGTGTACCTTCGCGATCACTCCGAGCCCTCGCAGAGTCACTACGTCTTCGCCTATTTCGTGCGAATCGAAAACGTCGGGACCCTCGCCGCGCAGCTTCTCACGCGGCGGTGGCTGATTCACGACTCGTTCGGCGACGGCGTCGACACGGAAGTCATTGGCGAAGGCGTCGTCGGCGAGCAGCCGACCATATCGCCCGGAGCGGTCCACGAGTATCAGAGCTTCTGCATCCTGAAATCGGGCGAAGGCTGGATGGAAGGTCACTACGGCTTTCTGCGGCAGGACGGAACCTCTTTCGAGGCCGCAATCCCGCGCTTCCTACTCAGCGCGAGCGAGTCCACGAGCCTGCCATCGTAATTCGCGCACGACTGTTGCTTCGATACCGGCCGTGAGCCGCATCTACGACATCTCGGTGCCGATCCGTTCGGGCGGACTCATTTATCCCGGGAACCCCGAAATCGACATCACGCTCCAGCAGGCCGTCGCCAAGGGCGCGGGCGCCAACGTGTCGGCGATCCGGTTCGGATCGCACACCGGCACCCACGCCGACGCCTCACGCCACTTCTTCGACGATGGCCAGCCGGTGGACCAGATTCCGCTGGAGCGGCTGATCGGACCCGCCCTGCTGATCGGGTTTTCCGACGATGTGCGCGCGGTGGGCGCCGAGGACCTCGAGGCGCACGATCTAAAGGGCCACAAGAGGATTCTGCTGCGAACCCGGAACTCCGCACTCCTCTCGAAAAAAGAGTTCGCGCCTGACTACACGTACCTCACACCGGATGGCGCGGAGTACCTCGTCGGAAAAGGTGTCGAGCTCGTTGGCATCGACTACCTCTCGATCGAGCAGTTTCACTCCGGGCACCACCGGACGCATCGGACACTTCTCGCCAAGTCGGTCGTGATCGTCGAGGGTCTCGATCTCTCGGTACCTCCCCCTGGTGAGTATCAGCTCGTCTGCCTTCCACTCCGGATCGAGGGCTGCGATGGCGCGCCCGCGCGCGCGGTGCTCATCGCGTGACGGAGATCAGCCACATTTTCTTCGATATTGGCGGAGTGCTCGGCTCGAACGGCTGGGACCACGAGCAGCGTGAGCGGGCGGTGGAGCGATTCGACCTGAACTCGGAAGACTTCGAGTGGCGCCACAAGGAGGTTGTCTCCGATTGGGAGGAGGGCAGGATCAACCTCGATGAGTATCTGGACATCGCGGTGTTTCACACGACGCGGAGCTTCTCGCGTGAGGAGTTCATCGTGTTCATGCAGTCACAGAGCATCCCTGACGAGGCCACGATTGGTATTGCGCGCCGCCTCGCGCGCCACGCCGGGTATACGCTGATGACGATGAACAACGAAGCCGAAGAGCTGAATACTCATCGTATAGAAAAGTTCGGCATTTCCCCCATCTTCGAAGCTTTTCTGTCGTCCTGCTGGCTCGGGGTCCGCAAGCCGATTCGGAGATTCTACCATCGCGGGCTCGGTATCGCTCATGCGGAGGCCGCAAACTCGCTTTTCATCGACGATCGCCAGCAGAATCTCATCTCGGCCAGCACGCTCGGCATGAACGTGATTCATTTCAAATCCGCGGAACAGCTACGCTCCGATCTGGAGCGTCTTCTCGATCTCGAACTTTCCGGAGCATAGGCAATGCGCTTGGCGATGATCGGCCTCGGCCGAATGGGCGGCAACATGTCGGAGCGGCTGTTGAAGGGTGGGCACGAAGTCGTCGTCTTCGACCGGAAGCCCGACACACGGCAGCGTTACGTCTCGCTCGGCGCCATCGAGGCGACGAGTCTGGCCGACATCCCGACCAAGCTCAAGAGCCAGCGGGTGGTCTGGATCATGGTCCCGGCGGGAAAGCCCGTGGACGAGACGATTGCGTCGTTGTTGCCAGGACTGTCGAAGGGCGATGTGATCATCGACGGCGGCAACTCCAACTTCCACGACACGATGCGGAGGGCGGGCGATCTCCAGGCGAAAGGAATTCACCTGATCGATTCTGGAACGAGCGGAGGAATCTGGGGACTCGCCAACGGATACTGCCTCATGATCGGCGCTTCGCCGGAAGCGTTCAAGCTGTGCGAGCCGATCTTCAAGACGCTCGCACCGCCCGACGGGTATGCGCACATGGGACCGCCCGGAGCAGGGCACTATGTGAAGATGGTTCACAACGGAATCGAGTACGGAATGCTCCAGGCCTACGCTGAGGGCTACGAGATTCTCCACGCGTCGAAGGACTTCAAGCTGGACCTCCACAAAATCGCCGCCGTGTGGAACCACGGCAGCGTGGTGCGCTCGTGGCTCAACGAGCTGGCCGAGAGGGCCTTCGAGAAGGACATCGACCTCAAGGATCTGCGCGGATATGTCGAGGACTCCGGTGAGGGGCGCTGGACGGTCCAGGAGGCCATCGATCTCGATGTCCCCGCCCCGGTGATCACTCTGTCGCTCCTCACGCGACTTCGATCGCGCCAGACCGATTCCTTCTCTGCCAAGGTGATCGCCGCCCTGCGCAACGAATTCGGTGGTCATGCGGTAAAGAAGTCGTGAGGACTCCGGTAGCGGTTCCGCTGATGCGAGCGCCAAGAAAGCGCGGAAACCGCGACCAGGCGGATCCGTGCACGATGGTAATCTTCGGCGGCGCGGGGGACCTCACCAAGCGCAAGCTCATTGCGGCGATCTACTACCTGGCGGAGCAGAAGCTCCTTCCTGAAAACTTCGCCCTCCTGGGCGTTGCCCGCGATCAGAACACCGATGACGGCTATCGCGCCATGATGCGCGAGGCGATGACCCATTCCGACGAGATCCACAAAGTCCACGACGACGTCTGGCAGTGGCTCTGCCAGCGGATCTTTTACGCCGGCGGAGATTTCTCGAAGGACGAAGCCTACGTCAATATTGAAAAGCGGCTCAGGGAGATCGAGGCGCGATCGCCCGAGAACGATCGAAACCGACTGTTCTATCTGGCGATTCCGCCGAGCGTATTCGAGACCACGCTCAAGCATTTGTGTTCGAGCGGGCTCGCGTGGCGAACCCATTCTTACGAACAGCGTCCGTGGGTCCGCGTCGTGATCGAGAAGCCCTTTGGTCGTAGTCTCGAATCAGCCATGGCGCTGAACCGCCTGGTGCTCGATCAGTTCGGTGAGCACCAGATCTACCGCATCGATCACTACCTCGGAAAGGAAAGCGTCCAGAATATCCTCGTTTTTCGTTTCGCGAATTCCATCTTCGAGCCGCTGTGGAACCGACACTACATCTCCCACGTCCAGATAACGGCGGCCGAGGCCGTCGGGGTGGAAGGACGCGGGAAGTACTACGAAGAGGCGGGCGTGCTCCGCGACATGTTCCAGAACCACCTGCTCCAGCTGCTGACGCTCGCTGCCATGGAGCCTCCCAGCTCCTTCACCGCGGACGCGGTACGCGATGAAAAAGTGAAAGTTCTCCATTCGGTGCGCCCCCTGATTCACGACGGGTGTGAGCCCCCGGTCGTGCGCGCGCAGTACGACGCGGGTACGGTCGATGGGAGGTCAGTTCCGGCGTTTCGGAGCGAGCCCGACGTGTCGCCAAGTTCTCTCACGCCGACCTTCGCCGCGATGAGAATCTCGATCGACAACTGGCGGTGGAAGGGCGTGCCGTTCTATCTGCGGTCGGGCAAGAGGATGGCGCGCCGGGTCTCCGAGATCGCAATTCAGTTCCGCTCGCCGCCACTGCTGCTGTTCGGGCAAAAGGCCGTCGAAGAGATGTCTCCGAGCGTGCTGACGCTGCGCGTGCAGCCCAACGAGGGGATCTCGCTGCGTTTTCAGGTGAAGACGCCCGGGGCAATGCACGAGCTCACGCCTGGGCTCGAGATCACGCCGGTCGACATGGACTTCACCTACGCCGAGGCCTTCGGAAATGATTCGCATCCGGCGTACGAAACACTGCTGCTCGATTGCATGATCGGCGATCCGACGCTCTTCACAAGGAGCGACGAAGTCGAGATGGCATGGACCATCATCGATCCCGTTCTTGACTACTGGGATAAGCATCCCGCGACCACGCTTCCGACTTATCCATCCGGCAGTTGGGGACCGGCGGAAGCAATCAAACTCCTCGATGGAGATCACACACGTTGGCGATAGGTCCACTACTACTTCCGATTGTGGCGCTCGTACTTTCTTCCAGCGCCTGCCAGAACCCAAAACCGAGCCAGAAGGATTCAGCCGCCGTTCTCGCGGGGGATACGACGCAGCACGTCCTTCCCGCGGACGCGAGAGCGCTGGTGCTTCGTGCTCGTGAGCTCGATCGTGCCGACAGCCTCGACGCCGCGCGCGCGGCTTACGAAGACGCCGCCCACAAACTGCCGCAGCTTGCCGATTGGCTCTACCTCCGAGCGGCGGGCGTTACCAGTGACAGCGGCGCGCGGGCGGGGTACTTCGCCAGGCTTCGAACCGATGTCGCGCGCGATCGTGTCCGCTGGACGGATGCAATCGCCCGGGAGCGAACGCGCGATTTTGCTGGAGCGATACGTGTGTACAATGCGCTCGGCGCCAGGCTGGACGCGTTGAGGCTGCGCAT
>JANMMF010000151.1:0-25274 GCA_031372985.1 Gemmatimonadota bacterium
GCGATGAGAGACAAGAACGTCAGCGTGATCAAAGTGCCGAGCACGCCCGAGATCAGTGGCAGCCGGAACAGGTAGAACGAGACGTCGCGGCCGAATAGTGGATCGGTGGTGCCGACGGGCACGCCATTCAATCCCTTGAGCAGTACCATCCACGACGCCGACAGCGACACCGCGGTAAGGAACGAGAGCACGGCCGCTACGGGCAGGAAGAGCCTGGTGAGCATCCGCGATACATCGACGGTGACGCCGTCTCCGCGATTCACGTACAACACCGGGAAACCGGTGCCGGCGCCGCGGGCGATTCGGACGTTGCCGTAGAAATAGGCGAAGGTGAAAGCGCCGCCGGCGATGAACAGTCCGATGCGCCATGCCAGCGAGGTGGCGAAGACGGACTGAAAGCCGATCTCGCTGAACCAGAGCCAGTCCGTCGCGAAGGTGGCCAACCAGGGGATGATGATCAGCGCGACGAACATCGCGCCGACGACCCACAATACGAAGCGACGGAAGGAGGCTGGCAGCGGAGGCAACTTGGCGGAGCTGGGACGCTCGAACGGTGTGCTCATGCTGAGAAAATGCCACCAGGCGCGGCTAACTGCTACCCGCTTGCGCTAGCTCGACGGCCGATGTACGAAAGCAAAGGGCATCCGAGGGATGCCCTTTTGGCTGTTCGGTGCTCGAGCGCGTTCAACGCGCGGCGAGAATCAGGAGCGAGGAGAGGCAGCGTGCCTGGTTGTGATCACGACGACCCCGTAAGACGCGTCCGGTCCGTATTCCCTGAGGGCCGCGCTTCCCTTCACTACGCGCACGGCGGAGACCTCGTCAGCAGTGAGAGCCGGCACCTGGTCGCGCTGATACTTCACCCCATCCACTATGAAGAGCAGCGGCACCTGAGGCGCCCCAGTCGCGAGAGAGGTCGCAAATGAGGGCGCCGACGCTTTTGGCGCGAGCGTCCGTTCGGCCGTACAGGCCGTTGCGGTAGCGAGAAGTGCGATGGCGGCGATAAAACGAGTCATTTTCATGGATTCCCCCCGAAACGGCGTGTAGCTCATCTGTAGCATTGGGCGTGCCAGCCTCGGGACCCCCAAAATCTGAGGCTAAGCTCAGCCGTTAGCCAGCGTTGGGATTCCAGGTACCCTTCGCGACAGCCGGGACGAAGGATTCCAGGCCTTGGGGCGGAAACGCCAGAGTCTGACCACTTTCCGCGCTCATGTAGGCGGCCATGAGGATCTGGACCACCTCGTACCCGTCGTCAAAGGTGAGCATCGGCTTCTCCCCGCGCAGAAACGCGCGGGCCATGTGCCTGTTTTCGGCCGTATACCCGTAGGCCGAGGCTTCGTCCGCCACGACCGGCATCAGGCCCATCTCGGCGTTCTGCTTCTCGACCAGGTCCTCGCCCGATTTGCCTTGCACTTCCCTGCTGAAGAACAACTTGAGACTCGAGTCCAGCGTGTTCCACGACATCGAATATTCGGGTCCGAGAAGTTCGGCCGAAAGCCTCAGACCCGCGCCAATGAAGCTCCACGAAGTGGTGACCTCGCCGATCAACGTCTCGCCGCTATCCGCTTCGTACTCGATCGTCGCGCGGGCGAAGTCTTCGGACGGGCGCTTGGTGTAATCGACGTCCTTGCCCATCGTCTCGGACAGCTGCTTCGCGTACTTGGGTCGCGACCACTTGAGCGAGGCGATGTTGGCGTTGATCCGGACCGGCTTGATCGACGAACGCGGAGCACCCGGCTTGGTCAGCAGGTGTCGAACGACTTCTACAGAGTGACACATCATATCGTTGAGCACGCCCCCACCCTGGAGGCTCCCCTGCCAGAACCACGGCATGTGTGGCCCGCTGTGCTCCTCCGCCGCGCGGGCGAGGTATGGACGGCCGGTGAGCGACGCTCCGCGCGCCCAGACCAGCTCGCGGCCACGCGTGATGTCGGGCGTAAAAAGCTGATTCTCGAGGTACCCGGTGTTCAGCCCGACGCTTCGCGCCAGGTCGGCGACCTTCTTCGCCTCGGCGACGTTCCGCGCGAGCGGCTTCTCGCACGCAAGCCCGCGCAGCGTACCGGCGCCGCTCTTGATCGCCGCGACGATCTCTTCGATGTTCGCGATTCGGGCGTGGTTTGGACCGCACAGCCATAACGCGTTGATGGCCGGATCGGCGACCATGTCCCGAATGGATTTGTACGGACGCGCCTCCCCGACATCGAGCTCGCGCGCCAGCGCGGCGGACGAGGCAGCGTTCTTTTCGTTGGGGCTGTAGACGCCGCGCACATCGATCTCCCGGACGGCGGTCAGGGACTGGATGTGAAAGCGGGCGTTGAAGCCGCTGCCGACGAAGCCGATTCCCAGACGATCCGCGCTCATGTCATTCTCCGGAGGGGTTCTCGCCGCCGCCGCTTGCGCCAGGGGTAAGGCGAAGCTGCTTGCGATCGAATTTGTCGTAGTTGACGCCAAGCTTTTTGAGCGCGGCCGGAGGGCAGCCGTTCCACTCCGGCACGAACAGGTTGCCCTTGTACTGCAGATCCATCACACCGATGCGACTGGACCAGAATCCCGAGGAAGTCAGATCCCGGAAGCGGTTGAAGAAGTTGACACCGGCGCTCAGAGTTTCTGGCGCGCGGGCGGGCCAGGCGATGTCATTCAGGATCTGCCCGCGCTGCGTCTCGGTCGCATCGGCGAACGGCTTGTTAAACCTTGTGCTCGACTGCGCATCGAGCCAGGCCAAGCCATCGCGCATCCATTTCTGGTTGTTGGGACGATCGATCATCATGAAATCCATGAACTCGGGCACGCCCGCATCGCTGGCGTTGCCGGATCGCTGATCGCGCGGAATGATCATGTCGGCCAGAACCCGTGCGGTCCGGAATTCCGCCGCCGTGAAGAATTTCGGCGCGTAGGCAACGCCGTCCGCCGCGGATTTGAGCGCGGTGTCGACAAAGCCGCGAACCCTCGCCTGCTCCGCGGTGGGCCAGCTCAGAAACGCGGCGAATGGGAGCGCAGCCAGCATTTGAACGGCATCGCGACGACTCATCTCCCCCGTCGCTGCGGCGTCGGCTGACTCAGACGCCGCGGCGACGTCTACGAGATTCTCGTTGTCGTTTGACATCAGAGCGTCCCCCTCTTCCGTTCCTGCGCGATGAACTCACTCGTGCGCATTGCAAGCGCCATGATGGTCCACGTTGGATTCTTGTCGGCCTGAGAGACGAACGGGCCGCCATCGGTCACGAACAGATTCTTCACGTCGTGGGCCCGACAGTTGGAGTCGAGCGCCGACTTCGACGGATCGGTACCCATGCGAACGGTCCCGAGCTCGTGGATGATCTCGCCGCCGCGCGCGATCCCGTACCCCTTGGTTTGCTCCGGCATCTTGTCGAACACCTGGCCGCCAAGCTCGTCGACCAAGGCACGGAAGGTCTGCTGCATGTGGCGAACCTGGTTGTACTCGTAGTCGGCCCACTGCCAGTGGAAGCGCAGCACCGGAATTCCGTACTTGTCCTTTACGACCGGATCGATCTCGCAATAGCTCTTGTCATTGGGAATCATCTCGCCGCGGCCGCTGAAGTGGACGGTGGCGCCGTACAAGCGGCGATAGTCGCTCTTGAGCGATTTGCCGTAGCCTCCACCCGACGGATACCGCTGGATCCCGCCCATGAAGCCATAGCTCGGAGGATTCAGCCCGCCTCCGACTTCGATGTGGTAGCCGCGCGGGAAATCGAGCTTCTTGTTGTCGATCCACCACGGCATGTAGATGTGGTTCCCTCCGACGCCGTCCTCGTTGTGCGGAATCTGATCCATCATCTTCGGGACGAATCCCGACACGTCGGTTCCAGTGGTATCCGTGAGATACTTCCCGACGACGCCGCTCGAGTTGGCAAGGCCGTTCGGGAACGCCGCCGATTTCGAGTTGAGCAGAAGGCGCGCGGTCTCACAAGCGCTCGCAGCCAGCACTACCACTTTCGCACTCGCCTGCTTCTCGGCGCCGGTCCTGGTATCGATGTAGGTCACGCCGCTCGCCCGACCGCGGCTGTCGAGGGTAACCTCGCGCACCATCGCGTGGGTGACGAGCGTCAGCCTTCCGGTCTTGAGCGCGGGCGCGATCAGCACGTTCGTCGACGAGAAGTTCGAGTTCGTCATGCACCCGCGACCGCACTGACCGCAGTAGTGACAGGCGGTGCGGCCGTTGTGCGGCTTGGTGATGATCGAAAGTCGGGCCGCGACGCAGGTGATGTTCAGCCTATCCGCGGCATCCTTGATCGCCAGCTCGTAGCAGCGCGGCTTGGGCGGGGGCAGGAAATAGCCGCCCGGATGGTTGGGAAGGTTGTCGTTGTTGCCGAAGATTCCAATCAGCTTGTCGATGCGGTCATAGTACGGCGCGATGTCTTCGTAGCCGATCGGCCAGTCGTCGCCGAGTCCGTCACGACTCTTCGCCTTGAAGTCGTCGGGCCCGAAGCGCAGCGAGATCCGGCCCCAGTGGTTGGTGCGTCCGCCCACCATGCGTGCGCGCCACCACTTGAAATCGGTGCCCTCTGCGTTCGTAAATGGCTCGCCCGCCAGGTCCCAGCCGCCTACGCAGGCGTCGAACTCGCCGAATGGGCGCTCCACCGTAGATGCGCCGCGACGCGGCGATTGGTACGGCATCTTGAGCATCGCGGAGTCTTTGGTGTTGTCCCACGGTCCGCCGGCCTCGAGCAGAAGGACGTTTGCACCCGCGCGTGTGAGGACGTACGCCGCCATGCCACCGCCCGCTCCCGAGCCCACGATACAGACGTCGTACGTCTTGCGTTGCGGCGGAATGATCGAGGGGAACGCAAAGTTCATCGCAGATCCGCGGTTGAGGACACGGGAAAGTACGACTGGGCGGCGAAAGGCACTAGATCAGCGCATATCATCTTTGTGTGCGGGTTTTCGCGCGGTTTTCGACGGAAAAGCAAGGGGTTTCTACCCTGCTACAAACGTGACTTCGGGGTGCGTGGACAGTCTTTCTACCGAGCGAAGTAACCACGTCAAAACAAGGTTCGCGCGCGCCCAATGCCCTACACAAGTGACAGCGTGAATCTGTACCGCATAGAGACCGCCCAAAAGGCGGTCATTCTCATTATGCTGAGCGGCGAAGAGCTCCGTGGAAACGTCTTCATCCATTTCTCCTCGTACCGCCCCTTCGAGCTGGAGGACGTGTCGGAGCTGCTCAATTCCGGCACCCCCTTCTTTCCGCTCGAGCTCGAGACCGGCGAAGTAATCCTCGTCTCGAAAGAGCGCATCGCCGAAGTCGCCGCGAATCGCGGTGACGATGCCTCCGACCAGCCTCCACGGGGCGTCCCAACTCCAACCGCGCTCCTCCAGGTCGTTCTCGTCGGCGGCGAAGTCCGCCTCGGCTCGATCCGCCTCGAGGGCCCCCCCGACAGAGCGCGCGTCCTCGACTATCTGAACGCGCTTACTTCGCGCTTTCTCACTCTTTATACCTCAAACGAAGCGCGGCTGATCAATCGTTCATTGATCGATCGTGTTCGTCCACTGGACTGACATGGCGCAGCTAGACCGCTTTCTCAACCTGCTCGTATCCAACAACGCCACCGCGCTCGTCATGGCGGAAGGCGAAGTCGCGACACTGACGATCCGCGACTCCGCGCGCGCAGTGATGAAGCAGCCGCTCACGAGCGCGCAGATCCTCACGCTCGTGCGCGAGATTGCTCCAGCTAACGCGCCCCATTCGCTCGACGCACAGGGCTCGGTTCGCTTCGACTACTCGTCGGCGGACGGGGTTTTCGACGTCGCGATGACTCAGAACGGCAAGATCTCCGCGCGGATCGCCCGTAAGGCGGGCGCTATAGCGGAAGCGTCGCCAGCGACAGCAGCGGCACCCAAGGCAGCGACACCGACCCCGGCGGCAGCAGCAGCGCCAGCAGCGGCCCCAAAGACTGATGCCCCACAGGCCGCCGTCACGGGAAATCGCGCCCTCGACAGGATCGAGACTCTGTTGCGCACGCTCGTCGGCAACAAGGCGTCAGACCTCCACCTTCGCGCCGGCTCGCCGCCAATGCTGCGCGCCAGCGGCGAGATCGCGCCGATCGCCAACGAGCCCGTCCTCTCCTCGGACGAGATCGATGAAATGCTCGCGACGGTCATGCTCGACCAGAACCGCGCTGAGTTCAAGGACATCAACGACACCGACTTTGCGCACGAGATCGTTGGCCTCGCCCGCTTCCGCGGCAACGCGCTCCGCGACCGCAAGGGAACAGGCGCCGTTTTCCGCGCCATTCCGGCGGCGGTCGTCACGGTAGAGCAGATGGGAATCTCGCAGGAGGTTCAGCGTCTCTGTCACCTGACGAAGGGTTTGGTGCTCGTAACAGGCCCCACGGGATCCGGCAAATCGACTACGCTCTGCGCGCTGATCGACCTGATCAACCGCACCCGCTCGGATCACGTGATCACGATCGAGGATCCGATCGAGTTCGTCCACGAGAGCAAGAAGTGTCTGATCACGCAGCGCCACGTCGGCGTTCACACGTCGTCGTTCAAGCACGCACTCCGCGCCGCGCTACGCGAGGACCCGGACATCGTGCTGGTCGGTGAGCTACGCGATCTCGAGACCGTCTCAATGGCGATCGAGACCGCGGAAACAGGCCACCTTGTCTTCGGTACCGTTCACACGTCTACCGCGGTGAGCACCGTCGACCGCGTCATCGACCAGTTTCCGCCCGACCGACAGGCACAGATACGCGTGATGCTGTCCGAGTCGCTCAAGGGTGTCATCTCGCAGGTGCTGTGCAAGAAGATCGGTGGGGGACGCGTCGCGGCGCGGGAGATCATGCTCTCGACTCCCTCGGTCTCGAACCTCATTCGCGAAGGCAAGACGTTCCAGCTGCCGTCGGTGCTGCAGACGTCGCGCAAGCTCGGCATGGTGACGATGAACGACGCGCTGATCGAGCTCGTTGACAACGGCATGGTCGAGGCCCAGGAGGCTTACCTCAAGGCGACGGACAAGGTCGGGATCATCCACATGCTCAAGCAGCGTGGCAAGGATGTCAGCTTCGCCGACGCAGACGACGCGAAAGCGGCCGCGGCTGCTTCCAAGGATCCGGTTGCTCCCGCCAAGGGACGCAGCGCCGCCGCGAGATAGGCGGGCAGAACTGCAACTGCGAACTGCCAAGCCGCCGGCTGCAAGCGGGCAGCCGCCGGCCGTTTCTTTAGGGCTCCCGCTCGGCGGAATCGAGCCGCGCCTGTCGGGCCGCCGCTGAGTCGGCGAAAGTGAGGCTTCTCTTCACGGCCTTGGCGCCCGGTATCTGGGACGCCCCGAGTATGCTGTCCTTCTCACGGCGAGTGAGGTCCCGCCTCGAGTCGGATTCGCCCGTGCCGCAGCCGATGAGCACCAACACGACCGCAGCCAGGGTGAATGCAGTTTTGCTTCGCGACAAGAATGCCTCCGATCAGGTTGGCGCGTTCGCCGGGAGCCCGGCCTTCGGCTTGAAAAGAATCGCGAACAGGATGAAGACCACCAGTGCACCAGCGGCTGGCACCAGCCAGATCGCGTACCAATCGTGTGTGACCTTGAGACACTCTCTCGCTGCCGCGGCCGCATCGCTGCACGCCGAGTTTGGCGTGGCGTAACGGTTCACGACCGCGCCGGACACGGTTGCGCCTATGAAATAGCCAAGTCCGTTGGTGACGAAATTGATCATCCCCTGCGCCGCGGCGCGGATCTTCTCGCCCGCTCGCTGATCCGTATAGATCTGCCCGCTGACGAAGAAGAAATCGTAGCAGACGCCATGCAGCAGAATGCCGATGTAAATGAGAGCCATGACCGGTCCATTGGCACCCATGCCGAACGCCAGGTAGCGCAGCGCCCAGGCCGCCATGCCGACGAGCATGATCACCTTGATGCCGAACCGCCGCAACGCGATCGGCAGCAGCAGCATGAACACAATCTCCGACATCTGACCGAATGTCTGGATGAACGCCGGGTCGGGGGCGCCGATCTCGTTCAGAAACGGATTGGCGAACGTGTAGTAGAACTGGAGCGGGATGCAGAGCAGAAAGGATCCCGCCACGAAAATGAAGAAGTCACGATTGCGGAGCAGGGCCAGCGCGTCGAGGCCGAGCGCATCGTGCACGCTGAATTTGCCGCCCGCTGACTTGGGAGGAGTGTGCGGCAGAACGAGTGAAAACGCGGCCATTACGATCGACGCTCCCGCCGCCAGACGCATCGGCAGCACCAGCGCGTCGGCGTGAAATACCTTCCCCACCAGGATCCCGGCGACGATCCATCCGATCGTCCCCAGCACGCGAATGACCGGGAAATCGCGGCCGGGATCGCGCACGTGGTGGAACGAGATGGAGTTGGTGAGAGACAGCGTCGGCATGTAGCACAGGGCGTACAGAATGAGCAGCGGGTAGAAAGTCCCGAAGGACGTCTGCATGGAGACCAGCCACATCACGACTCCACCCACGAAGTGCAGCGTCGCGAGTAGTTTCTCGCTCGAGAAATAACGGTCGGCGATCACGCCCATGAAGAACGGAGAGACCAGTGCGGCGATCGCGGTCGCTCCGTAAGCCCAACCGATCTGCCGGTCTGTGAAGTGGAGCGTCTGGCCCAGATACGTGCCCATCGTGACGAACCACACCCCCCAAATGAAGTACTGGAGGAACATCATCGTCGAGAGCCGCGTGCGGACGCTCATTTGATCTCCCTGACGCGAACGTTGCGGAGCGACAGGTCACCTTCGTGGTCGCCCTGAATCGCGATGTAGCCGCGCTTTGCCCGGCCATAGTTCGGGTACGCCACGAACTTGCTCGCCTTCACCTTCGCCTCCCAGTCGGGACTGAACAGCTCGTACTCGAGCAGCTTCTGTCCGTTCAGCCAGTGCTGGACCGTGTTTCCGTTCACGACTATCAGGCTCGAGTTCCACTCGCCGGCCGGCTTGACGACTCCAGCCGGCGCCGGGTAGAGCGCGTACGCGGCACCCGCGGCCGTCACGCGGCTCCCCGCATCGGGATGTCCGGCGTCGTCGAGCAGCTGGTACTCCGGCGCGCTCCAATAGATGTGATCGTACTCTCCGGTCCCGCGATAAAAAATGCCGGCATTGCCGGCAGGCGACAGCTTCCAGTCAAGCGCGAGCTGGAAGTTTCCGAACTGGTCCTTAGTCATGATGTCTTCGACGGCTCCGGACTTGGCGAGAACGCCGTTGACGATCCTCCAGCCCGCTGGAAAGGACTCCGACTTGTATCCCCGCCACGCCGAAGTGCTGGTACCATCGAACAGCGGGCGCCAGCCGGCGGCTCGCTGTTCGGCGGTCAGGCCTGTCGCGCCGGAAGCAGCGGTCGAGCCCGTCGTGTCAGGCACGCTGTTTTGAACAGGTGCGCAGCTCAAGGCGAGTAGCGCCAGCTGCGAGATGATCGCCGCGCGCGCGGCAGCTCCATGCATCATGGCTTCCTCTTGATGAGTGATTCAGACTGCCCAACCGGCGCGATACTCTCGCGTCAGGTACTGATTCGCTTCGGGTATGTTGGTGACCCGCATCTGTGCGGCGTCATAGAGAATCTTCCTGCCCTGCCCTGTGCGCAATGCCACGAGCCCGAGCAGCATCGTCTCAGTCAGCGCCGCCGCGTACTCGAACGGGCAGCTGGTCTTGGCCTCGCCCCTGATCGCCTTAACCCAGTTCATCTCGTGGGTGTCTGGAACCCTGGCGTATGTCCTCGGCACGATCGCGGCATCCTCGGCGAGCCCTACCGGGAAGAGGCGTGGATTCGAGCCATAGGTGTCGTGCATCAGGATTCCCCTGTCGCCGATGAAGATCACGCCGCCCTCGCTCTTGAGCGGAACGTCGTCGGGGAGCAGGTCGGGACGAGGCGGATAGAGTCCTCCGTCGTACCAATTGAGCTTGACGGGAGGCTGCGATCCACGCGCGGCGAACTGGTAGTGGACCGATGTCGCAACGGGATATGAGACCGGCTTGTTGTATCCCCGCAACTCGCGCGAGCCGGCAGCTGCCTTCGGATCCGGCGCAATCGGGACCGTTCCCCACTGCGTCGATGTCGCTTCGATGCTGGTCGGCTGCGTGAGTCCGAGAGCCCAGTACGGATGATCGATCAGGTGGGCACCCATGTCGCCCAGCGCTCCGACGCCGAAGTTGATCCAGCCGCGCCAATTGAACGGGTGGTAGATCGGGTGGTACAGCACATCTTCCGCGACTGGCCCGACGTAGAGATCCCAGCGCAACCCGGGCGGCACCGGGTACGAGCCCATCGCCGACGCGAGGAGCTGGTTCACGTGCCGGAAACTGAACGGATTGCCGAACGGGCTCGGCGGAGGAGCGGGGGGAGGAGAGCCTGATGGAGTTGGAACACCCTGCGGCCAGTACACGACCGGACGATTCGTCCAGACCTCGACCTGCCGCACCGGACCGATAATGCCGGCCTGAACCCATTCGTTGACCAGGCGCGCCGAATCCCGCGAGTGCCCCTGGTTTCCCATCTGGGTGGCGAGCTTCGGATTCGCGACCGCGAGATCGCGAAGCACCCGCGCTTCGTGCACCGAGTAGGTGAGCGGCTTCTGCACGTAAACGTGCTTGCCACTCTGCATCGCCGCTTTCGCAACGACAGCGTGCAGGTGATCCGGCGTTGCGATCACCACGCCGTCGATGTTCTTCTGCTTGTCCAGCATCTCGCGGAAATCCGAGTAGCGCACAGCCTTGTCGAACTTTTGTTTGAGCGTGATGCCCTCTGGTCTGTCCTTCTTCTCATTGTCCTTGAGCCGCTCGGCGACCTTGCTCTCGGAGTACGCGAAATCGACGTCGGCGAACGCGACCAGATTTTCGGTCTTCGCCAGCTCGAGGGCGTTCTCCGCGCCCATTCCGCCGAACCCGACCACCGCGAAGTTGATCGTATCGCTCGGCGCCTGGAACCCGACACCTCCGAGCACATGGCGCGGCACGATCATTACGCCGAGGCCGATCCTGCCGGCGTCGGCGACGAATTTGCGCCGAGTGACCTTCTTGCCAGTCATTGAACCCGTACCCTCGTTTTTTGGTGGATCCGGCTCGTTGCTCGCGATCAGAAGTTCAGGGCGTGCAGGTAGTTGTAGCTGGTGCGCATCGTTACGTCCGGATCCGCGGGCTGGTCGTTCTCGACGAAGTAATGTTTGATGCCGGCCTTCTCGCTCTGAGCGAAGATGGAGCGGAAGTCGATCTTCCCCTGCCCGACATCGACAATCTTGTTGTCCGGCGGGCCCGATGAGTCCTTGACGTGAACCATCGGGAAACGCTTCGGGTATCGGTTGAAGAAGTCGAGCGGATTCCCGCCCCCGTATACCGCCCAGTAAAGATCCAGCTCGAAGTCGACGAGCTTGGGATCGGTCGAGCTCAGTAGGAGGTCGAGTGGCCTCGTGCCATCGATCGGCCTGATCTCGAAATCGTGGTTGTGGTAGGCGAACTTCAGATCTGCAGCCTTCGCCTGCGCCGCGGCACGATTGAAGGTCTCGGCGTGGCGCTTCCAGTCGTCGAGAGTCTTGCGCTTCTCCTCGGGGATCCAGGCGATGGTGACCCACTTGTGGCCCGCAGCCTTCGCGTCATCGAGCTGTTTCCGCCAGCCGTTATCGAGCGAATCGAAGGACAGGTGCGACGAAGGCGACGAGAGCTTATTGCGCTTGAGGAGGTCGCGGATCTGGGCGGGCGTGTGGCCGAAGTAGCCGGCGAATTCCACTTCCTTGTAACCGATTCGCGCCACCTTGGCGAGCGTTCCGGGGACGTCGGTCTTCATCAGATCGCGAACGGTGTAGAGCTGGATTCCGACGCGCTTGATTTTTTTGCTGGACGCGAGAAGCTCGCTCGCGACGGCTTCGCGGCTTGCGATTCCGAAGGCGGCGACTCCGAGCGTCGCGAGGAAGTTGCGGCGGGTTTGCATTGTCAGAGGGCTCGGCTGAAGTTCCAGCTAGTATGGAGAACCGCTGGACGCTCCGCAATGCAGCGCTAGAAGCGTCCGCTCCAGCTCACTCCGATCGACGGACGACGCGAGAACCACCTCCGATAGCGGTGGCGTCCCCCGCAATCCCTGCGGCGCGCCGTAGGGGATCTGTCATAAACGCGCGGTCTTGGGCGTTCCTCAGGCACCAGGGCTTAAACCAAAACGGAGGACCAATGAACGCGCGATACCTGATGCTATCCAGCACGCTCGTGCTCGCCGGGATCGCGGCGAACGGGTGTGGCGAAAACCCCACGGCAGTCAACGATCGGTGCATGGATCTCCCGACGGCGCCACTGAGCGCTCGGGTCGACATCGCGCGGCCCTCGTTCTCGAACCCCACGAACGTCATCAATCCGCTGTTTCCCGTCAGCTCACTTGGCCGAGTCGTGCTGCTCGGTAACGTGGACGGCGTGCCGCTACGGGTCGAGACGACGTTGATGGCGGAGCGCCGAACGATCGATGTGAACGGCCGCCCTGTCGAGACGCTGGTGTCGCAGTACGTCGCGTGGGTGGGCCGTCAGCTGCACGAGGTGGCTATCGACTGGTATGCGCAGGACGACGCGGGCGCGGTCTGGTACTTCGGCGAAGACGTGCACAACTATGAGAGCGGAGTCGTCGTCGACACGGACGGCACGTGGCTCGCCGGCAGGGATGGACCGGTGGCGATGATCATGCCCGCCGCTCCGAGTGTCGGGCAGGCGTGGCGCCCCGAAAACCTGTGCGGTGTCGTCTTCGAGGAAGTTGTGGCCAAGGTCACTGGTGTGACGGTGACCGGCCCTCGCGGCGCCATCACCGGTGCGTTGGTGACTGACGAGCTGCACATGGATGGGACCCGCGAGGACAAGACGTTCGCGCCCGGCTACGGCGAGTTCTCGAGCGGGAATGCCAGCGGTAACCTCGAAGCCGTCGCCGTCGCGGTTCCAACCGACGCGCTTCCCGGCGCGATACCGCCCGAGTTGCGTACGCTGCTCGCTGGCGCGGACAGCGTCTTCGACGCCGCACAGGCGCGCGACTGGACGCTGGCATCCGCGTTGGGGGCGAGACTGAACACCGCATGGGCCAGCTTTCAGTCGGGAAGCGTGCCACCAATGCTCAGGACTCAGATGAATACCGCGCTCAGTTTACTCGGCAGCACGGTCGCGGGGCGAAACGTCGCGACATCACGGCAGGCAGCGATCGATGTCAGCCTTGCCACGCTGGACCTGCAGCTCCGCCACCGCCCGCGGACGGAAATCGACCTCCAGCTGCTCGGGGTATGGGCGCGCCAACTCGAGGTCGACGCGGCGGCGGCGAATCAGGCGAACGTGCTCGCCGATGCGGCGAGTCTGAAGTGGATTCGCGACCGGCTCGCGACCGACGTGCGGCCGGGTGCCGAGTCGATCGACGCGCAGCTGATTGCCATTCGCAGCGCCGCGCAATTGCGCGACTTTGCCGCCGCCGCCGCAGGTGCCAGGAGGCTCGGTACGCTCACGCGAGGTGTGATAGAATGAGGCACAGCGCGCCGGAACCGACGAAGGAGTGCTAGAAACGCCTGCTCCAGCTCACTCCGATCGACGGGAGAATCGAGAACCACGTCTCGGTGTCGCGCTGAAGACTGAGCCCGCCGCTAGCGTCGCGGACGCGAAACACGTCGTAGCCCAGCACGTTCTCGTGATTCGTCAGGTTGATCACTTCGAAGAAGAATCGCCACTCGCTGGTCCGAGTTTGTTTGCGGCGAGTCACCCGAATGTCAACTCGCTGATACGGTGGAAGACGCTTGCCATAGAGTGAATCCGGCCTCACCGCGAGATCCGTGGTCCCGTTTCGCCTCGTAACCAGAACGCCCTTTTCGTCGGTGTAAGGCCATCCGGTGTGAAAGGTGAACGCGGAAGTGATGGACCAGTTGCTGGTTGGGCGATAGCTGACATCGGCGTTGAAGGCGTGCCGCTGATCCTGAGGCCACGAGTGTGTGGAATCGAACGGAGGCTTGAGAGGGTCGTTGATGTTGTCGATCCGGCTCACGCGCTCCTCGACGGAAGCCAGCGCGTACCCCGCTCGAATGTTGACGCGGCTTCCCATACTCCGGTCGTGGTAGATCTCAAAGCCCTTTGAAATCGATTCCACGGGATACACGAGAATCCTGTCTTCCGCCGATTCGGGAAAGACGTTGAGTCCGCCCTTCCAGTTGCGGAGGATGGGACGAAGATGCGAACCAACCTTGTGGTAGGCTTCAGCTCGCAACGACCCGCCGGCAGCATAGCGATGCTCGAGCCCGACGGTCCATTGCTTCGACAGCTCCGACGGGAAATACCTGTTGAGTCGATCGAACGCGTTCTCGTCGGCAATGCCCTGGCGCTGACGGTAGTGTCCCCATCCAGCCCTCAGTGAGCTCCGATCCGACAGCCTCACGAGCGCATGGAGGCGCGGGCTCCAGTCGCTGTCGTGCGTGTAGTTCGCTCCGTCATACCGGAGTCCCAGCTCGAGGGCCAGCGGATCGAACAGCTGAAGACGATCGCTGACGTAGGCGCCGATCGTTCTTCCATCCGCCTTCTTCGTTCTGCGGGTTATGCGTGGATAGAAGCCTAGTGTGTCCGGCGTTGGGTCATCCGGATTCTGCGTGACGCGGTTCTCCCAGTCGAAGTTCGCGCGCAAGGATCGCAGGTCGTAGCCCCAATCGAGTACCATCCTGTCAGACCGCTGATAGGTAAAGTCCTGCTTCAATTGGACAAACGAGAAATCGCGTTTGCCGTCCACCCCATAGAACTCGAGCCCGGTAATCCGGTGGAACTCGTCGCCCTTTCGCGTGGATGTGACAGCCCCGGTAGACGCAAGTGTCTTCATCGTGAGGTGCTCGCCGAGGAGCGAGCGCAGCGTCACCCAGGCATACGAGTTTCCATAACCATTGTTCGCGGCCTCGCGGGTCAGGATCGAATCGTTGAAGCCGGTGGTGCCGTCGATGCTGAACCGGTAGTTGTCGCTGGCGTGGAGCAGGTTGATCGCCAGTGCGTGATTGGGATGGAGCTTGTAGCGAACCGTTCCGAAGAAGTCTCGATACGTCGGCGCCTTCGTTTCCTTCTTGTTGATGATGGCGAGTGCAAGGTCGGCGAATCCTCGCCGGCCAGAGAGGAGCCACGAGCCGTTGCGGTTGGCGAATGCGCCCTCGCCGAGCGCATGAATATTGGCGAAGCTCACCCCGGCACTTACGTGCGTGCCGTCTTCTTTCGGCGTCCTCGACGAGATGCTCATCACGCCACTGCGCTTGTCGCCGTAGTGGGCCGGGAACCCGCCCGTGAGCAGTTCCACTCCATCAATAGCTTCGACGTCGATTATGCTTAAAGCGCCTTCGTCGAAATCCTTCAGGTGGAAAGGCTCGTAGATCTCCAGCCCATCGAGGAGGAAGAGCGTTTCGTCGTGCCTGCCGCCCCGAATCGAGAAGTGGGCGCCGTAGTCCCCGGAAGAGAGTCCGGGCAATCGATTGAGCGCGCGAAAGAGGTCCTCGCCAAAAGGCGCAGCTTCGATCTCGGCCCGTGATCTCGTCTGACGCAGCGCGGGCCCCGCATCAAGGAAAGAGAACGACCCTGGCGTGACCGTAACCTCGGCCAGCCGGAACGCGGCGGGCCTTACGAACAGCGTGAGCTTGACGCTTTCGCCATTGCCTACCGAAATGTCCTCGCGGACCAGTGGTTGGTAGCCGATGCGTCGGACTTCCAATGTGTGGAGTCCCGGTGCCACCTGCCTGAGAACGAAACCCCCGGTCAGATCGGTCGACGTCCGCCGAGTAGTTCCTCGAAGAATCACCCGCGCCTGCGAAACGGGTCTCCCGGACAGGCTATCGACGATCTCGCCGGTGATGGTCGCCCTGGCGGCTGTGTCGGCAGCCGAGGCGCCAGGAATTACTTGCGCAGAGCCAACGCTGGCGGCGACGCACATGAGCGTGCCGAAGAACAGTGCGCCGGAGTGCCTTGGGGCTGCCATGGACCTTCCTCGTCTGCGTCAATCCATGGAGCGCGCATGAAGGAGATTTTGTGACAGCTGGTCCCGACGACGCTATCTGGCTCTCGGCGCGCGACTGGAGGATGCGCTGCCGAAATCGATCGTGTAGGCTCCTGTCGAATCCATCGAATGTGAACCCGAGACGGCGCCGGCGCGCACCTCAAAAACGATTTCCTTCCCGGCCCACACGGTCACCGCTGGCACGGCCCGGGGAATCTCCAGCGCAAAGGCCATTGGGACGCCGTGGTCGGTCACGTCCAGCTGTGATTGATGGATGGAGAAGGCGGCATCGCCATCTGCCGTCGCGGACACGCGCGGACCATCAATCAATCGGATACGCAGGCGGCCCCCGGGATGAGGGCTCATGAAGCGCACATCCAGCGAGCCTCCCGGAATGAACGCGACTCCCGAGCGTGCCTTGAGCGGAACGGATTTGCTGACCGGACCGGGTGTCGACGAATCAGTGGATCCGGTTTTCGAGAGCGCACGGAGCAGGACGTGGTGCAAAGGCGAATTGGGGATAGCAGCGGCCGCCCCGGCAGCGCAGAGTGCGAGACCGGCGGCAATTGCGCCGACACGACGTCGACGACGCGCGTGGAGGTCGTCGAGAAGTACGACGCCGCGAGATCGAGGGGCCGGATGATCGAGACTACTCAGAAGGGCGCTTACCTCTCGATCGTCAACCCGCAGAGCTTCCAACCGTGCACTGCAATCCGGACACGACTCGAGATGCGTCGACACTCGCTCTGAAAGGGCTGTGACGTCACCGTGCGTCACTGCGGCCAGCTCGCTCTCAGTCAGGTGCACGGCTTTGCTCCATGAATTCCGCTTTGAATGCCGCGGTCGCGCGAATCAACATTGTTCCAACGCTCGTTTCCGCGATGCCAAGGGCGCTCGAGATTTCGCGGTAGCTGTAGCCCTCGTGACGAAGCAATAGCATCTCCCGGTCGCGGAGGGGAAGTCGGTCCAACGCACTTCTGACCCGCGTCGCCTGCTCTCCCCGCTCGACGGCGTCGTCCGGTGAGGGCGGTGGCGAACCGAGCGTCAGTTCCGCCGGCTGCCGAGCGAGAAGACTCCGGCGAGTTCGCGCGTTTCGCCGCTCGTCACGAAACAGGTTCGATGCCACCGCTGCTAGCCAGGCGCGCGCATCATCCGGAATCTCTCGCCGTCTATGGAGCCTCACGAACGCCTCCTGCGCCAGATCCTCCGCCAAGTCGGGATCGCCCGACAGTCGGTCGAGGTAGCGATACAGTGAAACGAAGCGCTCGTCGAACAACCGCGCAAAGGCGACCTCGAACGCGTCGTGTCTCTTCATGCGCGCATCACGTGCAGATGGAGCGCGCGACCCTGTCCGCTTGTGACGATCGGATCAGATGGGGGGTGCGGCGACTCAGTAGCGCCACTCCAGTCCGAACACGACTGAAAGTGGCAGCATTGTCAGATCCCGCCGCTCGCTTGTCCCAGCGGGTCGCACGTAGCCGGTCTTGTTTTTCCGGTCGAAGATGTTGTTCACGCCGGCGAACCCGGTTACCTCCGCCCCCGTTCGCCACAGCGACATGGTATGTCTTCCGCCGACGTCGAACCGGAGATAAAACGGCAGTCGCGCGCTGTCGAGAGGCCCTTCGGTACGCTGTGGAGATCCGCTCACTTCGTGTGAAAGAGCATCACCCGTATCCCAGCCTACGTTGTCACTAAGCACAGTTGTCGGCCGCCCCGCAGCCAGCCACATCGCGGAATGAAAAGTCGTGCGCGAGGTAGCGTGGTAGTCCACCGCCGCCGACGCGAATTGCCTCGTTGCGAAAGCCGGACGGAACTGCGTGGAGTCGGTAGTCCGCCGCGCCGACGTGAGCGAGTACACGGCGTTCAGCGATACTTTGCGCACGCGGCTCTCCACAGATGCGGCGAGCCCCCAGGCCCGACCCGACCCGATGGCGTAGTCCCGGCTGGCAAAGGGCTCCGGGCTCGCCGACGCGGGGAGTATCACGTCGCGAAGATGCCGCCGGTACCAATCGAACCGTAATCGCGTTTCCTTCCGCAACGGGACGAGCGCGCTCGCGGTGAGCTCGTCGGATCTGGCCACCGGAATCATCTGCGCGCCGACGCCGACCAGAAAATCCGGGCCCACGATGGTGCCGAGAATCGACTCCTCGCCGCGCAGTGACTGCGCGTACTGGTGCATGCGGGCGTACCCAACCGAAAGCTGCACGCGATCAGCCGGATGGAATGCGATGGAGAGTCGAGGTTCGCCCCGCGGCGCACGTCCTCCAACGAATGTCCCGCGGAGCCCGGCGGTGATCGTCCAGTCGGCAACCGGGCTCCACCGCTCCTCCCCGAACAGTGATTGGATCAGAATGCTCGATGACCGCCTCAATAGACTCGCGTCGTTGACGGAAGCGGGGGTCGAATCATCGAGACTGACGACGTAGTTGGACGAGAATCGCTCGGTCTGAAATCCCGAGACGAAACGCCCCTGTCGATGTGAAATGACGAGGCTACTGGAGAGCCCGGCATCGCGAACGGCGTTGTGCAGGCCGAGTGAAGAGCTGTCGGGGTTCCAGACCGCGCCCCCGTCGAAATGCGCGCGCCAGGCGATCGCCTCGAATTGGCCGCGCGCACCGACATCGCGGCGCAATGACGCAGACTGTGTAGCGCTTGTCCACTCGAAGCTGTTGTCCCTCGGCGCGCGCGGCACACCGGCCACAGCGGACGATGCCGGAAATCCAAGCCCGTTATCGGCGGCGAACGACGAAACGGTGATGTCGTTTCCTCCGACACGCATCGAGAGTTTGCCGAACAGGTCGAACCAGGTTCCAGGCATCGAGCTCTCGGCGAGATCCTGTCGGCGCAGCCCGCTGTAGCTGTGCCTGGCGCTGAGCGTGAGGCCCGCGCTCCCCGGGACGAGCGGCAAGTCGACCGAGCTTCGCGCGGCGGTCGGCCCGAACGCCCCGCGCGTTGCGATCGTCGACGGGATGGATGTGGGTGTCCGAACATCCACGACGCTTGACAGTTGACCACCATACCGCGCCGACGGTGCGCCGCCGTGCAGGATGAGCGCGTCGATGATGTCCGGGCTGAAAGCGCTCAGAAGATGGCCTGGATGAACCGGGCTGAATATTGGCGCGCCATCGAGCAGGTAGAGGTTTTGGTCAGCGGAGCCACCCCTTGCGTGCACCGATGCGGGCGATTCCGGGGACATCTGAGCCTGGGGCGCGGCTGCCAGGAGCCGGAATGCATCGGGATCGAGCATAGCCGATTTGCGCAGCTGCTCGCCCGAAACGATCCAGACTCCAGCCTCGAGCGCGATCACCGATGTGTCCTGACCTCGCAGGCGGGTCGGCGCGAGAACCCTTACTGAAACCAGCTTCGTCGGAACGGGACTCAGCGTGACATCGAGGCTTAGGGGAACGCCGTCCACGACGAGGACATCAATGGCCAATGGCTCGAATCCGCGCGCCGAAAAGCGCAGACGGTGCGACCCCGGGGTCAAGGCCTCGATGCCATACGCGCCCGCGGAGTCCGATATGATCGCGGGCGACGCATCCAGTATTTCCACGTGCGCACCAGTGATTCCGATGCCCGTTGCATCAGAGCGGACGACCCCTCGGACCGATCCCGAAAGATCGGGCGCAATCGGGGCTCGTATCTGGAGCAGCAGAACGACGACAGCGAGGTTGAGCATCGGACCTTCCGCTTCGATGACGGCGGATGCGTGCCCGCCGGAGTTTTAACGTTCGATGCTTTCCCCGCCACTTTCAAGCTGTGCTTTCATCGGCCGGTCAGCTCGACACGGGTATAGACGAAACGCCCGTTGTAGCCAAAGGGCGACGCCGGTGGCCATGGGAAAATGTCGAACCCGTTGTTTGCGCTCATCCGGTCCGGATAGACGTCGAAGATGTTCCGCGCGCCAAGAGAGAGCCTGAAGCCCTGAACCGGGGCAAACCCGAGCTCCGCGTCCACCAGCCCCTTGGCACCGTAATTCTGGACGTCGCTTCCACTGTAGCTGTAGAGCGAAGAGCTGTATTTGCCGTAGTACGAGTAACGGGCGAGGCCGTTCCAGATACCGCGCCTGAATTGACCGGTTACCGTCGCCCGCCAATCCGGGCGCTCTTTCGTCATCGCCAGCAGTCCGCCCTCATCGAACTTGCCGATGAGATCCTCGCCGGTTCCCGCGAGCTCCGGGGGAAGCGGGATGCTGTTCTCGTTCGGGATCGTCGTCCGGGTAAAGTTGAAAGCCGCGTTCAGGTTGGCGGTGCCGCCAAGTGTGCCGACCGTGTAATCACCCGTGAGGTCGAGCCCCGTGGTGCGGGTATTGATGGCGTTCGTGAAGTACTGAGCGGCTTCGGCGCGGGAGCCGATGTTGCGAAGGATCGTCGCCACGCTGTCCGTATCGAGGAATCCCGTGATCGTGACGCGGTCGTCGAGGCGGATGTAGTAGAAGTCGCTGGTGACGGTGAGGTTGTCGACCGGCGTCGTGGCGAACCCCGCGCTGAAGTTCACCGATGATTCCGGCTTGAGCGGACGCGCGCCCAGTGCCCGAGCCTCGACCGAGTTAACCGGAAAGATTCCGATATCGAACGGGACTGGATTGCCGGTTACGGGATCCGCCTTGAAGTTCGTGACGACGCTCGAGTAGTAGCTCTGGTTGAGCGATGGCGCGCGGAATCCGGTGCTGATGGCCGAGCGAAGCGTCAGCCGCTGGGTCGGCTGGAAACGCATCGCCAGCTTGCCGGTGAGCTTGTTGCCGAAGTCGCTGTAGCGCTCGAAGCGCGCGGCGACGTTCGCGAGAAGCTTCGGGACGAGATCACCCTCGAGCTCTATGTAAGCGCCCACGTTGTTGCGGTCCGCATTTGCTTCATCCGCTGGCCTGAATCCGCGGAAGACCTGCGACCCCGAGGGAGCAATGCTTCCGTCCTGCGCCGGGTGGAAGCCGTTGATGTAGGAGGCCAGCTCTCCCGCTAAAATCTTGTAACGCTCGTTCCGGAAGGCCGCGCCGAAGGCGACGTTTACCGGCGATGCGAGTCCCATCGCATACTCGTGGCTCGCGTCGAGACTCAAAATCGCCTCGGTGAACTTGAGCTCGCCGGCAAAGATGTTCTGCTTGTTGGGAATTCCCGGGTCGTCGCCCGTCCCCAGGACGCCGTCCAGACCCGGTGCACACGCAGTCGCCAGGCATGGGCCAAGCGATGTGTTGAGGGTGTTCTCGAGGTCGTACTTGAATCCGTTGTGACCGACGGTGGCGCCGAGGTCGTAAGACCATCCCGCCATCAAGCCGCGAACACCGCCGGCGCCCGAGACATCGAGCACATCGGGCGCGAACTTGGGAAGAAATCCGTTGGGATAGATCGCCGGCCAGTTCCGCTCGCTCACCGGAGGCCGGAAGTACCCGAACCCAGCGCCCTGACGGAAGCTGTAACCGCCGAACGCATATAGACCGGCGGACGAATTCGCGGGGTCGAACGGGAAGCTGGCGCTGGCAAACGTCATGAGATCCTTCGACGCGCCATCTCCCCAGTGGTGGTCGGGCATCCTGATCGAGTTGTTCTTGGTGACGAGCCTGCCATCGACGACGACGTCGGCGTCACCAGCAACGAACATGTCGGTCGCATCGGGGCCGGCGCGGTTCGTCGGCTGTCGATCGCGATACTCGGCGAACAAGCCAAGCGAGCCGCGACCGAGCGGGATGCCCCAGCCGCCATTCACATCGATCGTGCGGCCGTCGCGCGGATACTTCGGTCGCGATCCATCGGCATCCGGAAGCGCGGCGGGGTTCTCCTCGCCCGTCATGTACTGGCCAAGATCAGCCGTGAGGAAGGGAGAGAACGCTCCTTCTCTGAGCACGACGTTGACGACACCGGCGATCGCATCAGAGCCGTATTGAGCCGCGGCGCCGTCACGCAGAATCTCGAGCCGGCCGATTGCGCCGGCGGGAATAGCGTTCATGTCGACGCCGCTCGAGCCTGCTCCCTGCCCAGCGCCATAGTAGTGAATGAGCGCGGTGTGGTGGCGGCGCTTCCCATTGAGGAGCACCAGCGTGTGATCGGCGCTCAGACCGCGCATGGTGAACGGCCGCACGATCTCGGTCGCATCCGAGACGCTCTGTCGCGGAAAGTTGACCGATGGTGCGAGCTGCGAAAGGATCTGTGAAGTCTCGGTAGTGCCCTGTGACTGAATCTGTTCCGCCGTAAACACGTCGACTGGGACCGCCAGCTCCTCGGCGGCGGTGTGACGTCCTCTCGACCCGATCACCACTTCCGTCAGCGAGATCGCAGCGCGGCCGACGGTGAAGCCCTGCTCCACCGTCTGATCTGCCGTGACGACGACTGTCGCCGCGGGAGCGGCGTACCCAAGGCGGCGCAGGCGAACAGTATAGGTGCCCGGCGAGACTCGTGTGATGACATACTCGCCGTTGTCCCTTGTCGTCGCGCGTTGTCCACCGGGATCGAGCAAGACCACCGCCTGGGCGACCGGTGCGCCCGTCGAATCGACGACGCGTCCGCGGATTGTTCCACCTTGTCCGGCGGCGAAGCGTGGTGTGCAGAGAATTGCGAGAGAGCCGATGACACAGGCGAGCAGAACCTTTGAGCTTCGCATAGCACCTCGAAGGTGGAGGAGGGGAGGGTCGCGGACGGCAAAAAACCTTACGCCATGTCGGAAGGTTGTGCAAGTTGAGCTGAGTCTCAACTCTCGGAGGACGCGATGACAAAGTGGTCCTACGTTGCCGGAGTTCTGGCAGCCGTCACGCTTCAGGCGTGCGCGGTTGAAAAGAAGCCGCCAGTGGTCGAAAGCGGGAAGGCAGTCGTGCAGGCGTACGTGGATGCCTGGAACAAGCATGACTCCGTGGCAATCGACACGCTTCTCACGGCCGATGCCATTCACGAGGACTTCGCGCAGAATTTTCGCGGCGAGGGGCGCGCCGAGATCGTGAAGTTCATGCGCGGACACCTGGCGGTCGAGCCAGACTTCAAGTGGCAGGTGACGAACAGCATCGAGGAGGGTCGTTACGTTGCGCTCGAATGGACCTGGACGGCCACCTACACCGGTCCGGATCCGACGGGCAAACCGGTCACGAACAGGCGGATTTCCGGTAGGGGCGCGTCGTTCGCCCAGTTGGAGAATCGGAAGATCAAGCGGTTCTCGGACTACTTCGACATTGCGAGCCTTTTTCGTTAACCGCCTGAATCCCGTAGCTAAGGGGTCGAGCTCGGGAATTTCGTAGCGTTTTCACCATCAGAATCGTCCTGTT
This sequence comes from Gemmatimonadota bacterium, assembly GCA_031372985.1. Classification (GTDB taxonomy): domain Bacteria; phylum Gemmatimonadota; class Gemmatimonadetes; order Gemmatimonadales; family Gemmatimonadaceae; genus UBA4720. Next base: position 23,165 of record JANMMF010000151.1, read on the forward strand.
GACGAATCCTCAACAGTGACCGGGTAAAATGCGCAAACGACTCATTCTTTCGATTTCGATCCTTTCCGTAGCCGTGCTTGCCAGCGGCTGCTCACGCAACAAGTCGGCATCGGCAACGCCGCTCCCGAACCGGACCGCGGATCAAGCCGGCAACGCCGCCGCGGAACGTGAAGCGGCGAAGCTGCGCGAAGAGTCAGACCGGGCCGATGCAGCAAGCCGCCTCGAGGCCGAGCGCGCCGCTGGGAATCGCGAGCTGACCAAGGCTACGCTGACCACACCAGTGCAGTTCGAGTTTGACCGTGCCGAGATTACCGAGGAAGGAATTCGGCTGCTCGATCAGAAGGTAGAGGCACTCCAGAAGAATCCGTCCGTTCGCATCCGCGTCGAAGGCAATGCCGACGATTACGGCTCGGACGAGTACAACATGGTATTGAGCCAGCGCCGCGCCGCGATCGTGAACCGTTATTTCACGGAGCGTGGTATCGACGCTTCACGCATCCAGATCGTTAGCTGGGGCGAAGAGAAGCCGCTGTGCACCGATCGCGACGAGGGTTGCCGCTCACGCAACCGTCGTGACGAGTTCGTGGTTCTGTCGGGCCTATAGAAGATCCGAACGACCGAAGCCCCGCCTGATCATCGGGCGGGGCTTCTTTTTTGTCACGAAGGATTTCCCAAGTAGCTGGGGGGAGACTCGAACTCCCGACCCCGGCATTATGAGTGCCGTGCTCTAACCAGCTGAGCTACCCAGCCGTCCAGTACAAATTTATCGCCTCACGGAGCCGAGTTGTCCGCAGTCCGTATTACTGCGGACTGCGAACTAAGGCCGGTATATAGACTTCGAGATCGCGAGGACGCAAACGGCCAGCCCTCTCGGACCGGCCGTGTAAAGATCCTGCATATGGCGGGGGCGGGATTTGAACCCGCGACCTTCGGGTTATGAGCCCGACGAGCTACCAGGCTGCTCCACCCCGCGATGAGTGAAGCAATCTACGCGGCCGGACCATCAAGTCAACCGATTTACAGCGCTATTTAGCCGATTAAGAGCGCTATTCTCGATTTATTTCCGATTGCCCTCGTTCGGCGCCTCGCCAAAGCGATAAAGGATCTCCTTGTCGCCCCGAACCATGCCGAACTCCTCCCTGGCGATCCGCTCCATCGTCGCACTATCGCTCTTGACCAGCTTCAGGAAACGCCCGAGCGAATCGACCTGGCGCTGGAGAGAGTCAACCTCCCTGGTCAGCGTGGCCGTGCGGCGGTTCAGCACGTAGAGGTCCTTCGTGCTGTATTCCCCGCCCTGCACCGCGAAATACAGAGCCACCGCAATAACCGCCCACCAGACGTAGCGCTTCACGGATCCAGTCTATAAGCCATAGACGGAGCCGCCCGGGTACTCGGCCACCGCCCCGAGCTGCTCCTCGATGCGCAGGAGCTGGTTGTACTTGGCGACTCGATCGGTGCGGCTGGCCGAGCCGGTTTTGATCTGTCCGGCACCGGTCGCGACCGCGAGGTCCGCGATGAAGGTGTCCTCGGTCTCGCCAGAACGGTGCGAGATGATCGACTGATACCCGTTGGCTCTCGCCATCTCGATCGACTCGAGGGTCTCGGTGAGCGTGCCGATCTGATTCAGCTTGATGAGAATCGCGTTCGCTACGTCGGACTCGATTCCACGGGCGAGACGCTCGGTGTTGGTGACGAACAGATCATCTCCGACAAGCTGCACGCGATCGCCCAGCTCCGCGGTCAGTTTCGCCCAGCCGTCCCAATCGTCTTCGGCGAGCCCGTCCTCGATCGAGACGATGGGATACTCGTCCATCCATTTTCGATAGAGCTCGATCATGCCCTCGGCGCTCAGACTCCCTGCCCCACTCTTCTTGAACGTGTAGGTGCCGTTCTTGTGCAACTCGGATGCGGCGACGTCGAGCGCGAGCGCGATCTCGCGTCCGGGCGCGTATCCAGCCGCTTCGATCGCCTCGACGACGACGCGGAGCGCCTCCTCGTCGTTCTTGAGATCGGGCGCAAACCCACCCTCGTCACCGACGCCGGTCGAGAGCTTCCGCTTCACGAGAACTTTCTTGAGCGCGTGGAATACTTCGGTGCCCATGCGCAGCGC
>JANMMF010000183.1:0-1630 GCA_031372985.1 Gemmatimonadota bacterium
CCAGCTCGCGCTCCAGTCCGCGTCGTCGAAGGGATTCTCGCCGACGCTCCACCGGTTCATCAGGGAGAGGCCGTAGCGCAGATGGTCGACGTGCGCCGCGATCGACGATCCGAGTTGCGTCGTGGCCGACGCCGCGGTTGCGGACAGCTTGTCGAGCGAGCGCAGGAGTCCGGCATCGCCGCGGTTGAGCATGAATGCCTCCGTCTGCGGGGCGCCGTCGATCAGCTCGGCGAACAGAGTCGGGAGAGTGTTTCCTAGATCGCGAGTGTTCATGGCAAGGGCCGGTTCAGATGCGGGCGGTACACGTTGCGGACGTCCCACATCCTAATATACGATAGCGAGAAGGGCGGGCCCCCACTCTCTCCTCCTGCTCTTCATTGGAATTCGCAATGCCTGGGACACGGTGACGTACGTGGCGGTTACACGCCCGAAGTCGCCCCCGAAGGCAGAGTGAACCTTAACGCGGCTATGTGGCGGAGCCTTCGTTAACCGTCCTCATACCTTGAGCACGTCGCAGCAGGAGTGTGGCCGCGATGGCTGTCGCCAGAACCAGTACGGCGTTGACCGCGGCAGTCGCGACGAACGCCTGAGCGAACGCATCGCGGGCCGTTCCCAACAATGCGTCGCCGAGCTGGCCGGGTAGGCGCTCGGCGATAGCGGTAGCACCGCCCAGCGTGCCACGCGCGATCTCGCCAACGTCAGACGGCACGCCGTTGGGCATTGCGGCAGCCATTCTGGTCCGATAGACCGCCGTCCCGATGCTGCCAAGAATCGCGATTCCGAGCGCCCCGCCGAGTTCTGAGCTCGTCTCGGAGATCGCCGACGCCGCGCCTGCACGCTCGACCGGGGCGCTGCCAACAATGATGTCGGTCGCGAGTATCACCACTGGAGAGACGCCCAGCGAGTAGATGACGGACCCCGTCACGATGACCCCGAGTGGATTCGCTCTGTCGATTTGGGTGAGCACTGCGAATCCGACTGCAGCGATAACGAGCCCGGCGCAGATCAGCAGCGCGGCTGGAAACCGGCGCGCCAGCTGGGGAACGATCATGGAGCCCGCGATGAAAGCAAAGAACGAGGGCAGCGACCATAAACCCGCTTTGAGCGGCGACAGTCCGAGCACGAGCTGTAGATACTGGGCAATGAAGACATATGCCCCGAACGCGGCGAAGGTAGCGAGCAGGTACATGGCTAGCGCCGCGGTGAACGTACGTGATCTGAACAGCTGCAGCTCGATCAGTGGATGCTCGAGTGTTCGTTGACGGCGCACGAAAACGAAGCCAACGAGGACGCCACCCGCGACGGATAGCCCGGCCACCAGTCCGATGCCGTGCTCGGCGATTCGCTTGAGGCCGAAGATCACGAGGAGGACGCCGGCGAGCGACAGGGCGGCGCTCAGAAGGTCGAGCGGTTTCGCGTTCGGATCACGGTACTCCGGCAACAGCTTCGGACCGACGAGGAGAAGAAGTCCCATCACGGGCACTCCCAACAGAAACACCGCGCCCCACCAGAAATACTCCAGCACGACTCCGCCGAGCAGTGGCCCGATCGCGCCACCGACCGAGTAGCTGGTGACCCAGACGCCGATGGCGAAAGTCCGCTGCTGGGGATCGTGGAACATGTTCCGAAT
>JANMMF010000184.1:0-10323 GCA_031372985.1 Gemmatimonadota bacterium
CAGAGACGGAGTCATATCGTATGGAGTCAGCTCATACGGATACGACATGCGAGTCGCGCCCGAGTTCAAGATTTTCACCAATGTGATGAGCTCGATAGTGGATCCGAAGAACTTCGATTCGAACTCATTCGTGGAGTTCGAAGGGCCGGTCTGCATCGTGCCGCCAAATTCCTTCGCGCTTGGCCGCTCGGTAGAGTACTTTCGCATTCCACGGAACGTCGTGACGATCACGGTAGGTAAATCCACCTATGCGAGGTGCGGGATCATTACGAACGTGACACCATTCGAGCCGGAGTGGGAGGGATTCGTGACGCTCGAGATATCCAATACGACGCCTCTTCCCGCCAAGATCTACGCCAATGAGGGCATTGCTCAGGTGTTGTTTTTCAAGGGCGAAGAAGAACCTGAAGTGTCGTACAAGGACAAGAAGGGTAAATACCAGGGACAGCAGGGAGTGACGTTGCCCCGGTTGTAGCAGTCTGGCCCCCAGCTTGCCCAATATCGTAGTGACTGACCAGAAACGGGAGGAAGCAAGGCTGATGCAGAACAAAGACGGCGTACAGAAGGGCCCCCAGGATCATGCAGAGGGGCAGCACGGATCAAAAACCCACAACAAGTTTCTCGAGCAGCTCAAAACCGGTAACGGCAACGGCGCGGAGCCGGAAGCCTCGACGAACGGACTCGAGCCCACCAAGAAAAGCCCCGCGCACCACAACGCGGCGCATCGCTTGTTCGAGCAGCGGCAGCAACACGACGAAGCCGAGAAGAACAGCGAAAAAACCCGCCTGAACCGGGAAATCGAGCGTCGGCATCTCGATCCGGACCACATTCCGAAGATCTAGACGTCTATGGGCGGGTCCCGAGCACGCCGGCTCTGATGAAGTCGCGATTCATCCGCGTTATCGTGTCGATGCTGATCTCCTTCGGACACGCCTCCTGACATTCGCCGTAAAGCGTGCAGCTCCCGAAGCTTTCGAGATCCATCTGCTCGACCATTCCCAGAGCGCGGCGGTAGCGCTCCGGCTGACCCTGAGGAAGGAGACCGAGGTGCGTGATCTTCGCCGCGGTGAACAGCGAGGCTGAGGCGTTCGGACAGGCCGCGACGCAGGCCCCGCAGCCAATGCAGGCGGCCGCATCCATCGCGTTGTCGACGCTCTCCTTCGAAATCAGCAGCGTGTTGGCGTCCTGCGCTCCGCCGGTCGCCGCGGTGATGAATCCCCCGGCCTGAATGATTCGGTCGAGCGCCGACCGATCGACGGTAAGATCCTTGATCACCGGAAAGGCGCGCGCTCGCCAGGGCTCGATGTATATCGTCTGGCCGTCGGTGAAGCTTCTCATGTGAAGCTGGCAGGTTGCCGTTCCCTTCATCGGTCCATGCGCGACGCCGTTGATCATCAGGCTGCACATCCCGCAGATGCCCTCGCGGCAGTCATGATCGAACGCGATCGGGACGTCGCCCCGTTCCGTCAGCCGTTCGTTGACGACGTCCAGCATCTCGAGGAACGACATGTCGGGACTGATGTCGTTTGCCTCGTACGCCACCATCTTACCCTTGGCGTCCGGTCCCGACTGCCGCCACACGTGCAGCTTGAGGTTCATTACTTGTAACTCCGCTGCGAGAGCTTCACGTTCTCGAACACGAGTGGCTCCTTGTTGAGAATCGGACCGCGACTTTCTCCCGCGTATTCCCAGGCCGCGACGTAGGAGAAGTTCGCGTCATCGCGCAACGCTTCGCCGTCCGGGGTCTGGCTCTCCTCGCGAAAGTGACCGCCGCAGGACTCTGTCCGATGCAATGCATCGAGGCACATCAGCTCCCCGAGCTCCAGAAAATCGGCAACCCGCCCCGCCCTCTCGAGTGACTGGTTGAGCTCGACGCCTGTTCCCGGAACCACGACATCGCGCCAGAACTCCGCGCGCAGCTCCGGGATTTTCTGGAGCGCGAGTTTGAGGCCAGCCTCGTTGCGCGACATGCCGCAGTAGTCCCACATGATCTTCCCCAGCTCGCGGTGAAACGACGCGACCGTGCGCCTGCCGCGGATGGAGAGAAAGGTCTTGGTCCGCTCCGCCACCGCATTCTCAGCCTCGCGGAAAGCCGCGTGCGAGAGATCGACCTTCGCCGGCTTATGATTAGCCAGATAGTGGCCAATCGTGCTGGGGATGATGAAGTAGCCGTCCGCCAGCCCCTGCATCAGAGCGCTTGCCCCCAGGCGGTTGGCGCCGTGGTCGGAAAAGTTTGCCTCTCCCGTGACGTGGAGCCCTTCGATCGTGCTCATCAGGTCGTAATCCACCCAGAGCCCGCCCATCGTGTAGTGAACGGCTGGATAAATACGCATCGGCACTTCATATGGATTCTCGTCCGTGATGCGCTGGTACATCTCGAACAGGTTGCCATAACGCTCGCGGATCACATCGCTTCCGAGCCGCTTGATTGCGTCGGCAAAGTCGAGGTACACACCGAGTCCGGACTCTCCGACTCCCCTGCCCTCGTCGCAGACTTCCTTCGCGGCGCGCGACGCTATGTCGCGCGGAGCGAGATTTCCGAAGCTCGGATACTTCCGCTCGAGGAAGTAATCGCGCTCCGCTTCCGGGATCTGTCGAGGGTCGCGCTTGTCTTCCGCTTTTTTCGGCACCCATACGCGGCCGTCGTTTCTGAGCGACTCGCTCATCAGCGTGAGCTTTGACTGATAGTCGCCGCTCACTGGGATGCAGGTCGGGTGAATCTGCGTGAAGCACGGATTCGCGAACGCGGCGCCCCGCTTGTACGCACGCCAGATCGCCGTCGCGTTGGATCCCTGCGCGTTGGTCGAGAGGTAGAAGACGTTGCCGTAGCCGCCGGTAGCGAGAACGACCGCATCGGCAGCGTGTGATTCGACCGTCCCGGTGACGAGGTTTCGCGTAACGATGCCGCGGGCCTTCCCATCGATCACCACGAGGTCGAGCATCTCGGTGCGCGGGTACATCGTCACGCCGCCCAGCGAGATCTGCCGTTCCAGCGACTGGTACGCTCCGAGGAGAAGCTGTTGTCCAGTTTGACCACGGGCGTAAAACGTCCGCGACACCTGCGCCCCGCCAAATGATCTGTTCGCGAGCAGGCCGCCGTATTCGCGCGCGAACGGAACGCCCTGCGCCACGCACTGATCGATGATGTTGACGCTCAGCTCTGCGAGTCTGTAGACGTTGCCTTCGCGGGCCCGGAAATCACCGCCCTTGATCGTGTCGTAGAAAAGGCGATAGACGCTGTCGCCGTCGTTCTGGTAGTTCTTGGCGGCGTTGATTCCCCCTTGCGCGGCGATGCTGTGTGCCCGGCGCGGCGAATCCTGGAAGCAAAAGCACTTCACGCTGTAGCCGAGCTCGGCCATGGTGGCCGCGGCGGCGCCACCAGCGAGCCCGGACCCGACGACGATTACGGTGTTCTTACGCTTGTTCGCCGGGTTCACGAGCTTCATCTCGAAGCGATGCCGATTCCATTTCTCGGCGAGAGGCCCGGCGGGAATCTTTGCGTCCAGGGAGCTGGTCATCGAACGATTCCGGAGAGCACTGCCACGGGTATCGCGGTGAAAGCCGCCCAAACGAGAATGGCGATCACGACAGAAACCTTGTGGTGCAGCGGCTGGGGCGAAGGTGGGCTCACGCCAATGCTTCTAACAGAGCTCCAGGCTCCGTGAAAGAGGTGCAGCCCGAGCGCGATCATTGCCACGATATAGAACAACGCGACCCACCAAATGCGGAAGCTCAACACGATATTGGCGTAGACATCCTCCGCGGTGAAGACTCCCGCCGGCCGGATCGTCCCCGTCGTGAAGTGAAGGATGTGCACCACGATGAAAACGAGGAGCAGCGCCCCACCCCATCGCATCGTGCGTGATGCGATCGTCGCCACCTGCGACTCGTGTCTGGCGTATCCGCTTGGACGAGCCGCCCGGCTTTGGCGAGTGAGCTGCACGGCCGCGATCACGTGCAGTATGGCCGCAAGGACGAGAACGACGCGGAGCCCCCAGAGAAGCTCGCCCGTCCCCTTCAGGAAACGGGAGTACGAATTGATGGCGTCGGGTCCGCGAAACACGAGCAGATTCCCGAGCGAGTGGACGATGACGAACCCGATCAAGATGATGCCGGTCACCCCCATGACGACTTTCTTGCCGACCATGGAGGCGTAGAACCCGCGAAGCCTGCCCATCAGCGTGTTACAGCTTTACCGCGCCCATTGGCTCGCGCACCGCATCCGCGCTCTTCGCCAGGGCATCGCGCTCCTCTCGGGTCAGCTCCACCTCGAAGATCTTCTCCAGCCCGCCGCGGCCGAGCTTGCATGGCACTCCGAGGAAGAGCCCGGACATTCCGTATTCTCCCTCGAGCCAGGCGGCGCACGGGAGAATCCGCTTCTGATCCCGCACTATCGCCTCGCACATCTGGACTGCGGCCGAGGAGGGCGCGTAGTAAGCCGAGCCCGTCTTCAGGTGCTTCACGATCTCGGCGCCACCAGCTCGCGTTCGCTCAACGATCGCGTTGAGTTTCGCCTGCGGCATGAGTTGAGTGACAGGAATCCCGCTCACGGATGTGTACGAGATGAGCGGCACCATCGTGTCGCCGTGTCCTCCGAGGACCATCGCCTGAATGTCCCGCACCGACACATCGAGCGCTTCGGCTATGAACGCGCGATACCGCGCGGTGTCGAGAACGCCCGCCATCCCAAGAACTCGCTCGCGCGGAAAGCCGGTGACCTTCATCGCCACGTACGACATCACGTCGAGCGGATTCGACACGACGATCAGGATCGCGTTGGGCGACGTCACCTTGATCTGCTCGGAGACTTGCTTGACTATCCCCGCGTTCGTGTTGAGCAAATCGTCACGCGACATGCCGGGCTTTCTCGCGATCCCGGCGGTGATGACGATTATGTCGGAATCCCGCGTCTCTTCGTATCCGTTGGTGCCGATGACACGCGAGTCGAAGCCTTCGATGGGAGCCGATTGCCACTGATCGAGGGCCTTGCCCTGGGGAATCCCTTCCTGCACGTCCACCATCACGACCGTGCGCGCCAGTTCCTTCTCGGCGATCCGCTGGGCGGTAGTCGCACCGACGTTGCCCGCGCCAACCACCGTAATCTTGTTGACCATTTGCTCTTGCTGGATGTGGAGAGTCAGTGCGCGAAAGTTAGTTACCCGGATGCTCCGGAAGAAGGCGGATTATACGGATCGTTCGGAGCGGCAGTCCGGCTCCGGTGAAATCCGAAGCATCCGTGGCTTCTATCCGAAGAATCCGTGTTTGCTCAGCCGCCGATTTGCGAGAGCGCGCGGAGGCCGCCCACGCTCATCTGGAGCAGATGATGCTGCTCCGGCTTGGACGCGAGGGCGCTGCGAAAAAATGGCTCGAGCGGCAGTCCGTCGCGAAGTGGGGTGCGGAGATCGGTCTCCTCGTCACCGAAAAGACACGTGCGCAGTCGTCCGTCGGCAGTGAGCCTCACTCGATTGCAGGTCCCGCAGTAAGTGTGCGACATCGGTGTGATCACGCCCACGGCGCCCTTGGCGCCGGGGAAAGTGAAGTAGCGCGCCGGGCCGTTTCCTCTCGCTGGACCGGCAGCCGGAGCGATTGGCGCTAGGCTCTCCAATCGATGAAGAATCTCATCGGATGGCACGACGTGATCCCACGTCAGCTCGCGCATTTCTCCAACCGGCATAAGCTCGATGAATCGCACGTGCCACGCATGATCGAGCGTTAGGCGAGCAAAATCGCAGACTTCGTCGTCGTTTATCCCGCGCATCACGACGACGTTGATCTTGATCGGCGAGAGTCCGGCGTCTTCCGCCGCCGTAGCGGCGGTGATCGGATCAAAGTCGGTGGTTCTCCTCGAGATCGCCTTGATCCGATCCGATCGGAGAGAATCAGCGCTCATGTTGACGCGATCGAGCCCGGCACGTGCGAAAGTCTGAGCGAGTGCCGGCAGTCGCACTCCGTTGGTCGAGAGCGAGATATCCTCTATCTCCGGGATCGAGCGAAGCATCGCAATCAGGCGCTCGAGATCCGGCCGCAGCGTCGGCTCCCCTCCCGTGATGCGGAGTCTACGCAAGCCGAGCGGAGCCAGCTCACCCGCAACCGTTGCGATCTCCTCATAGGTGAGAATGTTCGACTTGGGCAGCCACTCCAGGCCCGACAGCGGCATGCAGTAGAGACAGCGGAAGTTGCAGCGGTCGGTGACCGAGATGCGGAGGTACTCGATGCCCCGCCCGAAGCTGTCCTGCAACGTGATACTCACTCCGTGGTTACTCCGCTCGCGTTCGTCGGATCCACCCACTCGCGCGTTCCATCGATGTAGTGCTCCATCTTCCAAATGGGGACGCGCTTCTTGATCTCTTCGATCACGTAGCGGGTGCAGTCGAACGCCGGCGCCCGATGCGCGTGTGCGGCGGCTATCGCGACGCTGGTCTCTCCGAGAGAGAGGACCCCTATTCTATGCTCGACTATCAGCGACGTGACACCAAAGCGGTCCGCTGCCTCGGCGACGATCTGCTCGAGCTCGGCTTCGGCCATGGAGGTGTAAGCGGAGTAATCGATGGCACTTACACCGCGGCCGTCGCTCGTGTCGCGCACCGTGCCTGCAAAAAGTGAGATCGCCCCGTAACCGGTGGATGCGATGCTGGCGATGAGTGCAGCCGGATCGATCGCGCGAGTGACGAGTGCTGCGCGTACCATCCGCTTACCCGCCCGCCACGGGCGGGATCAGGGCGACCTCGTCCCGTGCGTGAACGACCTGATCGGCGGCGACGAATTTTCGGTTGACGGCGACTTTGGGAAAAGCGGGAAGGATTGAAGCGCCCGGAAGCAGCCGCAGACAGTCGATCAGGTCGGCAACGGTGCTGCCGGATTCGAGGGGGAGCTCGAGAGTAGAGCCGCCGAAGCTCTCGGCGTATGACGCGAACAGCTGCACCGTCACCGTGGACACGTGCGCCTCCCTCAGGTCTAGCTAAGTCCTTACGCTTCCGACATCTGCGACATGTCGACACCGGCGACGAGAGCTCGCAGCTCCTTGGAAGGCTTGAACACAGGAACCGGCCGCGCCGAAACCTCAACCGGTGAGCCGGTGCGGGGATTCCGCGCCATGCGTGTCTTGCGATTGCGGATCTTGAAGGTGCCGAAACCCCTGACCTCTATGTTCTCCTGGGTCTGGAGCGATTCCTTGATCGCCTCGAGAAAAGCATCCACGACGCGAGCGCAATCCTTTTTCGATATCATCGGCCCAGCGGTGCGTGAAATCTGGGCCGTGACACGCTCGACGAGGTCGGCTTTGGTCATTTGAAAAACTCCGAATGGAGGCGCGCTGGATAGCGTAAGTGCTTTGAAGTTATGGCTTTACTGATATTTGTCAAGCGAGCTTCAAGCTACCTTACGGCTCCTCTGAGGGCGCTCAGGAACTCCTGAAACAGGGGGCGGGCGTCGTGCGGCCCCGGGGCTGCCTCCGGGTGATACTGCACTCCAAACACGGGCAGTTCACGGTGACGAAGCCCTTCGATGGTTCCGTCGTTGAGGTTGACGTGCGTCACTTCCAGGTCGTTTGCCCCCTTCACCGACCGATCATCGCCTTCGACCGCAAACCCGTGGTTCTGGGACGTGATGAGAACACGACCCGTCTCAACTTCCTTCACCGGATGATTTCCACCGCGGTGCCCGTAGGGCATCTTGGCGGTCGATCCACCGAAGGTCAGCCCAATCAGCTGGTGGCCGAGGCAGATCCCGAATGTCGGGATTCCTCCCGTGACGAGCGTGCGAATGATCTCAGGGGCATAGGTTACAGCGTCGGGGTCACCAGGCCCGTTCGACAGGAAGATTCCGTCAGGATCTTCCGCCAGTGCCGCTTCTGCCGAGGTGTTCGCGGGCACCACCGTCACCCGGCAATCGTTCTCTCCGAACAGTCGCAGGATGTTGCGCTTGATTCCGTAGTCGTAGGCGACGACATGGTGGCGTGCCTGGGGGTCGCCCCAGGTGTAACGCTCGGGGGTAGTGACGCGCGAAGCGAGATCGAGACCCTCCATTGACGGACAAGCTTCAAGCGCAGCGCGACTCGCCTCGTCGGGGCTTTGCCCGGCGCCGATGACTCCGCGCATCACCCCAACCGATCTCAAGTGCCGCGTTAGGCGCCTCGTGTCAACATCTTGAATTATCGGAACTTGAGCGGCGGCGAGCCAATTCCCCAACCCACCGGTCGCGCGCCAATTCGAGTACGAACCGGAGAGCTCTCGAACGACTACGCCGGCTACTTGCGGCGCGCTCGACTCGGGATCTTCGGAGTTGATCCCATAGTTACCGATCTGCGGGGCCGTCATGACGACGATCTGACCGCGATAAGAGGGGTCGGTGAAGACCTCCTGATAGCCGGTCATGTTGGTCGTGAAAACGACCTCGGCCACGGCCGGCAGCACCGCGCCGCTCGGCGACGGACCCGCGAACCGCCCACGAAAAAGGGTTCCGTCCTCAAGGAGGAGGAACCCTGGCTCAGTGATTCCAGTCTCGGCGGCCAACTTACCGCTGCGGGCTGTTAGCTGGAGGTTTGGTCGTCGGCGACGTTGCGGCAGGAGCCGGCTCCAGCGGAACGGCCGGGGCGGAAGTCGGAGGAGGCGCGACGTTCGTCGGCGTGCCCAGACCCTTCTCGAGCACCGACCGCGGGGCTCTCGTATGGGTCGACATGATCTGCAGGATGAAAGCCAGGCCGAGGAATATCCCGCCGCCCCACCAGCTGATGGTGGTGAGGAGATTTCCTGCCTGCCGAATACCGATCAGCGCGTCAGGGGAGGAGCTTGCTCCGCCGAAGCTTGCAGCGAGTCCGCCGCCCTTCCCGCTCTGAAGCAGTATGGCGGCGACGAGAACGATGCAGTCGATGACGAGCAGAGTAAGAAGAAACGTGTAAAGCATTGATAGAATTAAAGTTCAGAGTAGCCTTTCAATATCAGCGGGACCGAGAAGTCAGTCAAGTCTGGGTGACATTTCTAGTGGTCGTTGAACGGTCGGCGTGACATGTCTAATGGCTGCTGACGGTTTGCGCGATCGCTAGCCACGATGAAGCCTCCACACTTGCGCCACCGACCAGCAGACCATCTACCTCTGGAGCGGCGAGAAGCGTCGCTGCGTTGGACTGGCTCACACTCCCGCCGTATAGAATCGGAATCTCATCGCTTCGCGTCCCGATCATCTGCCTCAGCTCCGAGCGAAGCACGGTGTGGATCGCTGAAGCGTCGCCGGCTGAAGCCGTGAGGCCGGTACCGATCGCCCAGACCGGCTCGTAGGCGAGTAGGAAATCGGCCGAGATGAGATTCGGAGTCTGTGACACACCCTCCCTCAGCTGGTGCTTCACAACGCGCTCCGTTTCGCCCGCTTCCCTTTGCTGGATCGTCTCGCCGACGCAGAGCATGAAGGCCAGCTTCGCGCGCGAAGCCGCCAGACACTTCTTTGCGCATTGCGCGTCGGTCTCACCAAAGACGTGACGGCGCTCCGAGTGCCCGACGAGTGCCACGCGTGCCCCTGCATCCGTCGCCATTGGGGCGGAGATCTCGCCGGTGAAAGCTCCTTTCTCCGCCCAGTGAATGTTCTGGATTCCCGACAGCACATCACCTCGCGCTGCGGCTGCAGTCGCGACAGTCGTCAACGACACGGCGGGAGGGAAGATGATGATCGTGCGATCGCTGCGCGGAGCGTAGCTGCCGAGAAACGCGTCCATGAACGCCTTCGCGGCGGTCGGTCCGTTGTTCATCTTCCAGTTGGCCGCGAGGACCGGACGCTTCACTAGACCGCCTCGTCGAGTACTTCCACTCCGGGAAGCTTCTTTCCTTCGAGAAACTCGAGCGACGCTCCGCCGCCCGTCGAGACGTGACTCATTTTTTTCTCGAGGCCGGCCTCGCTGACCGCCGCCGCCGAGTCACCGCCGCCCACGATCGTCGTCGCGCCCTTCTCCGTCGCCTTTGCCATGGCCTCGGCGATTGCCCTCGTACCGGCATCGAAGGGCGGTGTCTCGAAGACACCCATGGGACCGTTCCAGATAATCGTCCTCGCCGACGCGATCGCGCGCGAGAACGAAGCCACGCTCAGCGGGCCGATGTCGAACATCGCCTGGTCCTTGGGAATCGCGTTGCGCGGCACGGCGCTGGCTTCGGAAGCGCGGTCGAGTGAAGGTGCGACCATAGCATCGTGCGGCAGCGTGAGGCGCATCCCGGCACGATCGAGTAGGTCCTTTGCCATCGGGACGCGGTCTTCCTCGACCAGCGACTTCCCCGTCTCGAGACCCATCGCCCGATAGAAAGTGCACGCCATCGCGCCGCCGATGAGCAATCCATCGACCTT
>JANMMF010000346.1:0-29817 GCA_031372985.1 Gemmatimonadota bacterium
GGCCGACTCCCTGCTCGCGACCGAGCTCTTGGGAATCGCGCAGGCACAGCTGCAGGCAGGGACGGGTGTCGGACTCGATGTCACGCGTGCACGCTCACAGCTAGCCGCGACGCGCGCGAGCGTCATCGCATCGCGGACCGCCCGGGATCATGCGCACCTCGATCTTCTCCGCTCGCTGGCGCTTCCGATTGGATCCGAAGTTGTCCTAGCGGATTCACTCACCGGTGCCATTGGTGCGGAGCTGGTTCCTGACGAAGCGACCCTCGTCGTCCTGGCACTTCGCAATCGGCCGGACATCGTCGCCGAGGAGCAACGTTTGCGCGCGGCACAACAGGGATTGTCGGCAATCAAGGCCGAGCGGCTCCCCACCCTCGGCCTGGTCGCCGACGACGGCGTGATCGGAAAGAATGGCGCCAAAATGCTCAACACCTATACCTGGGGCGTCCAGGTCACGCTGCCCATCTTCGACGGGTTCAGGCGTGAGGCTCGAGTACAGGAGCAGAGATCCGTGATCAAGGAAGCGGAGGTCCGGCAGCACGACCTCGAGCAACAGGCTCATGCCGATGTGCGGGGCGCGCTGCTCGACCTCGCCGGGGCCCGCGAGCAGCTCGAAGCGGCGCGCGAGCGGCTCCGCTTCGCGGAACAGGAAGTTTCGCAGGCGCGAGAGCGCTTCAACGCCGGGGTCGCGGGAAACGCGGATGTGGTGAACGCATCACTCGCTCTGACATCCTCCCGCACGCTCGTCAACGACGCCCAGACGGCGTATCAGCTGGCCCGCGTGTCCCTCGCGCGCGCCACTGGCAGCGTGACGACACTGAGATAAAACCGACAACCACTCTCGCCACACATCTTTCGGACTTTAGCAACGCAGGAACGACTATGGCCGCCGCACTCGAAACCGATATCCCTCCTCAACCCTCTTCACGCAACGGAAGATCCGCCGCGGCAGAACCAGGCAAGCCGTCGAACAAAAAGAAGATTGTTCTTCCGATCGTCGGAGTTGTGGGGCTCATCCTTCTGTTCATGGGCTTCCAGAGATGGAGCTACGGCCGCACCCACCAGACGACGGACAACGCCCAGGTCGACGGGCACATCGTGCCTGTGCTCGCCAAGGTCGGCGGCTACGTAAAGACGGTGGATGTCAGCGAGAACGATCACGTTACCGCGGGGAGGCTGCTGGTCCAGCTCGATGACGCCGACTATCGCGTGCGGCTTCAGCAGGCACAGGCCGATCTTGCGGCGGCGGAAGCGACGGGTGGCGGCGGCGGTTTTTCCGGGCAGGCCCAGTCGCAGGTGCAGAGCGCCGCCGGACAGCGCGCGGCGCTCGACGCGCAGACCGGTGCCGCACGCGCCAACGCGAACAAGGCCGATCTCGACTTGGCCCGCGCCCGTGAGCTCGCCGACAAGCAGATCATATCCCGGCAGCAGCTGGACGCAGCACAGGCGACAGCGGCCGTCGCGCACGCGAACCTGATTGCAGCCGAGCGTCAGGCTGCGGCAGCGGGTGGAACAGTTAACACGGCGGAAGCCGGTGTGCGCGTTGCCAACGCTCGCACCATGGCCGCTCGCGCGAATGCCGCCAACTCACAGCTCCAGCTCGACTACACGCGCATTACAGCGCCTGCATCCGGCGAGGTGTCGAGGAAGCAGGTGGAAGTCGGGCAGCTCGTCGCGCCTGGCCAACCCCTCATGAGCATCGTGGCCGATACGGGTGTCTGGGTGACGGCGAACTTCAAGGAGACTCAGCTGGCGACAATCCGGCCCGGCCAGCCCGTCGAGTTCGAGATCGATGCATACGGCGGCTGCGTCGGCGAGGGGAAAGTTGCCAGCGTCAGCGGGGCGACCGGCGCGAAGTTCGCGCTGCTCCCGCCCGACAACGCTACCGGAAACTTCACCAAGGTCGTTCAGCGCGTTCCGGTGCGCATCGCGGTAACCAAGCCGTGCGCGGGCAATCTCCCGCTGCGACCAGGGCTCTCGGCCGTCGTCCACATCGACACGTCGAACCGGTGAGCACCGCGGTACTCCGCTCTTCCGGGGCCGCGTCCTCGGAAGATCGCTACGCCCACAAGTACATCATCGCCGCCACGGTTACGATGGCGGCGATGCTGGAGCTGATCGACACATCGATCGTGAACGTCGCCATTCCGCACATGATGGGAAATCTGGGCGCGACGCTCGACGAGATCGCCTGGGTTTCGACGTCGTATATCATCGCCAACGTCATAATCATCCCGATGTCGGGTTGGCTGTCGGCGTACTTCGGAAGAAAGCGCTACTTCACGGGCTCGATCATCCTCTTCACCGTCGCGTCCTTCTTCTGCGGCTCCGCGAGCTCCCTGCTCGGTCTGATCTTCTGGCGCGTGATCCAGGGAATCGGTGGCGGAGCCCTTCTGTCCACCGCGCAGGCCACACTCTACGAGGCCTTCCCGCCCGAAGAAGCGGGAACCGGGATGGCGATCTTCGGCGTCGGTGTCATGGTGGGCCCGACTCTCGGCCCCACACTGGGCGGGTGGATCACGGACAATTACTCCTGGCCGTGGATCTTCTACATTAACGTCCCGCTCGGAATAATCGCGGCGATTCTAACGGTTACCTACGTCCATGATGCCGAGCACCAGGAGCGCGCCGACAAGATCGATTACCTCGGAATAATTCTCCTCGCGCTCACCGTGGGCTCGCTGCAGTGGATGCTCGAGCGCGGCGAGCGCTACGACTGGTGGGAGTCGCGATTCGTCACGCTGCTCGGCGTTACGGCGCTCCTCTCGGGAATCGCCCTCGTCTGGCGTGAGCTCACGACCGACGAGCCGGTGATCAATTTCCGCATTCTGAAGAGCCGGCAGCTGACTGCCGGCGTGACATTTGGATTATTGCTCGGCTTCGCGCTTTACGGCTCAGTGTTCATTCTCCCGGTGTTTCTCCAGCAGCTGCTGCAGATGACGGCATGGCAGACGGGAAAGATCATCCTGCCGGGAGCTATCGCCTCCGCGGTTACAATGGCGGTGGTTGGAAGAAACGCGATGCGACTCGACGCACGATACACTGTCATCGTCGGGGCATTTCTCTTCTTCTGGTCGATGCTCCAGATGTCGCAGCTCACGTCGGCGAGCGGACAGCAGGATCTGTTCTGGCCGCTGATCCTCCGCGGCGTCGCGCTCGGCCTCATCTTCGTTCCTCTCACCAACGCGACGATGGCCGATCTCGAGGTGAAGGATCTCGCGCAAGGCACCGGGATGTTCAATCTGATGCGGCAGCTCGGTGGCTCGCTCGGAATCGCGGTGATGGCCACGCTGCTCGCGCACTTCATGTCAGTCGAGAAGGCGGTTCTGGTGGAGCACGTGGGTGCGAACGATCCCGAGACCCTGAACCGGCTGTCCATGTTGACGCGCGGTCTGATATCGCGCGGAATCAATCCGATGACTGCGCAGCAGCAGGCATTGGCCATCCTGGACCGGCAAGTGACGGTGCAATCAAGCATGCTCGCGTTCTCGAAGATCTATTGGTACAGCGGCCTCGTCCTCATCGGTGCGCTGCCACTCTTGCTGTTGTTCAGAACCGGCCGTGCGCGCGGTTCCATGGGACCCGTTCACTAGCCGCTGATCGGGCCCCTGCCGTGCATGGGGAAACGGAGCGCGCGCCAAGGCGTTTCCACCGGTATTTTTCGGCCGAGCCCCGGCCTCTTCGCTCCATTAGCCCGTCAACAGTTGACCGCACCCATACGTATTTCTGATGAGGAGCGAGAGCTCGTAAGTCTTGCCCGAAAGGGGGATGAGCGGGGTTTTGCGGGTCTGGTGCGTCTCCATCAGAGGCGGGCATACATGGTGGCGCGCTCGATCGTCATCACGCATGAAGACGCCGAGGACGCGGTGCAGGAAGGATTCCTGCGAGCTTACCAGGCCCTCGACCGGTTCGATCCGGGTCAGACTTTCGGCGCGTGGCTCAATCGGATCGTCGCAAATGCGGCGCTCGACTTGGCCCGGCGGCGGAAGGTAAGGAACGCGGAGGAGCTCTCCGAATTGATTCCGGATACGTTTCGCGATCCGGCCGAGGGTGGGGAGTTGAAGGAAAGGCTCGAGGCCGCGCTTGCGCAGCTTCCGGATCGTGCGCGGTCGGTGATTGTGCTGCATGATGTGGAGGGATATACGCACGCGGAGATAGGCGAGTTGCTCGGCATACCAGGTGGAACGGCTCGCTCTGATTTGCACCACGCGCGGCAGCGTTTGCGGGGATTGCTGGGAAACCTGAGGGGTTAGGGAGGCATGGAGATGGAAGATCGTACCGATTTGCGGCCTGACGACGAAGGCGATGCGAAGATCGCGGGACTTATCCGCGACCTCTACGCGCCGCCCGCCGCAGGCGCGTATTGGGACGGTCTCGAAGGTCGCATCATGGCCAACATCGCCCGGTACCGCTCATCGCTGATCCCCGTCAACTGGTGGTCGGACCTCGCGACCTGGACCGGGCCTGGGCTGGCCGCGGCTGCCCTTCTTTTCGTCGCGGCTGGAATGCTCTGGTCGCGACAGAAGGATGAGGAGATGCGCACGACATATGAGGCAGTGACGGAGTCTGTCGAATCCGATATGCTGCCTGGCGCCGTGCAGGTCGTGACGGCTCCGCGAGATGGCTCGTCGCAGCGCGAAGCGACGTTCCGCTACGTCTTGTCACACTGAGGATCCAGATGGAACGCTCGAAGGGATACGCGTTGATGTTTCTGCTCGGTGCCTTTGTCACCGGTGGCGCGCTCGGCTTCACCGCCGACCGTGTGATCGGCGGTGGTCACAATCGTGAGATGCGGGGTCCGCGCGCCTACAGGCAGAAAATGGCGGAGGAGCTCAAGCTCACGCCTGAACAGCAGACGTCTATGGATTCGCTGATGGAGCAGAAGCGCAGCCAGATCGTCGCGCTGTACAAGCCCGTCAGGCCGCAGCTCGATTCCATCGCGATAGCCGCTCGCGTCGTAAGCGACAGCACTCACGCCCAGATCAAGAGATTGCTTAATCCTGACCAGCAGGCGAAGCTCGACAGGATGCGCGCCGCGGGACGGCGCGACCTGGGTGAGCGTCGTGGAAAGGACTCCGCCGGACAACCTCCAGTGCCTCCACGGTACTAAGCGCCAGTTCGTAACGACCCAAAAAAAAGAGCGCCGGTGCGATGCACCGGCGCTCTTTTCAATTCTATGAGCTACATGTTATCGGGATCGAGCTTGCGTTCGGTCTTCCCGAAGTTCTTCTGGATCTTGCCTTCCAGCTCTTCCGCACGACCCTTGATGTGCTCGCTGGTGTTGTCGGTGGCATCCCCTAGGTCGCCACGAACCTGGCCCTTCACTTCTTTGGCGGTCCCTTTGACTTGGTTCTCGAGACCCCTTTCGTTTAGGTCCTTCATTTAACCCTCCTCAATGTGGACTTTAGGTCGTTCTACTTGGAGGCCATAAATGCAAGCGATATGCCCACCTGCAACGTCTGTTTGCTACGGGCCGGTACCCACCTTGCAAAGGCTTCGTCGCTTGCGGAAATTCCGAGGTCAGAGCCACCAACCACACGGTAGGTGTGAACAACCTCTTTAGGTCGCGCAAATCAGCACTCTCGAACAAAAAGCCCACCCGAGCGGCCGCCGTCTCGCAAAACTCACACTCCTCGCGCTCGGCGTCGTCTACGGCGACATCGGGACCAGCCCGTTGTATGCGTTGCGGGAATGTTTCCGGCCCGAGTACGGATTGGCTGCCACCGAAATCAACGTCTACGGAGTCCTGTCGCTCATTCTCTGGTCTCTGATCAGCGTTGTGAGTATCAAGTACATCGTGTTCGTGATGCGGGCTGACAACAACGGCGAAGGCGGAATTCTGGCCCTCGTAGCGCTCGTGCTCCAGCGGCTGCACCGCGAAGCAGACCGACATACGAAGGCCGCGATCACGGTTATCGGTCTCATTGGAGCGGCGCTGCTCTACGGCGACGGAGTGATAACCCCCGCGATCTCGGTTCTCAGCGCCACCGAAGGCCTCGCTGTAGTCGAGCCCTTCCTGAGCAAGCTCGTCATCCCGCTCACACTGGTCATCATCTTCACGCTCTTCTTCTTCCAGAAGAAGGGCACCGCCAAAGTCGGGCGGATATTCGGGCCGATCACACTCGTCTGGTTCATTGTCATTGGACTGCTCGGCGCGGTTGAAATCATGCGCGAGCCCCGAATCCTGCGGGCGGCCAATCCGTGGTACGCTCTCAGCTTCTTCAGTCTCCATGGCGCGCACTCGTTCGTGGTTCTTGGCGCGGTCGTGTTGGCGGTCACTGGAGCGGAGGCGTTGTACGCGGACATGGGGCATTTCGGAAAGCGATCGATCCGGCTCGCCTGGTTCGGGCTCGTCCTACCCAGTCTCGTTCTCAACTATTTCGGGCAGGGTGGACTGATCCTCGACAATCCAGAGGCCGCGGTGAACCCATTTTATCTTCTAGCGCCGCGGGCCATGCTTTATCCGCTCATCGCGCTGGCAACGATGGCCGCGATCATTGCCTCCCAGGCGATGATTTCAGGCGCGTTCTCCCTGACGCGGCAATGTGTCCAGCTTGGCTACAGCCCCCGCGTCACGATCGTCCATACCTCGAAGCAGGAACACGGGCAGATCTACATCCCGGAAGTAAACACCGCGCTCCTGATCGGGTGCCTGCTGGTTGTCCTCTACTTCGGCACATCGACCAAGATCGGCGCCGCCTACGGAATAGCGGTCACCGGAACTTTCCTCATGACGACTGCCCTGCTGTACGTCGTCGCTCGGACGTGGTGGGGATGGAGCCGATTGCGCGCGATCCTGCTGGTTGGACCGTTCCTCATCATCGATGGAGCATTTTTCGGCGCCAACCTGATGAAGATTAGCGAGGGTGGCTGGGTGCCCATCACGATTGCGTTCGTCATCTTCATACTGATGACGACGTGGAATCGCGGCCGCGAGATCGTTCAGGATCTGCTGCGACGCGGAATGCTGCCAATCGACCTGTTGCTCGCTGACCTTGCAAACCGAAAAACCGCCCGCGTTCCAGGGTTGGCCGTGTTCATGACGCGCGAGCCGGAGGGCGCACCCGTCGTCCTTCTGCACCACCTCAAGCACAACAAGGTTCTGCACGAGCAAGTCGTACTGCTATCGATTCTCTCCGAGGAAGTGCCGGAGATTCCGGACGCCGAGCGAATTACGATCCAGAGATTGTCTCAAGGCTTCTACCGGATCACAGCCCGCTATGGCTTCATGGAGACCACCAACGTGCCGGGGATCCTGGCGCGAGCCCGGGAAGCAGGCATCGACAGCAAGCCGCTCGATACGACCTACTATCTCGGGCGCGAGCAGCTGATCCCGACCGGGACTACTCCGCTCTGGAGCTGGCGCAAAAAACTGTTCGTCTTCATGTCACGAAACTCGCGGTCCGCGACCGCGTTCTATGGAATCCCGCCCAACCGGGTCGTCGAGCTGGGAGCACAGATCGAGTTCTGAGGCAGAACTCGACGCAAACGAAGGTCAGCTCATCCCCTTCCGTCTGACTTTTTCGATGTCGCGCCGGTCTTTCTTGGTGGGACGTCCCGGAAGATAACCAGACGCTGACTGCGCGGCCTTCATTTGGAGCTGTAGCGCTTCGCGCACCTTTCGACCCTCCGCGTCTTCCCTGTACAAAGTCGTCGCTACCGACGCCGGACCACGTCGCTCCGACAGCACGAGCACAGTGACCACGTGGTGGTACGGACCAATCCGAATCCGCACGGAGTCTCCTGCCTGCAGCTGCTTCGCCCGCTTTGCGCGCTCTCCATTTACCTCCACTTTCCCGCCGTCGATGGCGTCGACGGCGAGCGCGCGCGTCTTGAAGAAGCGGGCTGCCCACAGCCATTTGTCGAGTCGGACCCTGGTCGTTTCCTCTGAATTCATCCGTTGAGCGGCCCTCAAAGGGGGGAAGGGGGCTTGTCGTTGCCCTTCTTGAGGCTACGGAGTCCTGAAGATAAGCCAGATTTTTCCCCCGCGTGGAGCATGCGTGGCCGACAACGACTGGTCAGTCAAACTCAAGAACATCGAGCGGGAGTTCGAAGGGCTCCCGCCCGAGCCGTCGCCTGCCTTCAGGAAAATGCAGAGCGAGGAGGAGCGCCGGGCGCAGGAGCGCGCCCAGCAGCGAGCGGCGATGATCGGGGCGAGCGCCCGCCTGTTCCTGGTGTTCGCGCTATTTGGCGCTCTCACCATATGGCCGTACGCGAAGGAATGCGGCTTGGGATTCTTTGGCTACGTCGGCACAGAGGTCGTCATCGTCGCCGGCGGACTATGGGTAGCGTTTACGACATGGCGGGCCCGTCTCCCCAAGATGCACACGTTGTCCCTCCTGATCGCCCTCGTTGGCCTCATCCTGATCGCGGCCGAGGTGCTGCCGCGGAGCGGGTATGCGAGCGTCGATCCGAAGAATCCACCGCAGCTGTGGTGCCCGGAGACCGAGCCGGCACAGCCGCTGACCACTCCCCCGACGGGGGCCGCCTTGCCCTCAACCGATGCGCTGGAACAACGCGTCCGCTACGCCGCTCAGTCCATGGAGAGTCGGTGGCAGGAAAGCAGCGGGGATCTGGTCAAGCGACTTGGTCCGCAGCGAGCTGTCTTAAAGCGGATTGCGCATCCCGAATTGCGTTTGCAGCAAGATCCCTGATCACCTCTGGTGGAACCGGGTCGATCTCCGTTTGGATATCGAAGAGATCGTCTTCCATTTCCAGCAGCGGCTCGTCTTCGAATTCGGTCAGATCTCCCGTATACTGATACACATCGCCGGTTTCGACTTTGAAGATCCTCGGCGACCTTGACGGCGTGAGCGTCCTGAAGCGCATCGGGCTCCCCATCATCTCTCTACCGGGACCCCTGAACTGCATCATTCCATCTGGACCCGGCACCCTGAAGTTGAAGTGGCCACCGAGCCGCATGACCTCGCTCGCCCTGCCCGCCGTCACCTGCACATCGCGGAAGCGCCCGCCGGAATAGACGCGAAGGGCTACTCGGCTGCCCGGTGTCAACTTCTGGACTTCACGAGTGAGCCGATGGGCAGCGAGGCCGTTCGTGTACGAATCCTCGACGTCGGCAGCCGTGGTGCGCAGATCCACCCCATTGATCGCGGCGATCCGATCGCCTTCGACGATGCCAGCGGTCTCGGCCGGTCCCTTCGGCGTCACCGCCTCGACGAATACGCCGAGTGTGTCGCGCCTGGTGCCCGTCGCACGGAGCTCGAGGCCGAGTGCCGCGCGCTTAGCCATCGCCGAATCCATCCGGTGGAAAACTTTGTTACGGAACGCCGAGTCACCGCCTGCAGACCGGCGCTCGATCCTGCACTCGACGCGCCCATCCGGATGATTGGTGCACATGGAATCGGGTTTGGCTGGTGTCGCCTGCGCGTTCAGCGTCGCTGCGACCGAGCTCGCGGCTACAGCAGAGAGAATCAGTAGCGCTTTCATCGTTGTCTCCTTGAAGTTCTGTAACATAGGACATCGAACCGTATTCAAGGGTTGCCGGTGCAAAAGAGGATCGCTCCGGCGATATTGAGACATGTCTAGGACGCTCGAGCCCCCCAAGCCGCTGAGGAATATCCGGGAGATCGACGTACACGCATTCGAGCATCATTGGCAGGACGAAGCCGATGCGGCGTACTTGTACCGCCTTCTCTCCGACGCCGAGCCCGACCCGAAGAAGAAGGACGTCTATTCGCGTCTGGCGGATGTCGAAGACCGGCACGTCGTCGTGTGGGGGAACCTCCTTGCCCAGCACGGACACGCTCCCCGGAAATTCCGTCCCAGTGGGCGCGCGAAGCTTTTAGCCGTGCTCGGACGCTGGTTCGGCCCGAGCTTCCTGCTACCGATGCTGCTGGAGGAAGAAGGGCGCGAGGTCAAAGCCTATCTCGACATGCATCGCGAGACCCCACGCGGCGCCCCCGGGGGCCCGGAGGCGCTGGTGCTCGCGCGCGAATCAGCGGAGCACGCAACGACGCTGGGACAGATCGCGGGAAAGGGCGGGGAACCGTGGCACAAGACGGAGTCGGGAGGATTCCTTCGCAACGTCGTGTACGGATTCAACGATGGCCTGACGGCGAACTTCGGTCTGGTGGCCGGAGTGATCGGCGCGGGAATCGCGAATCAACACCAGGCGGTAGTCGTCGCGGGAGTGGCCGGCCTCATTGCCGATGCGCTGTCGATGGGCTCGAGCGGGTATCTCGCCAGCAAGAGCGAGCGCGAGGTCTACGAGTACGAGATCTCGATGGAAAAAACCGAAGTCGAGCTGATGCCCGAGATCGAGCGCGACGAGCTGGCCATCATCTACGAAGCGAAGGGAATGGACCGCAGCTCGGCGCACACTCTTGCGACCCAGATGATGGCGGATCCTGAGCAGATGCTGAAGGAACAGGTCCAGGAGGAGCTCAAGATCGGTGAGTTCAGCATGTCGCCCCTTCGCGAGGGATGGGTCACCGGGCTGGCGACGGCGTTCGGTGCGGCGATCCCGGTATTCCCATTCCTAATCTGGAGTGGAACGACGGCCATCGCTGTCTCGTTTACCATCTCGATGCTCTCCCACTTTCTCGTCGGCGCGGCAAGATCTGTGTTCACGGGCCGCGGCATCTTTCGCTCCGGCTTTGACATGTTCGTCGTAGGCGTAGGAGTCGCCGTGGTCGGGTACTTCGTCGGCGGCTGGGTGGGGCGGTTGATCTAGCGCGCGCTATTCGGGTTGCTGCGCGCGGAATGCCTGCGCCTCGAGCAACAGGGCACCGAGCCCGAGGCAAACAGCGACCATCGTAACAAAGCCGCCGACCACCGGCACCAGCCCCACGATCATCAGCAGCAGTCCGCCAATGAGAAAGCCAACAAGCGTTCCCGGACGTCCCGGTCGTGCGCGGGCGCCAAGCAGCAGCTGACCCAACCATATGGCGAATGGTATGGTGGCGATCCCCACCAGAACCAGGTAGACAGCGGTCACGAGCAGTGCGAGTGGCAATCCGATGAACGTGACTGCCGCGAAGACCGCGGCAATCGGAACAAGAATGGCCCATCCGAGGCCGACGAGTGCCGCCCGCAGTGGGCGCTGAGGCAGTATCTCCGCTGCCCCCGCCATAAAACGCGGGAAAAGAGCCACTGTGGCGACCCCAGCCAGGAGGACGCCGAGTGCCCAGAGCAAAGTCCGAATTCCCCACCTGCTTCCGACTGGGAGGGCCGTAACCGTCCCCGAGATGCGCGCAGCCGAGTCGATGTGCACCTTGCTGGCAGGCACGCGATACCGGAGGTTCCCGGCGATTTGCGCGCGCGGGCCGACGCGAAGCTCTCCACCACTGAGCTCGACATCGCGGCCGACAACGCCATTCAGGACGATCGCGCCACCCGACGCGAGGATGCCTTCGCGCACCGTCCCATTGATGTCAATCTTCCCGCCGAAGAGATAGGCGTTTCGCGCGATCACGGCTGCGGAATCCAATACTATTGCACCGCCGGCGATCGTCGCGTTCCGATCGACCGCAGCCGCGACGTGAATCTCACCACCAGCGGCGCGCAGCGATCCGTGGATGCGCCCGGTGATTGCCTGTTGTCCTCCCGCGCCGAGATAATCCCCGCCGGTTGTCCCGGAGAAGCTCAGGTCGCCGCCAGCCAGGATTGCGTCGCCGGGCACGCTGTCCGTGACCGTCGGCGACGAGCCGGACACGAGGACATCCTCGCCAAGCCGCTTAACACTCGGGCGATCTGATCCACCACCGCACGAGAGTGTCGACGCCACCACAGCGGTACCAAACATGGCGAGGATGAGACGGAGACGAGGCTGGAATGACATTGAATCGCTCCGGCAAGGCGATAGACGCAGGTCACGGCGATTCGCCAATGTCGATACCCATTGCAAATGTCGCAAGCGGGAGATATCCGGCACGCTTCCTTTTTGCTAACATCACCCAATGCCACCCCGTCCATACATTCTCGCGGAAACCAACTGGAAGGCTGTCAAAGACACTCAGGTCGAAGTAGCGATCCTGCCGTGGGGTGCGACCGAGCCGCACAACTATCATCTGCCATACGGCACCGACAACTATGAGACGGCACCGATCGCCGAGCGCGCAGCCGAGATCGCGTGGAAGCAGGGCGCGAAGGTAGTGGTGCTGCCGACTGTCCCGTTCGGTGTGAACACCGGGCAGCTCGATCTCCGACTCGCGATCAACATGAATCCGAGCACCGAGCTCGCAGTGCTCGGCGACATCGCGGAAGCGCTCTCGGGTCAGGGCGTTCGCAAACTGCTGATACTCAACGGCCATGGCGGCAACGATTTCCGGCAGATGGTCCGCGAGCTGCAGCCCCGCGTGAAGCTCTTCATCTGCACGATCAACTGGTGGACGTGTGTGAAGGGCTCAGAGTACTTCGACGAGCCCGGCGATCACGCCGGCGAGATGGAGACCAGCATCATGATGGCACTCAAGCCGGACCTGGTTCTCCCGTTGTCAGAAGCGGGCCCCGGCAGAGCGAAGAAGTTCCGCGTTGCCGGCCTCCGCGAGGGATGGGCATGGGCGCCGCGACAATGGACGAAAGTCACGGCCGACACGGGCACCGGAAATCCAGCAGCGTCCACTCCGGAAAAAGGTGAGAAGTTTCTCAGCGCCGTTACCGAGAAAATCGCTGGCTTTCTGGTTGAGCTCGCCGAGGCAGACCCCAACAACATGTACGAATAGTCCGCTTCCGAGCTACGCGACGATGTTGAGCAGCCGCCCGGGAACGAAGATGATCTTCTTCGGCGCGCCGGCCACGAACCTGGCAACAGTTGGATCAGCAAGAGCCGCCACAACCGCCGCATCCTCTGCGATGTCGCGGGCAACGGTTATTCTCGACCGCACCTTTCCGTTCACCTGAACCACGAGCTCGATGTTGTCTTCCGCGGCGAGCGCCGGGTCGAAGCTGGGCCACGCCGAATCGAAGATGCTCCCCGCTCCGCCCGTGTGCTCCCACAGCTCTTCCGCGAGGTGCGGCGCGAACGGCGAGACGAGCGGGATGAGCGGCAATACTTCGTCGCGGTGCGGCGTGCGCTCCCCTCTCCGAAGCGTGTTCATGTACTCCATCATCGCAGCGACGGCAGTGTTGTAGCTGAGACGCGATATGTCCTCGCCGACTTTCCGGATCGTCTGATGCAGCTTTCGCATCACCGAAGGATCCGGCTCGCTGTCCGCTGACATGCCGTGCACCGACGCGAACAGCCTGTCCAGGAATCGCCGGGTGCCCGAGATGCTCTGATCGCGGAAATCCCCACCCTGCTCGTAGGGGCCGAGGAACATGAGATAGGTGCGGAATGCATCCGCTCCCCACTGCTCGATGTATTCGTCGGGATTCACGATGTTGCCCTGGGTCTTCGACATCTTCGCGCCTTCGCGGATGATGTGTCCGTGCGCGCGGAAGCGCGTGAACGGCTCCTCGAACTCGAGGTGCCCGGCGTCGTGCATCACCATCGTGATGAATCGCGAATACAGCAGGTGCAGCACGGCGTGCTCGTTGCCGCCGATGTACGAGTTCACGGGCAGCCACTTCTTCGTCACGTTCTTCTCGAACGGGACGTCGTTGCGCCCGACGCTAGGATAGCGCAGGAAATACCAGGAGTTGTCGAGGAAGTTGTCCGACACATCGGTCTCGCGGCGGCCAGGCTTTCCGCATTTCGGACACTCGACGCGGTACCACTCCTCGTGACGCGCGAGCGGCGACACTCCCGAGTCATCGGGCTTGAAGTCCTCGATGAATGGCAGCAGCACCGGGAGGTCCTTCTCCGGCACTGGCACAGTTCCGCACGACTCACAGTAGATCATGGGAATCGGCGGGCCCCAGTACCGCTGCCGCGAGATGCACCAGTCGTGGAGGCGATAGTGGACGATCGGCTTCGCCGAGCCACCCTTGGCGAGGAACTCGATGATCGCCTTCTTGCCCGCTTCCACGCGAAACCCGTCGAACACGCCCGAGTTCACGAGCGTGCCTGATTCGCACTCGACGAACGGCTCGTGAAGCGGCGTATTCGCATCCTCGCGCTCACCGCACACCACCCGCACGATCGGAAGCTCGAACTTGGTCGCGAACTCGAAATCACGCGCATCGTGCCCGGGTACGCCCATGATCGCGCCGGTGCCGTACTCCATCAGCACGTAATCGGAGATCCAGACCGGAATTTCCTTGCCGGTTGCCGGATTGATCGCGTACGAGCCGGTGAACACTCCGGTCTTCTCCGTGCTCGTCTTCCGCGTGATGATATCCTGCTTCTTCGTCTTCTCGCGGTACGCTTCGACCTTCCTTTTCTCCTCCGGCCTGGTCAGCGACTTGACGAGCGGATGCTCCGGCGCGAGCACCATGTACGCCGCGCCATAGATCGTGTCGGCACGGGTGGTGAAGACCCGTATTTCGCACTCCGCGCCGTCCACCGTGTGCGTCGGGAATGCGATCTCCGCACCTTCTGACCGGCCGATCCAGTTCCGCTGGGCTGTCTTCGTCGTCTCCGACCAATCGATGTGGTCGAGGTTTTCCAGCAGCCTCGGAGCGTAATCGCTGATGCGGAAGAACCACTGCTCGAGGAGCCGTTGCTCGACTGGCGTCTTGCTGCGCTCACAGAGTCCACCGACGACTTGCTCGTTCGCCAGCACCGTCTTGCAGTCGGGACACCAGTTGACCGCCGCCTGCTTCCTGTACGCGAGTCCCTGCTTATACAGCTGGAGGAAGAGCCACTGCGTCCACTTGTAGTAGTCGGGGTCGGTGGTGGCGAGCCTGTAGCGCCAATCGACCATCAACCCCGCTCGTTCGAGCTGGCGCTGGAAGTTGGCGATGTTCCGCGGAATGAGGTCCATCGGATGCACCCCAACCTTGAGGGCGTAATTCTCCGAATGGATCCCGAAAGCATCGTATCCCAGCGGCTCGAAGACGTTGTGTCCCATGAGACGCTGGAATCGTCCATAAATGTCGTTACCAGTGAACGCAAAAAGATTCCCGACGTGGAGTCCTTCGGCGGACGGATAAGGGAACATCATCAGTGCATAGAACGGCCGTTGGGCGCGCTGCAGGTCCGTGTTGTTGGTTCCACGCTCCTGCCACGTGCGCTGCCACTTCCGCTCGATCGCGCCGGGATCGTAAGTCACGGCTGCCGAGGGGAATGGGTCGTTTCGTGTCACTGAATTGTCCATCAGTACAAAGTAGCCGCTCAGCGACGGAGTTTCATCTGTCCGGTGGGCCGCGTGCGCAGCTTCACAATCTTCCTTCACGATGACAGCAACGCCTCTCCCGATCACTCCGCGCTCCCCCGCCGGCTTCCTCAAGCCGATGTTCAGCGCGTTGCAGCGCCGTGCGATCAAGGCGAGCCTCATCTTTGGATCGGTGTTTCTCGTTGGCCTGGCGGCAATCTGCTGGCAGATGTATCACCTCTTTCCCGCCGAGTTGCGTCAGGAAGTGCTGAGCGTGGCGGGATTCAACACCGCCCTCATCATTGCGTGCCTCTGGGTTGCCGTGGCGCTGCTCGCGACGGCCTCGGGCGCGATAATCTTCGTCCGACAGCATGTGAGTGGCCCAGCCGCGGAGCTCGCGCGAGTTCACGAAGCGGTCGCCAGGGGCGACCTGTCGAGCGCGTACAAGCCATTGGCTGCCAGCGCGTCCGTTGACCGGCTCACCCGCTCGACGACCTCCATGCTGTCGCAGCTGAGAGAAGTCGCCGGCAAGATGCACAGCTCCGCTGACGACAACAGCCAGCTGGCATCGCAGATCGCTCTCGCATCTCAGACCGTCGCCGCTTCGGCGCGAGAAGGTGCCGAAACCTCCAACGTTCTCAGCCAGGATGCCCTCACACGCGAGGCGACGATCAAGGAGCTGACGGTCGAAGCAGCCCGTCTAGTCGAGATCTCGGGGAGACTCCGTGAAGCTTCCGAAGAGGGATTGAGGCGCGACCAAGTGCTGCGCCAGCTGGCGCGCGACAATCGCGTACGCCTCGAGCGCACGACTAGCTCTCTACAGGAGCTTGCTTCCGATGCGCTCGAAAGCGCCGAGGGAATCGACGCTCTGTCGGTAGCGGCGGACGAGATCCAGGCGTTCCTTGTGCTCGTTCAGAAGATCTCCCGTCAATCAAAGCTCCTCGCGCTGAACGCGGCGCTCGAAGCGGCACGCGCGGGAGATCACGGCCACGGCTTCGCGGTCGTCGCGACCGAAGTCCGTCGCCTCGCGACCAGCTCCGCGGAAGCCGCGCAGCGCACTACCTCGCTCGTCCAGGAAATGCTGGACAGCGTCACGCACTCCCGGGAATCGACGGCGCGCACCGTCGCGACCGTCGAACAGGTTCTGGAGTCAACCCGCGCCGGACGGCAGTCCCTCACCAGGGTCGAGGAAGGCACAGTGGAGGGCGAGGATCTGAGCACGCGGATCGAGGCCGCCGTCAGGGAATCGGGCGAGCTGATCACGACGATGAATCACCGACTCGCGGGTTTGTCTCTGGGAACCTCCGCGTTTTCCCGCGCGATGCACCACGTGGCTGTCTCGAACGAGGAGCAGAGCAGGAACATCGGCGAGATCGCAGCCGCAGCGATCTCGCTCACCGATGCATCCGGCCGAATCACTCAGCTGGCACGAACGTTCAAGCTCGGCGGCAGCTGACCGAGGGCATTTGGGGCATCTCCGATCGGGCGAACTTGAACGGCATCGGAACGAGCCGCGCCCCCTGAGAATCCGCGACCGCGAAGCTGCCTCCTTCGTACGCCGTCGCCGATCCGAAGCGTCCGTCCTTCGCCAGAGCGTAGAACTGTAAATCGAACAGCGGGCGGCCCCGCTCATCGAGCAGCCGCCGCTCCGTCATCGCGATCACCCTGTCGATCGTCCTCATGCACGCCTGATCGGGCGACATTCCCTGCCGCATCATCTCGACGATCAGGAACGCACCGCAAACCTTGATGTTGGCCTCGCCGCGGCCAGTCGATCCCGCAGCGCCGACGGTGTTGTCGCAGTACTGGCCCGCGCCAATGATGGGAGAGTCGCCCACTCTTCCGGCGAGCTTCCACGCAAGTCCGCTCGTCGTCGTTACCGACGAGATGTCGCCGGCGGCGTTCACCGCGTTCATGTTGATGGTCCCGGTCGTGAACTTGACGTGCAGGGGATCGTCGAGCGGCAGGCTGGATGTCCGCGGCGGAGTCGTAGCGTCGCCCGGGGCATCGACCCAGGCGTCGGCCGGGTTGAGACATGCCTTCCAGCGCAGCCAGTCGCGCCTGCTCTGCTCGGTGAGGAGGTTCTGCTCCTTGAAGCCCATTCTCAGCGCGAACTTCCTGGCACCAGCGCCGACGAGCATGATGTGGTCGGTGTAGTCCATCACCGCTTTCGCGACGAGCGACGGGGTGGCGATGTCCTCCAGCGCGCCGACGGCGCCGGCCCGCCTCGTTGGGCCGTGCATGCACGAAGCATCGAGCTGGACCACGCCCTCTTCGTTGGGCAGACCGCCCAGCCCCACCGACTGATCCTCCGGATCCAGCTCCTGGATGTTGACGCCGGCGATGATCGCGTCAAGCGTGTCGGCGTTCTGTCGCGTGATCATGTCGTACGCCCGGGCGACGCCACGTATGCCGTTGGCGGAAGCGATCACGACGGGACGAGTGGCCGACGATGATCGTGTCAGACCCGGGATCGAAGCGCGGAGAGCGTCGGCTCTGGCCGCACGGTCAAGTGTCAGGGAGGCGGCAGCTACCGCTCCGGCACCAATGAATTGTCGCCTCGAAATCGCCACTCTAGTTCCTCCGGAAAGGCTGAAGTGTGTGTCAGTCTTTGTAGATCTTCACCGTAATCCTGCCGTCGCTCGTGACCCAGCCGCGATACATACCGGCCGAGTTGAATGGCGTGGCGATGTTTCCCCTACTATCCATCGCGATCACTCCGCCCTCTCCGCGCTGCGCGACCAGCTCTTTCATCACTACATCGCCTGCCGCCTGCTGGATCGAGACGCCGGAGTAGCGCACCCGGGCGCAAATGTCCGACGCGACGTTGTTGCGGATGAAGAACTCTCCATCTCCGGTTCCGGACACCGCGCAGCTCAGATTGTTCGCATAGGTCCCGGCGCCGATGATCGGCGAGTCGCCGACGCGCCCGAAGCGTTTCATGTTGGTCCCGCCGGTCGACGTACCGGCAGCGAGGTTGCCCGCCTTGTCCAGCGCCACCGCGCCGACAGTGCCGAATTTCCGCTCATCTCCCGGAGCTGCGCTCGTCTTTCCACTGTCGGCGCGCGCCTTCGCCTCCTCGAACGCTTTCCACCGCCGCTCGGTCCAGAAGTAGTACGGCGGCACCAGCTTCACACCCTGTGACTTGGCGAATTCCTCGGCGCCTGCGCCAACCATCATCACGTGCGGAGATTTCTCCATCACCATTCTCGCGAGCGAAATGGGATTTTTTACATGCTGTACCGCGGCTACCGCTCCCGCGCCGAGCGTCCTGCCGTCCATGATCGATGCGTCCAGCTCGTTCGTGCCTTCGGCGGTAAAGACCGCCCCCTTCCCGGCGTTGAAGAGAGGAGAGTCCTCCATCACCCTGATCGTGGCTTCGACGGCGTCGAGGCTGGATCCTCCCCGAGCGAGTATCTGGTAGCCCGTGCGGAGCGCGATCGTAAGCGTGTCGATGTACGCTTTCTCCATTTCCGGCGTCATGTTCCGTCGCAGGATGGTCCCGGCGCCGCCGTGGATCACCATGGCAAAGCTGGGCGCGGATGCTGCTACTTGTGATCGACTGGCGGCTGGAACGAGAATCGATATCAGGAGGCCGGTGCATGCGGCCAGACGAAGCGAGACGCGCGTCATACTCGTGGGATGCGGGAGGACTTCCGATGCCCGTACGACCGGCCG
This sequence comes from Gemmatimonadota bacterium, assembly GCA_031372985.1. Taxonomy (GTDB): domain Bacteria; phylum Gemmatimonadota; class Gemmatimonadetes; order Gemmatimonadales; family Gemmatimonadaceae; genus UBA4720. Next base: position 18,831 of record JANMMF010000346.1, read on the forward strand.
GACGGGTGGCTTCAATAAGGTATTGGCCCAGTATAGCTTCCCGCTACGCATGAGATCCTCCACGCCATCCCGGCCGCGTATGTTGCGCCTCGTCGGGGTCGACGCTCCCCGTGTCGATCTCTCCGGACCGACACGTCGGGAGCACGATCTGCTGGGCGAGCGTGATGTTCCGGCATCCGCGCTGTATGGGATACAGACGCTTCGCGCGATCGAGAATTTCTGCATCAGCGGCATCGAGCTGCACGAGTTTCCGACACTGATCGCCGCCCTCGCGACGGTCAAGGAGGCTGCCGCGCTCGCCAACCTCGAGATGAAGCTCCTCGACCGCGACATTGTCGACGCGATCTGCCAGACGGCGAGCGAAATCAGGGAAGGAATGCACCATGAGTATTTTCGCGTCGACATGATCCAGGGCGGGGCTGGCACATCGTCGAACATGAACACCAACGAAGTGATGGCCAACCGCGCGCTCGAGATCCTCGGCAAACAGCACGGCGAGTACGACATCGTTCACCCGAACAACCACCTCAATCTCAGCCAGTCGAAGAACGACGTCTATCCGACGGCAGTGAAGCTAGCGCTTCATACCAGTATCTCCGACCTGCAGCTGGCGATGATCGCGCTCGCCGCGTCGTTTCTGCACAAGGGCGAAGAGTTCACGTCGTTCATCAAGATGGGACGGACCCAGCTCCAGGATGCCGTCCCCATGACGCTCGGCCAGGAGTTCAACGCGTTCGCGCACACGATACTCGAGGACGTCGATCGCCTCGGTGAAGCGCAGGCGCTGATTCGCGAGATCAACATGGGGGCGACGGCGATCGGCACCGGCATCAACGCGCCGCCCGGCTACGCCGAGAGCGTACGCCGACACCTCGAGCACATCACCGGACTGCCGCTCATCACGGCGCCGGACCTCGTCGAAGCCACCGCCGATACCGGCGCGTTCGTTCAGCTCTCCGGAGTTCTCAAGCGGTGCGCCGTCAAGCTCTCCAAGATCTGCAACGATCTGCGGTTGCTGAGCTCGGGCCCGCGCGCCGGATTCGGTGAGATCAATCTGCCGCCGATGCAGCCGGGCTCATCGATCATGCCGGGGAAAGTGAACCCCGTGATACCGGAGATGATGAACCAGGTCTGCTTCGACATCATCGGCGGCGATGTGACCGTGACGATGGCGGCCGAAGCGGGACAGCTCCAGCTCAATGTGTTCGAGCCGATCATCGCGTTCAGGCTCCTGAGCGGGATGACCAACCTCGCCCGTGCCTGCAAGATCCTTCAGGATCGCTGCATCGAGGGAATCACCGCGAACGTCGAGCGTATGCGAAGCTTCGTCGAACACTCCATCGGCGTAATCACGGCTCTCGTCCCGGAGCTCGGCTACGAGACCACCAGCGAAATCGCGAAGGAGGCACTCGAGACGGGACGCGGTGTCTACGATCTCGTCTGCGAGCGCGGCCTGATGACACGCGAACAGCTCGACCGTTTGCTCAACCCGGCAGCCATGACGGCGCCGAGGCAATCGGAATGACTTTACGCATCAATCGACGGTCACTCGCCCTCCCACAACGAACCGTTGAGGGTTAGTTTGTACGTGCTTTATCCTGAGGATCACTGCTGGGCGGCAATCCCTCGCCCTGAGTAATCGCAGTTGACATGTACGTGCTTCAGCCGAAAAAATCCGTAAGTGTTTCACCGGGCGAAGGTGAAACGCACCCAACTCGACGAGAACAGGATTTCCTTCGCATGAAAGGTTCTGACCGCCTCCGGCGGCTTGCATCCTACACATTCATCGCCGCGCTTGTTATCGTGGCGGTCTCGTGCAACGAAGCGCATCCCAACACCACGCTCGACCCGCATACCGATCTCGGGCGCGAGATCGATTTCCTCTGGGATCGCCTGCTTCTCCTCGGCACGATTGTCTTCGTCCTAGTGGAAGCGGCTCTCATCTATATAGTTTTCAAGTACCGCCGCAGAGAGAATCAGGGGACTCCGCCGCAGACGCATGGCAGTACGAAGCTCGAGATCACGTGGACGCTCATCCCGGCGGTAATTCTCGTTTTCATCGCGGTTCCGACCGTCAGGACGATCTTCATCACCCAGGCGCAGGCCGCTCCGGGCTCGCTCAACATCGACGTCACCGGCCACCAGTGGTGGTGGGAGTTCCGCTACCCCGAATACGGGGTGACAACCGCGAACGAGATCTACGTTCCCGTCGGACGCACCGTGAATTTCAGACTTCGTTCCGCGGACGTGATCCACTCGTTCTGGGCGCCGCAGCTCGGTGGAAAGCGCGATGTCATAACCAATCGCACGAATTACATGTGGTTCACTCCGGACTCGTCGATCGCAAGCAACGTCTGGAACGGATTCTGTGTCGAGTACTGCGGTGCGTCGCACGCGAACATGCGCTTCCGGGTTTTCACCGTGACGCCGGCGCAATTCGAGTCGTGGGTCGCGGGCCAGAAGCTGCCCGCGACATTCGGGGCGGTTGGACCAGCCGTTCCGACGGGCGGTCCGGTAGTCACAACCCCTGCTGGTCCGAATACACCGACGCCGGGTGTCGCTCCGGCGACGACCAGCTTCGCGTCAGCATCGGGCGCGCTGCCGCCGGCCTACATCTTTCCGCGCGAGCAGATTCCGGATTATGCCGTGCCGCACGCTCCGATTCCGCCTGGTCTCAAGTTCACGCCCGGCCTCACCGGCAACGCGGGCCGCGGCAAGCAGATCTTCTCGAGCTCCGCGTGCATCGGATGCCATGCGATCGCCGGGAACCCCGCGGCGATGGGCGTGACCGGCCCCAATCTTACTCACGTGGGGTCGAGGAGCACGCTTGCCGCCGGTCGCTATCCGAATACCGCCGCTTACCTCGCGCTCTGGATCAAGAACGCGCGGGAGATGAAGCCCGATGTCCTGATGCCGACGCTCGGCCTCGACGAATACGATCCCGTCCTGAAAGCGAAAGTCACGAGAGCGACCGGCGGGCTGACCGATCAGCAGATCGCCGACATCGTTGCATACCTAACTGTACTGAAGTAACCGGAGACAAGACTTGGCAACCATTGCACGCCCGGCCCCGGCACACGCCGCAGATTCCTACGGTGAGCAGTCAGGGATCTGGGCCTGGCTCACGACCGTCGATCACAAGCGGATTGGTATTCTGTACCTCTACACCGCTCTTTTCTTCTTCATGTTCGGCGGCCTCGAGGCCGTGATCATCCGCGCCCAGCTCGGCGCTCCGAACCAGCGGCTGGTGTCGGCGGAGTTCTACAACCAACTGTTCACGATGCACGGGACGACCATGATCTTCCTCGCGATCATGCCGCTCTCGGCAGCGTTCTTCAATTTCCTGATTCCGTTGCAGATCGGCGCCCGGGATGTGGCCTTCCCGCGACTGAACGCGTTCAGCTACTGGGTCTACCTGTTCGGCGGAATCTTCATCACGGTGCCGATAATCTTTGCGGTCGCGCCGAACGCCGGCTGGTTCGGCTATGCACCGCTAACCATCAAGCAGTACTCGCCCGGAATCAACATCGATTTCTGGGTGATCGGCCTCCAGATCCTTGGCGTCTCGTCCCTGGCGGCGGCGTTCAACTTTCTGACGACGATAATCAACCTGCGCGCACCGGGCATGACGCTCATGCGCATGCCGATGTTCACGTGGATGGCGTTCATCGTTCAGATCCTGCTGGTGCTCGCCTTCCCGGTCATCACGATCGCGCTGGTGTTCCTGCTGTTCGATCGCTTCTTCGGAACTAACTTCTACAACACCGTCAGCGCCGGGGCGGACCCGCTCCTCTGGCAGCACCTGTTCTGGATCTTCGGCCACCCGGAGGTCTACATCCTGATTCTGCCCGCGTTCGGACTCGTGTCGGAAGTGCTGCCGACGTACTCGAAGAAGCCGTTGTTCGGGTATCCGGTGATGGTGTACTCCGGAATTCTCATTGCCGCGCTGGGCTTCGGAGTGTGGGCGCACCACATGTTCGCCGTCGGAATGGGACCGATCGCCGATACGTTCTTCGGCCTCACAACGATGCTCATCGCGATCCCGACCGGTGTAAAGATCTTCAACTGGATCGCGACGATGGCCCAGGGCGCCATCCGCTACACGACCGCGATGCTCTTCGGAATCTCGCTCGTCGCCCTCTTCACGATCGGCGGCATCTCGGGAATCATGCACGCATCGCCGCCGGCGGACTTGCAGCAGACCGATACGTATTTCATCGTCGCGCACTTCCACTACGTGCTGTTCGGCGGCTCGATCATGGGAATCTTCGCCGGCATCTACCACTACTTCCCGAAGATCATGGGACGCCTGATGGACGAGAAGCTGGGAAAGGTCCATTTCTGGCTCACCTTCATCGCCATGAACCTCACCTTCTTCCCGATGCATCTCACGGGAATGCTCGGGATGCCGCGTCGGATCTATACCTACGATACGGGACAGGGCTGGGACCTCCTCAACGCGATGTCGACCGCCGGCGCGCTGATCTTTCCGATCGCGATGATGATCTTCATCTACAATTTCTTCGTGAGCAGAAAGCGGGGCGAGATCGCCGGCGCGAATCCATGGGGAGCCGGAACTCTGGAGTGGACGATTCCGAGTCCTCCTCCTGAATACAACTTCGCGACGATCCCGACGGTGACGAGCAGGTATCCGATCTGGGAAGGGAAGGAAGTCGACCACGAGGCCGCCCGCATCAACGCGCAGGAAGGCAAGACGGCGGCCGATCTCGGGATCGTGATGCCGTACAGCACCATCAAGCCGCTTTTCGTGGCAGCCGGTATGATGATCATGTTCTGCGGGCTGATTTCTTCTCGCGCCCTCATCGGCATCGGCGCGCTGATAATGGTCTTTTCTCTCTACAGCTGGCTCCTGAGCCCGCTCGAGCCGGAGCACGACTAGACAATGAACGCATCCGCAACGCACACGAGCGCGGCCGCTCCGCACCACTACACGACGCTGGGCATCGACAACCGGAAGGTCGCCATCTGGGCCTTCATCGGGTCGGAGTGCATGCTCTTCGTGTCGCTGATATCGACCTATCTTATCTACAAGGGACGAAGCGTCGTCGGTCCGCTCCCGCACGAAACGTGGACGGATCCCGCCACCGGACGCGTCTTCACGCCGATCCTCAACATTCCCGTAACGTCGGCGTCGACTTTCGTCCTCCTCATGTCGTCGCTGTTCATGGTGTTGGCACTTGCCGCTGTTCAGAACAAGGAGCTCCCGAAGCGCAACCGCAGCGAGCGGATACTCGGCTCCTCCAGGCTGTGGCTGTGGATGACGGCGGTCGCCGGCGCGACGTTCCTTGGATTCCAGGCCTACGAGTTCACGTCGTTCGTGCACGAAGGGCTCACCATCCGCACCAACCTGTTCGGATCGTCGTTCTTCACGCTCACCGGCTTTCACGGCGCGCACGTGACTGCTGGCGTACTGTGGCTGGTGACGCTTCTCGCGATCGACTACCGGCGGGGCCTGGGCTCCCGCGATTCACTGCTCGTCGACATCGCCGCGCTGTACTGGCACTTCGTCGACGTCATCTGGATCGTGATCTTCACTCTCGTTTACCTCATCAAGTAACGGTGGAACGATGGATACTCACGCCAGCGCAACTAATCTTCCCGATTCCGCAGAAGGGCAGGCACACGCGCCGCATGCCGAAGTTGAGCACGCCCATCCGACCTGGTCCACTTACTGGAAGGTCGCGCTCATTCTGACGCTGATCACGGTCGGTGAGGTATGGGCCTACTACGTACCGTCCTTCGTCGCTTCACGCGCGTTCATTCCAACGCTCCTGATCATGTCGGCGGCGAAGTTCGTGATCGTCGTCATGTTCTACATGCATCTCAAGTACGATCACCGGCTGTTCCGGGTGCTCTTCACCGGTCCCCTGCTGGTCGCCGCGCTGACGCTTCTGGGGCTGATGTTCCTCTTCGGACATCTCTACATCAAAGTCATGTAGCATGTTGTTCCTGGCGCTGCTCCATCCCATTGCCAATCTGAGCTGGTGGCGATGGTCGATCCACCCGAGTACCGCCATCGGCATCGCAGCGCTCGCTGCGATCTACGTCTGGGCAGGGAAAGCATTGCACCGGCGGACAAGCATCACCGAGCGAAGCTTCTTCTTCGCCGGCTTGTGTGTGATGTTCGGGTCACTCAATGGTCCTATACACGACCTGAGTGATGACTATCTCTTCAGCGCGCACATGGTGCAGCACCTGTTGCTGACGCTGGCGATGCCGCCCCTTCTTCTCGCCGGTGTGCCGGGATGGATGCTGAGACCGGTGTTGTCGCGTCGTGGAATCGCGCCGGTGGCGCGGTTTTTCACGCGTCCGCCGATCGCGTTCGTGACATTCAATCTGGTGCTGGCGGCCTGGCACCTGCCCGTGTTCTATAACGCCGCGATGGCGAACCACAACATCCACATCCTGGAGCACCTGATGTTCATGGTCGCCGCGGTGCTGATGTGGTGGCCGCTGCTCAGCCAGCTACCCGAGCTTCCGCGCCTCGCCTACCCGGGACAGATGCTCTACACCTTCCTCATGAGCATCCCGATGTCCATCATCGCCGTGTACATCGCGATGTCGGACCACGTGCTCTACCCGGCCTACTCCGCCGCGCCGCGCGTCCTGCCCATCTCGCCCCTCGAGGATCAGCTCCTCGGGGCGCTCATCATGTGGATCCCGGGCGGGATCATCTTCATGATCATCATGACGGTAGTGTTCTTCAAATGGAACGCCCGCGGCGAAGATTCGACCGCGGGCGCACAGGTGGACTGGAAGCCGTCGACGGCCTAGTCGTCGGTCCCCTCGAGCGCCTGTTTCAGCTGTCGGTTCAGCATGGGGTGCCGTCGCCACAGGTAACCGCCCATGAACCCGGCGGCGATGAGATTGGCGACAAAGATCTGCGCCCACGCGATCTGGCCAAGCGCGGATTGCGCGAATGCGGCCGCAATCATGTAGAACCCGAGAGTCGTCATCACGAACGCGACGAGCAGTCCCGCCAGGATCGCTGGAGTGCGCTGCGCCTGGTGCACGATCACGGTCAGCACGATGCCCACGATGAAGAACGCCGCGTAGTGGAAGATCGTGTAACCGAGAACCTGCGTGAATGGCGTGTCGCCCATCATGTTCTTGCCGAGAACGCTGACGACGCCCTTGCCGAGAAAAATCGGCGTGGCGAACGGGCGGCCTGCGATGGTGTCGACGATGAGGAACCAGATTGCGATTGCGGTGGCGCCGATGAAACCGGTGATTATGCCTTCGCGCAAAAAGTTGTGCGGCCGCTCAGCCATTGGCTCCTCTGATCGGGTTCGATTCGATTCCCTGCGGAGAAAATACCCAACCTCGGGGTATATTCCAAGCGAGCGCAGGCACCCGCGCTCGCTTGCAGGAAATGTGTCGACGTCGACCTGACGTCACGATGTGGCACCGTTCTCGCCAACTGGAGCGCAACTGCTCGCTTCTCTGAATCGAATGTCAACAGGCTCACTGGCTAATGATGTTTTCCCGTAAGATTCGAATCGCCATTCTGGTAGCGCTCGCTGCCTGCGCCGCCACGCCGCCAATTCTCGAAGCCCAGACCAGAAAGAAAACGACAACCACGAGGCGCCGGGTACGGCGGCCGAGCCGCAACCGACCGCCGCCCGTCCCGATCGTGCGCTACAGCACTACGAGAACAGCTGCCGACCTCGCTTCGGCGCTCTCGGGACTCGCCTCCCGTATCCGGAGCGGAACGTGGGGAGCAATGGTGGTCTCGCTCACCCGGGGAGACACCCTCTACGCCCACAATGAGGGCGAGGAGATGGTTCCAGCATCTACGATGAAGCTGCTCACCAGCGCGCTCGCGTTCGAGCAGTTCGGGCCCACGTACCAGTTCAGCACCGACGCGCTTCGTGACGGGACAGTCGGGCCCGATGGAACGCTCACCGGAAATCTCTACATTCGCGGAGATGGCGATCCCGCGCTGTCGGGAAAATTTCTTCCGGGTGGCCCCGAAGCGCCGATGAATCGCCTCGCCGACCTCGTTGCGTCACAGGGAATCAAGCGGGTCACGGGTGACGTCATCGGCGACGCGACTGGCTTCGACGATCAGAAAATTCCTGAGGGCTGGCTCTCGCGCTATCTCCAGGCGGGGTACGCTGCGCGGGTGTCCGCTCTATCGCTGAACGAAAATCTCGTCGCAGTGGCCGTCACTCCCTCGACAGCGGGGAAGCCCGCGACCGTGAGGCTCGAGCCATCGACAAGCGCGATTCCCCTGGTGTCGAATGTCCGTACAGTCGCAGGGGGTGGTGCGAGACTGGGATTCAGAAAGCTTGGTGATGGAACCATTCAGGCTAACGGCTCGATCGGCACGCGCGCCGGCACCCGCAAGTACGTGTACATCGTCGAGGACCCGGCGAGCTTCACAACCGGTGCTTTCAGGAACGCCCTCATCGCGCGGGGCGTCGCCGTCGACGGCGGCATTCGACTCGGGAAAACTCCCCCCACGGCGACGAAAGTCGCAAGCCTGCTTTCGCCACCGCTGGCGAGCATGATCGCGGTCATGAACCGTGAGAGCGTCAACCACTACGCCGAGCTGCTATTCAGGAACGCGGCGCGTGGGCCGAAGCGGGATGCGACGGGCACTGTCGCCAATGCCAGCTCCCTTCTCGATACCTTTTTCGCCAGCAAAGTCGGCACGGACACGAGCCACTTGGCGTTCGCCGACGGCAGTGGCCTATCGACCCTCGACCGCGTCACTCCGCGGGCTCAGGTCCAACTGCTGGGCTACGCCCACCGCGCGCCTTGGGGTCCTTGGCTCCACTCGTCGCTGCCCGTGGCCGGCGACTCGGAGCTCCTGAAGAGGCGGATGCGGAATACGCCCGCCGAGGGAAACCTGCACGCGAAGACGGGTACCACCAATGAGGTCATCGCATTGGCCGGGTACGTCACGGCGGTAAATGGTGAGGTTCTGGCCTTCTCCTTTCTCTACAATGGGCGAGATCGCCGGACGGCCAAGTCGATGATCGATGTGATGAGCGAATCGCTTGCCAGCTTCGGCAGATAAACCCTTAAGAAACATATATTTAGGGGTGCAAATGGATGCGCGAATTTGGCATCTTTCCTGCTAACTGTATTGATGAACCGCGTGAGGCAGCCGCGCTGAGGTCATAGATCGTTATGGGTTATCGAACTTTTGTAGACAGAGACGGGTGTTACTGGCAGGTCTGGGATTCCCAGCCCACCCGTATGGAGCGTCGGCTAGGAGGAACCGACCGGCGCTTTCACAAGGACTTCCCGTGGAAGGGCACTGAGCGGCGCGCCGGGCAGGATCGGCGACTGACTAGTCAGCGGCGCATCACGCTCTCCCAAGGGTACGGCGGCGGGTGGCTTACCTTCGAATCTCTCGACGAGAAGCGGCGTCTGATTCCGATTCCCCAGCAATGGGAGAATCTCGCCCAGCCCGAACTGCGAGCGCTGTGCGAGAAGGCCAAGCGCGTTTCCAGAAATGAGGGCACCAGCGTCAACTGATCCGCTTACGGGAGCCTCCACCTCGTTCGCAGGTTGGCGTAGTCCTTCGTCGTTAGCTGAACCAGGAGCGGCCGCTTCTTCGGATCGAGCCACGAGATGAGCTCGCGCAGCTTCGTCTCATCGAATGCGGTGCAACCGGCGGTGTGCGATCCTGGTCCCGACCAGACGTGGAGGAAGATGCATGAGCCCCGACCTTTGACCGGCGGCATGGCGTTGTAGCCGACAATCACGCCCACTTCGTACTGCTCGATGCCTCGCATGTGCTCGGCGCTGTTCCAGTCGACGCGAGGCACCGACGCCCGGTCGACGACGGTGTTGTAGCGGGAAGAGGCGATGTCGTCGACGCAGTCCGTGCTGGCGAGCAGCTGAACATACGGCATGCGCACGCTTTGCATCGAACCGGGTGGTGCGAACCCGAATACGGTGTCGAGCGGGAACATACCCGCCGGCGCTTTGCCATCACCCTCGCGTTTGTGAGGGCCGTCCGTTGACACTCCGTCGAATCCGACACCCCAGGCGATCCCCGTTCTGCCGACGACGACCGGTACCGGTTGATCGATCGAGCGCCACTCCAACGTCGACCTCGAGCGCTCGAACCGCCGCATCACTCCAGTCGTAGAGGTCCACCCGGGAGTAGTCACGACCACCAGCTGCTCTGACGGCTCGATCAGCGGCCGGGGTGAGACTCGCCTCTGTGACCGACAGTTGACGACGACGAGGAGAAGCAGCAGCGCGAGCTTCGATATGATCCGACGATTCATGCGTCCCCCGGAATTGGACAGGCTCGGCTCGGTCGTGCTACAATTGCCAATGCCAAATTTGCACTCGCCCGAGGCCGCATACTACATCCTGCAGATTCTGGTTTCCGCCTTCCTCGCGGTCCTGTTCCTCCAATCAGGAATCGACAAGGTCGTCGACCGACGAGGGAATCGCGCCTACCTGGAGCAGCATTTCGCGAAGAGCCCCCTCGCGAGTACCGTCGGGCCCATGTTCGCTGTCATTACGATCCTCGAGGTGTCAGCCGGTGCCCTCACAGGCGTAGGGTGCGTGTTGCTTCTTTTGACCCGTGACTCCACCGTCGCGTACCTGGGCTCTGTCCTCGCCGCCGTCAACATCATAGCGCTCTTTTTTGGACAGCGCGTCGCGAAGGATTACGCGGGCGCCGCGGTGCTCGTGCCATATTTTCTGCTGGCGATGACCGGGATTTTCTTACTCGCCGAGCATTAAGAACAAAAGAGGCCGTCCAGTGGACGACCTCTTTTTAACGAGTCAGGAACCAGACTACTCGGTCATGATGGTATCGTCGGCCGGGAAGCCGTACTTCACCGGATCCTTGGATATCCGCGCAGCCGCGATCATCATCGGCACGTAATTCTGCGTTTCCCTGGGCAAAAGACTGGAGATCCGATAGTAATCGGCGTCCGTGCCCTTTTCGCTGCCGGTGACCTGACGCATCAGGCGCCCCACCCTGTTCTCA
>JANMMF010000237.1:0-17729 GCA_031372985.1 Gemmatimonadota bacterium
TCGGACACCGATTGGAGCTGGAGTGCTCTCTTTGCGGATTTCGACAACGACGGCAACAAGGACATCTTCATCGGCAACGGTTACCCCAAAGCCGTCAACGATCTGGATTACATGAACGCCCTTTATTCGGCGCGCCAGAGAGGCGATGTGCGAACAGCGCGGAAGCTTCTCACGGATTTGCCGAGCTACGAGCTATCGAGCTACGTCTTCAGGAACAACGGCGACCTGACGTTCACCGACAAGAGCAAGCAATGGGGGATGGACCAGCTCGGCTACTCGTATGGCGCGGCGTACGCCGACCTGAACAACGACGGCAGACTTGATCTCGTCGTGAACAACATCAACGGTCCTGCCTTTATCTATGAGAATGTCGCGCCCGGTGACGATGCGCATCACTACCTGGCGATCAGGCTGGTGGGGGAATCCCCGCGTCAGCTCACCGCGGGAGTCGGCGCCCAGCTGGTCGTCACCGCTGGGGGGAAAAAACAGTACGTCTACTACATGCCGTACCGTGGTTTCATGTCTACCATGGACGACCGCGCGCACTTCGGTTTGGGCCGCACGAGCCGGGTGGATAGCCTGGAGATCGAATGGCCGGATGGACGTTACCAATTGCTGACGAATGTGGAGGTCGACCGACTGCTGATCGTGAAGCAGTCGGACGCGACAGCGGCGCGACCTGACGGGGCCCAGGCTTCCGGGGTCGCGTCGGCGCCAGCACGATGGTTCTCGCCGGTCGATATCCGGGGACTCCAATACAGGCAGCGGGCGTCGTCGCTGTCCGACTACACCGTGCAACCGCTCTTGCCCTACGTACTTTCCAGCCAGGGTCCCCCGCTGGCGGTAGCAGACGTCAACGGTGACGGCCTGGACGACGTCTTCATCGGGGGCCTGCCCGGGTCCGCTGGCAAGCTGTTAGTCCAGCGGAGAGACGGTAGCTTCGTCGAATCCGCGCCAAGACAACCTTGGCAAGCCGACGGTGCGTACGAAGATTGGGGGGCACTCTTCTTCGACGCCAATGGAGACGGCCGGCCCGATTTGTATGTGGCCAGCGGTGGGTATCAGCTGGCGCCCAGCTCGCCCTTGCTTCAGGATCGGCTCTACCTCAACCAGGGAAACGGCAGATTCGTTCGTGATACTGCGGTGCTGCCGGTTATGCTGACGACCACCGCGACCGTGCGGGCCGGGGATTTCAATGGTGACGGCCGGTCCGATCTCTTCGTCGGTGGCCGTCTCACGCCGAGGAATTATCCGTATCCCACCAGGAGTTATCTGCTGCGCAACGACGGTGGGCGTTTCACCGACGTCACCGCAGAAGTTGCACCCGAGCTTGTCGATCCCGGCGGAATGGTCACAGACGCGGTCTGGATGGATTTCGACGGCGACAAGCGCCTGGACCTCGTCACCGTGGGAGAGTGGATGCCCATTCAGTTCTTTCGGAACGATGGAACACGACTTCGCAACGTAACGCAGTCCACCGGCCTGCCACCCTTACGTGGCTGGTGGTACAGCCTTGCAGCCGGGGACTTCAACAACGACGGTCGCACTGATCTGGTGGCTGGCAACCTCGGGTTGAATTACACGTATATGACTTCCAGGGACGCGAGGTTCGGGGTTTATGCGAACAGCTTCACCGGGAATACGACCACGGACATCGTCCTCACTCAGGAGCTCAAGGGAACCGAATATCCATTTGCCGGTTTGGCTCCGCTGGGCGAAGCCATCTATCCGCTGGGCGTCCGGTTTCCAACCTATGCGTCCTTTGCAGAGGTATCAGTTCGGCAGGCTTTCAGCGCCGCACAGCTGCAGCGGGCCCTCCATTATCAGGCAGACACTTTTGCCAGCCTGTACTTGCGCAACGATGGACGCGGAACCTTCACGTCGTTCGCACTGCCCAGTCACGCGCAAATCGCGCCCATCAAGGGAATCATCCCGCACGATGTCGACGCTGACGGTCACCTCGATCTGATCGTGGCGGGGAATCTTTACGAGTCCGAGCCGAATACGCCGCGTGCTGATGCGGGCAACGGCCTTTGGCTGAGAGGAAACGGGAGCGGGCGATTCACTCCGGTTTCACCCGCCGAGAGCGGGTTCCTCGCACCCCTGAATGCGGCCGGGCTGGCGCTGGTCAACACGCCAACGGGCAAGGCGGTGCTGGTCGCCAACGCTGGCGACTCCCTGCAGATTTTTGTCATCAAGCAACGCTGATCCCGGCGGTGCGGCCCGAGTTCAGGGAAAAAAAACGGGACGGCCTTGAGCCGTCCCGTTTTCGTTCAGAGTCTGCTTACCAGCCGGTATTCTGCGTCAGCCGGTCTTCGCCATTTACCCTGCTCAACTCAATCTGAATGTTCGGCAGGGGATACAACAGGTGCCTCTGCGTGAATGCTTCGGCAGTGGCCTTGTAGATTACTCTGGTCTTTTCGGCTCCGCCCCCGATGCTGTTGATATAACCGTTGATGGCGCCTGTTGCGTAGGCGAGCCCGTAACGACGGATGTCGAAGAAGCGCTGACCTTCCATCGCCAGCTCGAGTCTTCGCTCCGCGCGAACCGCCTCGCGGGCGTAGGCCGCATTTGCGAAGGGCGGGTATTGTCCGATCCGGTACAATGCCCACGTAATCTTGGGATCATTGATCGGTACGGACATTCGGGTGTCGCCGGCACACTGAGGATACGTGGCCGCGACGTCAGTGCCGGCAAGTGCGCCACAACCCTGGGCAACAAGAGCGGCGCGGGCCCGAATCTGATTCACGATTGTACGCGCGCCGGCCAGATCACCGGTCTCAACCATAGCCTCCGCCATCATCAGTAGGAGGTCCGCGTAGCGGAAGAGATGAATACGCACCGAGTTTTGTTGCGTCGGTGCCCACCCGCCTCCCGTCTGCTCCGCGCCGCTCGCTGATTCGTGAGCGTTCTTCTTCGGAGTGTAGGGGCCACCATTGGAAACGTCTCTCACCCAGCTGTCGGAGCCGTTGGTGACCTTGACGAGGCCCCAGTCCTTGTACGGAACGGCGTTACGACCGACCGTCCAGTCCAAACGCGGGTCTACCGCGGCCAGCTGGCCCGCCGTAAACGGAGTGTTCTGGGCATTCCAGTTAGCCGGGTCGGACAGCGCAAGCGGAAGCCCAGCGGCGTCGACTTTATAGAAATTGACCAGGTTGTAAGATGGCTGGTTGAAGCCGCAGCAACCGAAGTGGCTTCCCGAGTGCGGGAAATTCAGCCGCTCGCCGAAGTTGCCGTTATCGCCGCTGGGCTGGCCGTCGTTGACCGAGGCCTGGTACGCCCAGATTGTCTCGGGACCGTTGTAGTACTGCTTGAAACCCGTCCAGACCTGGTCGAAGCTCGTCTGGAGTGCGTAAGGGCCATTGTTCCTGACGTCCGTGAAAGTTGTAATGGCGTTGGCCCACTGCCCAGCATAAATCTGGACGCGTCCCTTATAGGCCTTCGCGGTCCAACTACTCGGCCGGCCTTTGTCACGAGCCGGAGCTGGCAGAAGATTGGCGGCAGCGTCCAAGTCCGCTATGAGGTCAGCGATGACCGCCGCGCTGGCTTCGTTGGCCTTGCGGAAGTCCAGATCGTCCTCGCGGTAGTAGGGAATGTTCCCCCACATTCTGAACGCTTCAAAGTGATAGTGCGCCCGGAGGAAGATCGCCTCACCCTCAATGGAGCGAGCGGCCGCGGTCGAGAGTGCAGTCGGGTTCGACGCAAGCACTTTGTCCAGCAGACGCAACGTCGCGTTGGCTCTCGAGATTCCTTCGTAGGTGATCGTCCACTTCTGGTTCAGGTAATCCTGACCCTCCGGCGCGGACCAATGGTAGCCCTCGATGTCGTTGATCGGCGGCTGGTCGGTGCCCGTAGATCCCTTGTATGAATCGTCAGCGGCGACACTGCCCCAGACCCAGTTGCTGGCGGCGCAGCCCCACGATCCTCCGATGGGGCAGTCGAGCGGGCGATAGGCTCCAATAAGAGTCCCCTCGACTCCGCTCCCTGTCGCGAGCGCTGACTCGTCCAACGCTCCCTGGACGGTGGCGTTCTCCGTCAGGAAGTCTTTGCATCCGTACAGGCCGGCCGACAGTAGCGTCAGGACCGCCGTTCCGACTATCAGTCGGGTATTCGATACGATTTTCATCGTCTGAGTTCCTTAGGAAAGTCGTTAAAACGAGGTCACAATGCCGATACTGAAAATCTTGCTCGTCGGGTACGTGCCACGATCGACGCCGCGATACTGGTCGCGGAGGTCGCCGGCCGCGCCGAAGACGTTCGCCGCCGGCAGCGCCGGGTCGAGCCCCTCGTAGTTTGTACTCGTGAACAGGTTATCGCCCTGCAGATAGACTCTGGCTCCCGGCAGATAGCGTGCGCTGCTCGGGAGTGTATACCCGACCTGCATGTTCCGCAGGCGCGTGTACGAGCCGTCCTTGACGTAAAAGCTGCTCAGTACGCGGCTGTACGTATCGCTGAAGTCGAGCCGCGGATACTTCGCGTTCTGGTTGGTCGGAGTCCACGAATTCCGCAGTAGATCCGACTTGACGTTCGGCTCGAAATTACGGAAAACGTAGAACTCCATCTGGTTCTCGAAGATGTCGTTCCCGTACGTTCCGAAGAGCGTCGCGCTGACGTCGAAATTCCCACGGCGAGCACCGAGATCGAGGCCGGCCGTGAACTTCGGGTGTGGATTTCCGATGATGGCGCGGTCATCGAGGTCGATGGTTCCGTCGCCGTTCACATCGCGGAACTTGATACGACCGGGAGCCTTGCCATCCTGAATGGCGTGGGCGGCGACATCCGCCGCATCCCTGAAGTAGCCGTCCGCTATGTATCCGTAGAACGAGCCGATGGGACTACCGACCTTGTTGATGACCTGGTTACCGAATCGCGTCGAGATCGGGCCGTAGAAGAAGTCCTGGGCTCCGTTGATCGACACAATCGTGTTCTTGTAGTGGCTGCCGTTTAACGTGGCGCTCCACCACGAGCCCTGATGCCCGATAGAGAAATCAAAGCCTGTATTTCTCATCTTTCCGACATTGACGATCGGAGGGGCAGCGTTGCCGGCGGTGGCCGGTAGCGCCGGGTCGAACAGCAGGTTGTCCGTATTACGCCGATAGACATCGAGAACGACGTTGAACATGCCGTTCAGCAGAACCATGTCCGCGCCGATGTTCTGGGAGCGGTTGCTTTCCCATTGAAGGTTCGGGTTGCCGAGCGAGGTCTGTTTGAAGCCTGCGGCAATCGAGTTCCCCGAGCCCGTGATGTCGTAGAAAGTGTCGTTCGTCCCTCCACCGAACTGAGATACGATTCGTCCGGAAGGTATGAGCTGGTTTCCTGTTACACCGGTGCCGAAACGCAGCATGACGTCATTAAGGAAGCGGTTGCCCGACATCCATGGCTCGTTGGTTAGGTGCCAGCCGAGTCCAAAGGCCGGAAAAGTTCCCCAGCGGTGGCCGGGGCCGAGACGTGAGGATCCGTCTCTGCGCACGGTAGCGCTGACCACGTAGCGGTCGCCGAAGTTGTAATCGGCCTTGGCGAACAACGAGAGAAGCGCGGACTTGCCGCCGCTGCTGGAAACGTCCTTCGTCGACGGATCGGCGAGCGCGTCCTGAATGTATCGGGAATCGACAGAGGTGTTCAGAAGGTTGTTGATCGATGCCGTGATGAAGCGGTTGTTATTGGCGTTTGCCTCCTGTCCAAGGAGAAAGTCGAGGTTATGACGGCCAAGCGCCTTCACGTACCTTGCCGTGTTGCTCCAGGTCCAGTCGTAGAACTGATTGTTGTTCTCGAAAATGGAAGTGCTGGCGTTCGGCTCGGAATTTTCGGGTGTCGCGGGACTGAAGCCGGCGAAGGAATTCTGCCCGACGTTGAACCCGAGTCGCGATTTCAGGGAGATCTGCGTAGTGGCATCGTAGCCGGCGAAGACGTTTCCGAAGACGTTGATGTTCTTCGCTATGTTGTCGCGCGCATTATACGCATAGGCGAGCGGGTTGCTGGAGTTGCCGAGGGTAGTTGCCTTGCCGCTGGCGAAGTTTCCGCCCACGTCGTAGATCGGAATTACGGGCTGCAGCAGAATGTTCTTCCCGAGAAACGCGCCTTCTCCGAAACCGTCGTCAGGGACACCCCCGTAATGACGTTCCAGGCCGAGGGCGACGTTTTCACCGACGTTGAACTTGCCCCGGTTGAACGAGGTGTTGGCGCGAACGGTGCCACGCTGGAACCTGTTGTACCTCGCCGTACCGTTCTGGTCAAAATAGTTGAACGACACCCGATAGGCGTTGTCTTCCCCGCCGCCGCTGACGTCGACGTTATAATCGCTGACCGGCGCCGATCTAAAGACCGCATCCCACCAATTCGTCCCCGGGCTGCCCGGCATGATCAGGTTGTTCGGATACGAATAGTTGCTGACATTGACATTGATCGGACGCCCGAACGCGTCAGTCGCCGCTCCCTGGGCGAAGATGTATTGCGGAACGGACGGATTGTTTGGGTCTCCGTAGATGTTGGTGGGAATCGGCAGGCCGGCATTGATGTAGCTCTGTTTGACGACCTCGAAATAGTCGAGAGAGTTCGTGATCAGGAAATCATCGTAGCCGCGGATCGGAGAGGCGACGCCTGTTCTGGCCCGGAGCGTCACCCTCGGAGGTCCTGCTACTCCCTTCTTCGTGGTCTCGATCAGGATCACGCCGTTGCTCGCTCTCGAGCCGTAGATCGACGCGGATGAGGCATCCTTCAGCACTTGCACCGAGGTGATGTCGTCCGGGTTCAGAAAGTTCAGATAGGATTCCTGAACCGGCGTTCCGTCGATGACGTACAGGGGATCGTTGTTCTGGAAAGAGCTGATACCACGGATTCTGACCGTGCTTCGTGAGCCGGGATTACCGCTCGCGACGACAGTTACGCCTGGCACCGTCGCGTCGAGGCGTTGCAGCACACTCGCTCCCGTCTGTCTTTGCGCGCTCTCGACGTCGACACTGGAAACAGCGCCGGTGATGTCGCTGCGCCGCTGCTCTGTGTACGCGGTAACGACGACTTCTTCAAGGTATGGGATCCGTGCCATCGTGACATCGATGGTGTTGCGTCCGGCGACCGTTATCTGAACCGGCCTCGTGCCGACGTAGGAAAAGCTCAGAACCGCATCGCTCGGAGCGGTGAGGCGGTATTTCCCAGCCGCATCCGTGACGGCGCGGGCGTCCGTTCCCTGCACACGTATGGTAACTCCCTGCAGCGGAGCACCACCCGTCGAGGTTACGGTTCCAGTCACCGCTTGATTCTGCCCGAATGCAGTCCCGCTCAGAACCAGTGCGAACAGTAGGCTCATTCCTACCGCGCAAAGGCGACGGACGTTTTCGGTCCGCCTTGAAAACCCAGCCGACAGCTTCTTCTCCATGGTGTTCCTCCGATTAGCGCACATCAGTTGACATCCTCCACCGGTCTCTTCATTGACTTCAGGCCCTGCATTTCAATCAACTGCCGATACGTGATGACTCGAACGTTCCGCGCCTTCAGTGCCTCCCTGAATCGCGGCGACGTGAGCGCATCCAGCTCTCCCTGACGATTCTTGCTCATGTCCGGGAGTGGGTCGGATGTGTTCATGTCCAGCAATGCGCCCAGCTCGGCGTCGTCAATCCCCACGTGCGTGACGACGAGGTTGAACCGGGGCTGCAGGCGATTGATCATCGCCAGCAGGCTGTCGATCTTGGCAGCCGGCGCGGCGGAGTACTGGGAATCGTGGCTCGTATCCCCGAAGTACCGCGACATGCCAAGACCATACTCTCGCGCGAGCCTCTCGGTGAGGTCGCGGAACTCAGGGTACCGTACCACCGTCCCCATGTGGTAGTCGACGTAATCGATCTTGAGCCCCGACTTGAGCGCCCGATCGATCTGCGCGCGCAACTCCCTCTCGACCTCATCGAGCTTGGGGTTGTTCTGGTGCAGCGCCTCAGCGGAGGCGAAAAAATAGCCATCCGCGTCGACGAGCGACGGGACGGCTGTTCGACCCAGCACCGGGCCCCAGCGGTAATTCTTCCACTCCGAATTGAGCGTGAGGTGGATTCCGACGGAGACTTCCGGATTCTTCTTCAGGATCTCCACCGTCTCCTGGTACCACGGGGTCGGAAACATCACCGATACCGAAACAGGAAGCCCGGTGGCGATGAGTCTTTCAAGCCCCATGTTCACGCTGTGACTCATCCCCGCGTCGTCAGTGCGGATGATAAGGTAGACCTGCTCGGGAGCGCTGGAATGCTTCGCCGCGTAGGCTTGACCGACAACGCGCGTCGACGAAGCCAACAACAGTGGGGCACTCAGGAGCAGGGGCACGGAACCGAGCAGCCGCGTACGACCCTCCGAAGCAGGAAGTGGGTGAGTCTGCCTACTGCACACCAAACGTCCCGAGCCACGAAACACGCGCTGATGGCTCGGGAGACACCCTCTATTACAGTCCCCCTTGGAAGTTGTCAAGAGGATTTCCAAAGCGCCCACCGCGTGGCGAAGGGCGCATTTCATCCGGGCGGCACGGCGCATTTTGTTTCCGGGTGGACCGGCGGATTGCGTTTCCAGCCGGACGGCGCATTTCATATAGTATAGGCGTTGACACTTCGCCTTAATCTCCAGCGCTGATGACGACGCCAACGATGAACGCTTTCTCGATTCGCCGTTGCACTGTCGACGATGCGGCGGCGACGGCCTCTCTCGGCGCGAGGCTTTTCACAGAGACCTACGGTCCCACCCATCCCGAGCCCGAGCTCAGTCGCTATCTCGCTCGATCGTTCTCGGTCGACGCCGTTCGCGAAGCGATCTCCGACGGTGCGGTCTCGATGTACCTCGTGGAAGATCCGCTGGGAGTTCCCGTTGCCTACGCATATATGAGAGTGACCCTCGAACCGCCGGCCGGCGTCGTCGGGCATCATTCATTCGAGATTGTGCGCTTCTACGTCGACGGTGCTCGTCAGGGTCGAGGAGTCGGCGCAGCGCTCATGGACGCCTGCTTCACGGACGCGAAGAAGCGGGGAGGCGATGTGGTCTGGCTTCAGGTGTGGAAGGAAGCGCCGTGGGCAGTAGGATTCTACCGCCGCATGGGGTTCTCGGTCGTGGGCTCCGCGCCGTTTTATTTCGGTGAGCAGGTGGGGGACGACCACATCATGTCGCGATCGTTGTAACATCGTCACTACGGGTAAGTTCTGGTCTCAAAAAAATGCGTGACTGCCGCAGTGTGAAAACAGTCTCGTTATAGTGAGAATCCCACCCAAGGCAGCGGCATGGCGCCGGTCGATTCCGAGCGCGTGGAAGCAGGTCCGGCTCCTCCAGCCGGGAAAGATCGCTGGGGCAATCGCCATCTCGGCACTCAATGTCCTGTGGACGGGCCACGGAGTACTCAGATCGTCGCCCGTTTCGGTGCGCCTCGTCGCGGTCGCCGTAATCTGCTATGTGGTGACGACCATCGCCGAATTCCTCTGGCTGCTCTCCAACGGTCCCCGATTCACGGGGTTCGAGTCACCGACGACCCCCGCCACCGGTGAGTTCGAGTCCATCGATCCGCTCGTCGAGCAGCTGAAGACGTTGCCTCCTTCGGCACTGCGCGAAGAGACGCTGCAGCTGGCGACAGAGATGAAGTCCTTCGAGGCCGGGAGTGACCGCGAGTTCGTTACGACGCTGGCGAGTCCTCCCCCGATCCCGTCAGCCAGCGAAGCCGAGCGCGATGAAGCGCTCGATCGGGAGAGCGCGGGCCTGGTGGAGCGCCATCTGCTCACCGCGCGCGCGTACAGGGAACGATTCTACCGTCCGGCTCGCGCTCTCCGCGACGAGCTTCGCAAGCGACTGGGAATTCGCAACACGAATCGCGAGCCCTCGCTTCCCGCGCTGGACGAGGGCGTGCTCGACGGAGCAAAACCGATCACCGAAGCGGCCAACTACCTGGCGGCCCTTGCCAGACGGCTAAAATAGGGAATCGGGCATCGGGTAACGGAAAGCGGCCCGTATCAGTTTCCCCTGCATCATCGCATAATTCACGTCAAGAATGCCCGTTCCCACGCGAAAGGAGGATCTTCCTCTCCACGACGATGTCCGTTGGCTGGCGGGCGCGCTCGGACGCGTGATCCAGCGGCTCGAGGGAAAGGAAGCGTTCGAGATTGTGGAGCGGCTGCGCTCGGCATCGCGGGCCCGTCGCCATCGTGAGCCGGGGGCACCGTCGCTCGACGATCTGCTGCGTGAGGTCGACGCCTTGTCGGTCGAGCAGTGCATGGTCGCCGCTCGCGCCTTCACGCTCTTCTTTCTTCTGATCAACACCGCCGAGCAGACTCACCGGGTCCGCCGGCGCAGTGCTTACCTCGGCAAGGGAGTCACTGATCCGCAGCCCGCCTCGGCGAGATGGACGATGCGCCAGCTGCGGAAGCTCGGTGCGACCCCCGACGCGATCGAGCAGGCGATGCTCAAGCTCGACATCCGCCCGGTGCTCACCGCGCATCCCACCGAGTCGACGCGCAGCACCCTGCTCGGTCTCCAGGCCCGAGTTGCGGATCGTCTCCTTGCCCGTGAGTCGGCGCCGGCGGACGAAGTGCGGCTGATCGAGCAAGCCCTCGAGGGCGAAGTCGAGCTTCTCTGGCTCACCAGCGAAGTGCGCCAGGATCGGCCCTCGGTGCTCGACGAGGTCAGCTCCGCGCTCTGGTACCTCGAGACGCGGCTTCTCGACGCCGGCGCGCACATGCAATCGGCCATCGCCACCGCATTCGAAGAGGAGTTCAGCCGGTCAGCGGATTCATTCCGCCTGGCTGTCCCACTGCGTTTCGGAAGCTGGGTGGGCGGCGACCGCGACGGAAATCCTTACGTCACTCCCGAAATTACCGTCGCGACAGCGCGTCGGGCGAGCCACGTGATACTCGGACGCTACGGCGCCGCGCTGGACGAGCTCACCCGCCGGCTTTCCCTCTCGGCGACACTCGCGCCACCGTCGGCAGCGCTGATGAAATCTCTCGATCATGACCGGCTGCTGCTGCCTCTCATATGGAAGAAGAATCGGAAGCGGAACGCCGACGAGCCGCTCCGCCTCAAGCTCAGCTTCATGTCGGCGCGCGTCGAGGCCACGCGACGGCTGGTGGCGTCGCGCGATGCGGGCCGCGAGAGAAAGGAGCCTGCGGCCTACCCAGACGTACAGATCTTTGAAAGCGATCTTCGCCTTGTCCGGGATTACCTCCTCGCGTCCGGGGCGGAGCAGGCGTGTCGAACCAACCTCGATCCGCTCTACGCGGCGGTGCGCGCTCACGGCTTTCACGGCTTCATGATGGATGTGCGTGACCATTCGGAGGTCCACGCCGCCGCGGTGAAGGAGCTGGTGCCGCGGAGCGACGGCGACTCTGACGTCGAGAGCCTCCGCTCGGTGCTCACACGGAGACGCGGGTCGAACCGAAAGATCAGACAGGTCTCACCCGAGACGCGTCAGGTGATCGAGACGTTTGGAGCCATTCGAACGATCCAGGATGAAGCCGGGCAGCCCGCTGCCTGCACCTACATCGTGTCGATGACGAGATCGACTGAGGACGTGTTGCGAGTGCTCGTGCTGGCGCGCGAGGCGGAGCTGGTCGATCTGTCGCGCAAGAAAGCGTTGTCGCGTGTCGATGTAGTTCCTCTGTTCGAGACCCTCGAGGATCTGGAGCAAGCTTCGGTCGTGATGCGCGCACTTCTCGACGATCCAGTTTACTCGCGCCAGCTCGAGGCGCGAGGGCGGCGTCAGGAAGTGATGATCGGGTATTCCGATTCGGGCAAGGATGCGGGAATGATCGCCGCGTCGTGGGCGCTCTACCGCGCGCAGGAGTCGCTGGCGGATCTCTTTCGCGAAGCGGGTGTCGAGCTTCGTCTCTTTCACGGCCGTGGTGGAAGCGTCGGGCGCGGCGGGGGCTCACCGGTCTATCGCGCGATCGCGGCGCTTCCTCCAGGCACCACCAATGGACGCATAAAGATCACCGAGCAGGGGGAGATCATCTCGCAGCAGTTTGGGTTGCTGCCGGTGGCCGAGCGCACGCTGGAAGTGACGGCGGCGGGTGTGCTGCTCCACGAGTTCAGCGACTGGCGTCGCAAGGTCAGTCCGAAAGAGGTCGTCGATTTCACCGACGTGATGGATGGTCTCTCGGCGCGCTCGCGAGAGGTCTACCACAAGCTGGTGCACGAAGACGACGCGCTCTTTCATCTATTTCGAGTAGCGACACCGATCGACGAGCTGGCCAACGCACGATTCGGCTCGCGCCCGGCGTATCGTCCGGGAGCGACGGCCGGGATCGACGGAATCCGCGCGATACCATGGGGATTCGGCTGGACCCAGATCCGGCTCATGCTCACCGGCTGGCTCGGAATCGGAACCGCGCTCGGCGAAGCAGTCTCGACTCGAGATGGGCTCCGCCGCCTGCAGCGAATGGCCAGCTGCTGGCCTTTCTTCGAGGATCTTCTGGGGAAGGCCGAGATGGTGTGCGCGAAAACGGACGTGGAGATCGCGCGGATGTACGTGCGACATCTCGGGGGAGACGTGAGGCTTCTCGATCAGCTCGTGAATGAGTACGAGCGAGCGGTGGAAGCGCTGCTTCTCATTCGGGGGCACAGGCGTTTGCTCGACGACGCTCCGGTCCTCCAGTCAGCAATCGAGCTGAGAAATCCCTATGTGGATCCGCTATCTCTGTTGCAGATTTCGCTGCTGCGCAGAAAGCGGCTTCGCCCGACGGATAGCGTGAATGGAGACCAGAAGGTAGACGACGCTTTGGCGACTACACTGAGCGGGATCGCGCAGGCGCTGCGGAACACCGGCTGACGCGCGAGCAAAGGGGGCAACTCTAGGAGAGCAGCACCTGCCCTCTGTCCTTGACGGTCCTGTAGCACTCGCAGGCCACTTTCTCCAACCCTTCCTTATCCAGGATCGAGATTTTTCCGTAGCGGTGCTCGATCAGCTTCATCTTCTCCAGCTCCCCGATCGCGACGGTGACTCCAGGCCGGCGCACAGCGAGCATTTGAGATAGGAATTCGTGGGTGAGTCCCAGCTCATTGCTGGCAACGGCGTCGGACGAAATGAGTAGCCAGCGGGCACAACGCTGCTCGATGAGATGCATGCTGTTGCACGCGGCCGACTGTGCCACCACCTCGTGAGCGAACTGGGAGTATCGATGGAGTAGCAGCGCCAGTCCGGGGGCGTTGGGGAGCAATTCCGTAAATGATTCCGCCGATACCCTCAGGAACGCGCCCTCGATCTGACACATTGCCATCGTCGGTGTCGTGCTGACCCCGTGGAACAACGAGAGTCCGGCGAACCCTTCACGCCCGACTGTCATCGACTCGAGGGAGGTCCCGTCCTTGAGCTCTGTCACGAGCGAGATCATTCCGGTCAGCGGGAAATAGACGTTCCTGATCTTCGCGCCGCTCGCGGTGAGCACGTCACGAAGACTGCACTCGACCGGGGTGGAAAGCGCGAGCAGCGCGGCCAGCTCCCCAGCGGGGAGCTTCGAGAGGAGGTTGTTCCTTGCCGCCTGAAGGGAGAGAGATTGCGCCGGAATTCCCGGGCTTCCCTTAGGCGTGCCAGATGTCGGACGCATTGCGACCCCCTGTTGGCGTGATGCCAGAAGGTCGCAGGCTGTACGTGTCCCCGTAGCGATCTGGTTTTAACTGCAATTGCACACTAGCCCATAACCGTACTCCCGGCAAGACAAGAGTTTTTACGGCCAATGGGCCAAAAACAACCCTGAAATTGGACTTGAAATGACCGATGCGGCCTCGATTGTGCGACGACGTACTTGTCTCTCAACCGCATCAGCTTTTTGGGATCAGACGAGCACGTCTTCAGCGAGTCCGGCCTGGCCGAGGCTCACACTCTCCGTGAGAAAGCAGTTCGCGAGGACATAGCCCGGCGTCTCGGGAAAGTCTGCTCCAATTTCTCACGGGACGAGTTCGAGAGGCTCGTCGCCGTCATGGCCGCGCGTCAGGTGAAGTGTGAGCGCCGTGCGATGTGGTAGCGATCGATCAGGGGCTGCCAGCCGATAGCTCAGGACGCAAAAAATAGGAGGGGCCCCAACGGGACCCCTCCTGTTTTCATGACCTATGAAGCAATGGTCAGGCAATCGTGGACAGCGAGTCGTATTTGAACGTCTCGACCGTCGGTTTTCCGGACATCAACGGACGAAGCGCCTTGTCCAGCTGCGGATAGGTATTGGACTCGTAGTTTCGCGCCGAATCCATGTCGTTCCAGACACTGATGGCGAGAACGTGCTGATCCTTCACCAGCAACAGCTCGTCCTTGAAGCCAGCCTGCTTCTTCAACGTTGGGAGCACTTCGTTTCGGAAGAGCGTGTGGAATTCGTCGTTCTTATCCGCCGCGATATCAAATCGCACGCTGCGCGCGATCTGTCCCTTGTTGGTCTTGCCGTTAGTGGTCTGCATGTTGGATATCTCCATCATCATCCCCGTTGGAATTCACCGGACCCCTGCGATCGGGGAAGCACCGCAGCCCGGCCAGCGCCAATAGCCTCAAAACTCTGGCGCTCGATCTGTCTCAATTCGCGTATGAATCAGCTTAACGCATCCGGTTTGGAAAGTGGGAATCTCGCTGTAAGTGGCGTTGGCCAAAGCACTTACTTGATGAGGTCGAACGCCTTAGGTGCCGCGAGGCGCTTCTAACGCCGAAGACACTTCAGGCGCGATTCTTGGGTAGATCCCTTGCTGACTTCCGCCGGATTTTCAGATAATATGTAAACGGACCCGAACCAAGGAGACTTCATGACTACGGCAACTCCCACCGCCACGTTAGCCGTCGCAGAGGAGCTAGTTGCCTTCTGTCGAGCCGGACGGAACCTCGACGCGATCAACACGCTCTACTCGCCCGACATCGTCAGCGTCGAATCGATGGGCAACGAGCAGATGCCCCGCGAACAGAAAGGGATCGATGCAATCCGCGCCAAGAACCAGTGGTGGTCAGACAACAACACCGTGAATTCAGCCGAGACCGAAGGTCCGTTTGTCGGCGATGGCAAGTTTGCCGTCCATTACACCTACGACGTCACGTTCAAGCCGACGGGTAAGCGAGAGGTCATGGAGGAGATGGCCCTCTACACGGTGAACGACGGCAAGGTCGTGCGAGAGGAGTTCTTCTACAACCCGAACAAAACCTGACCGCTCCCACCTCCAGCCTTGCCGGATCTGACGCGATCGCCGCCATAGCGGCGGCCATCGCGTCCGATCCTCCCCACATTCCGTCCGACTCCCAGCGCGAGGCCATCGAGGCCCTCTCCGAGCCGGTCCTTGTTCTCGCCGGTCCCGGCGCGGGCAAGACGTTCTGCCTGATCGAGCGGATCCGATTCCTCGTCGAGCAACGAGCTCTCGATCCGGAACGCATCTGCGTCTTCACGTTCACGAACAAGGCGGCAGGAGAGATCGCCTCGCGTCTCGAGCGGCGGCTGAAGTCGCGGGCCGAGCGCGTCAAACGGGGAACGATTCACGCCTTCTGCGCCGAGCTCCTGCGCGAGTTGGGTATCCACGTCGGACTGGAGCCCGGCTTCGGCATCGCCGACGACGAGTACCAGCGTTCCGTGCTCCGTCGGCTGCAGGTGCCCCCGACCTGGCACGGCAGTCTCCTCGCCCGATTCGCAGCGTACCGCTTCCGCGGTGACGCGCTCAGGCCGGACGATCAGATGCTGTTCACCCGGTACCAGGAATTTCTCGACAAACGAAAGCTGGTCGATTTCGACTCGCTCGTGCTGAAAACAGCACAGCTGCTCCGGATCGATGCCGTCGGCGCAACGGTGCGGAGACGATGGGACTGCGTTCTCGTCGACGAGTTCCAGGATTTGAATCCAGTTCAGTACGCGATCATCCACGAGCTCGCGCGTGATCATCGCAACGTCTTCGCCGTCGGCGACGACGAGCAGTCGATCTACTCGTGGGCCGGTGCGGATCCGGAGGTCTTCCTTTCGTTCGCAAACGATTTCAATGTGAAGACGATGGCGCAGCTGAAGGAGAACCGCCGCTGCCCGCGCGAAATCGTCGCGCTCTCCCGCCGGCTCGTCATGTTCAACCCGCCGATCTTCCGGGACCGAAGGCACGCCGAGTCCGAGCGCGAGTGCCTGTTTCCGGTCGCGGCCTTTACGTTCGCGAACGAGGACGCCGAGATCGAGTGGATCATCGACGACCTCCGCCGCGATCGCGATCAGCACGGCATCGGCTGGGGCGAGTACGCGTTGCTCTATCGCCGTCATGAGATCGGCGACGGTGCCGAGGCTTCCTTTCTCACCGCCGGAATTCCTTGCCGTCTTGCCAACGGAAGAGCGCTCGCGGAAGATCCGGTCGTCGGCTATGTAATCGCCGCGCTCAAGGTGATCGCGAGCCCTGATGATCCGATTCACAAGGAGAGCTTTCTCCAGGTCGTTCTGCCAAAGCCGCTTTTCGACGGAGCCCGCGCCAAGGCTGAAGAGAGCCATAAGACCCTGCTGCCCTACCTCGAGCAGCTTGCCCGTGAGCTTCCGCGCGAGCACGGCGACTCGCGCAAGATCTGGCGTGGCTTCTATGCGCTGCGGAATCTCGTTGCGCTGGGGGCCCGTCACACCACACTCACATCGCTCGTCGAGGAGCTCCTGTCGCAGCGGGTCGGCGAGTACCGGACCGTGCTCGAGGAGCATCACGACGAGCTGACGGATCCGGCGGAAGACGACGATGTCCAGCGGCTCGCTGACAAGCTCGCGGCGGCGATCGAGAGCGCGCAGAGTGTGTGGATCCCGCCGTTGGGTGGAGCGGAGATCGCGCTCAAGGGAGTTCTTGCCGGTATTGGGCTCCGGCGCGTAATGCTCGGTAGTGTCTGTCCGGTCGATGCGGTCTCGCTCGTTTCGGCCGGCGAGTCGTCGCTGGGATTTGCACTCGCGCTCTTCAAGGCGGCGCAGCTGGCGCGGACGCGAGCCTTCTCCAACCATTTCCGGGATTTCACCACCGTCGATCTCGAAACCACTGACAAGGATATCGCGCGCTCGGAAATCGTCGACATCGCCGCGGTACGCGTGCGTGGCGGGAAGATTGTCGGCGAATTCTGCTCGCTCGTGAAGCCGCGCGTGCCGATCGCCGCGGGCGCAACAAATACGCACGGCATCGACGAACACGCAGTCGCTGCTGCACCGTTCTTCGAGAGCGTGTGGCCCGAGTTCCGTGCGTTCTGCGGCGCCGATGTGGTCGTCGCGCACAACGGCTATCACTTCGACTTTCCGATCCTGCGGCGGATGTCCGAGTCGCTCGCGGGCGACGATCTCTGCACCTACGACACACTCCTGCTCGCCCGCGAGCTCCACGCCGGCAGCGCGAAGCTCGTCGATCTGGCGCGCGTGTACGGGATCGACCCGGGGCAGTCGCACCGCGCGCTCGACGACACGCGGACCCTCGCGCTGCTCTTTCTCGCACTCGGCGAGGCGAAGGTTGCCCGTGCGCGCAAGACCGCCCTCGTCAACCTCCTCGATCATCTCGGCGTAGCCCTCGCGCTGACCGATGAGGAATCGTTGTGTCCCGAAGCGCAGCTGCTGCGGCGCCTGACGCGTCCCTACGCGCTCGGCCGCTACAGCGAGTGTCTGGAGTTCTATCGTCTGGAACGCGAGGACGCGGGCGACCCGACTCTTCCGACGCTCGACGAGGTGATCGACCGGCTTGGCGGCGAGGACCTCATGCTGCGGTTCCGCACCGAGAAGAGTGCGGAGCAGAGGTATCCGGCGGCGATGCACAGACTGAGGCCGCTGCTCGAGCAGATC
>JANMMF010000268.1:0-4264 GCA_031372985.1 Gemmatimonadota bacterium
TCAGTACGGGCGTTAAGCTTGCGGTCCTTCCTGCCGGCGAATTCCGGATCGACGTTCAGCCGTGTGTCGATGATCGCCCGGGTAAAGCCGACGACCGGTCCGCCGGCCATCGCCAGTCGAATGGCGCCCCCGGGGCGTACGCTGCTCGCCGAATCGGCCAGCATGAGCTCCCGACGCCCCGATGTTTGGCCCGTGACGTACAAATTGGCTGTGCCGCGCGCGCGAAAAGTCTGCCCTGCCAACGTGTCTGAATTTCCCGGGCGCACCGCATATTTCTCGACCGCACCGTACAGCGCGTCGAGATAGGAGCTGACGACGACTCCCGGCTCGCGGGTGCGTGCTGAATCGATCGCAATGCGCAAGGCCGTTTCTGTGAACGGCCGCTCGAGAACCGAAAGCTCTCGGAAAAATCCACGAGCCATCAGCGCGTCGACGTAGGTGTAGGCGATATCGTCGAGCGGCACGTAGGCCGACGCTTGTGCGCTCGCGGCTGGCACCTTCGCGTTGAACACAAGGACCGCTACCAACGCGAAACACCACCGCAACTCGCCTCTGTTCACCGGTACCAGGGGGAGAGTTGCAATTTGGGCGTGAGCACCAGAGCGGGGGAAGGGAAATGGTAGTAGCTCAGAGTGTGCTTGATCGTCCGCCAGAGAAAGAAATCGCCGGGCAGCTTTTCCGGATCCAGATCAAGAGAAAGCACGAGCTTTCGTTTCGCCCTTACCGTCGATCCGGGCGGCTCGGAAGTCACCCAATCCGTAATCGAGTGCCCAACGGAGAGCCGAATGAACGGCGGCCAGTACGGCTTCGCCCCGTCCGGCAGCAGACTATTCATGTCGGCCGAAAACCAGTACGTCTGCCCCGAGTAATCGAGTGAAGGACGCAGTTCAGCGCCAGGCAGCAAGCCTTTCTCAGTGTTAATCAGAGCGCGCGTCTTGTGGTACGAGAACGTTGGCTTGATCACTCTGAGCGCCGGGTGTAACTCCTGCATCACTGCCAGCGCCTGACCGGTGGTGTTCGCGATCATATCCGCGTACGAGAACCCGTACTTCTTGAACCGTCCGTCGAAGATCTCGATCTGCAGCTGGAACGCAGCCGCGTACGCCGCGCTCCAGATGATCGCCTTCTTCTCGCTGACGCACGCCTCGCGCAGACCCGCGTAACCGATGCGCGCGAGATGGTAGCCGCCAAGCATGTGTCCAAATTTGTCCTGATCCCGAAACCACTGGTCCCAGTCGGCGTGAAAGAAAAAGTTCGGAGCCCGCTCGCCTGACCACCACGCCTTCTTGAAGTAGTGGTACAGGTAGGCATTGCCGCCGACAAACGCGCTGCCGACACCCGCGCGCACCGCTGTCAGCTGATTCGGGGTCAGCGGACACGAAGGCGAAGGCAAAACCACCGTTCGCGTCGAATCCTGAGCGAGGGCAGTGCCCAGCGGTGTCGTCGCTCCGACCAGCAGCGCCAAAACACTTCCAGATATGAACCGCAAACACTTCTCCTGGATCAGAATTGATCGCTACGCTGTGAGCGCGCCGGCCGTGCCGAACAGGTCGTAGGCGTCGATGACCTCGTCGGTGCTTACGGTGGCGGCGCCAAGCTTAGCAACCTCCACGCCCGCGGCGAAGTTGGCGATCACCGCGGCCTCGGCGGGCGTTGCGCCACCGGCGAGCATGGTAGCGAGATACGCGGTCACGGTGTCGCCCGCCCCTACGACATCGTACACCTCGCGAGCGGTCGTCGGTACTCGACCCACCTCTCCGTCGGCGGCGATAAGCGCCATTCCTGCTTCGCCGAGCGTGAGCAGCAGGTGCTCGACGCCCAGGCGGCGGAGGGCTTCGGGAAGAGCTTCGACGTGCTCCAGATCGACGGCGGCTCCCAGCGCCGATTCCAGCTCGCGGCGATTCGGCTTGAAGATTGTGGCGCCCGTATAGGCGAAGAAATTCTTGTACTTGGGGTCCACGACCGTCGGCAGCTCGCGGGACTTTGCGTGCTGCATGAGTGGCGCAATCAGCGCGGGAGTCAGCACGCCCTTGTTGTAATCCTCGAACACCAGCGCGTCCGCCGCATCGATCGCGTCGATGGCGGCGGCAAGGAGGCGCTCGACCTCGACGCCGCGGATGTCAGCATCCTCCTCTTCGTCGAAGCGCACGATCTGCTGCGACCGCGCCAGGATGCGCGTCTTCGTGGTCGTTCGCCGTTGCACCGACACGATCGATCGCGAATCGGCGCCGATCTCGCGCAGCATCTCCTTGACGACCTGGCCTTCGGCGTCCTCACCCACCGCGCAGACGAGGGTGCACTGCGCCCCGATCGCGACGACGTTCTGCGCGACGTTGGCGGCGCCGCCCAGGGCCAGCTCCTTCTCGCGAACGCGTACCACGGGCACCGGGGCTTCGGGGGATATCCGCTCGACATCCCCACGCAGGTACACGTCGAGCATGGCGTCACCTATGATCGCCACGCGCTGTTCCGCGCCCGCGTTGAGCAGGTCGATCAGCCGGTCCCGCGAGATTGTCTCGATCATATGTCGCGGAAGTTAAATCCCGCCACTGGGCCGGGCAAACGCCGCGGACCCCCTTGCACCCGCATGAGGTTCGGCGCTACGCTCTCCTCTCCCATCACATCGAACATTTGATCCTAGATAGCTTCAACGACGCGGCAAAGCGCGGCGTCAAGTCCCTGCAGGAGTTCTTCACGCTGGCCGGAAAGGCGATTGGCTTCATTTTCGTCAAGCCTTTCTATACGGCGGACCTCTTTCAGCAGATGGACGTGATCGGTGTAGGATCCCTCGGCATCGTCCTCCTCACCGGCTTTTTCACCGGGATGGTGCTCGCCCTCCAGTCTTCCGTGCAGCTCCAGGCGTTGGGGCAAACCGCTCTGATCGGCAAGTTGATCGCGGGCTCGATGGTGCGCGAGCTGGGGCCGGTGCTGGCGGGGCTGATGGTAGCGGGGAGAGTCGGCTCGGGCATCGCCGCCCAGCTGGGATCGATGCGCGTCACCGAGCAGATAGACGCTCTCAACACGCTCGGAACAGATCCGATCAAGAAGCTCGTTACACCGAGAGTTCTTGCATCGCTCATCATGCTTCCTCTCCTCACCGTCATCAACGACTTCGTCGGGATTCTTGGCGGCAACATCATCGCCAAGTTCTACCTCGGCCTGCCGAGTGCGTTGTACTGGAGGACAGTCTTCGAGCAGATGCTCTCCGGGGGATTCACCCTTCGCTATATCCCGAACGATTTCGTCCAGGGCCTTACGAAGCCCTTCGTGTTCGGGGGCATCATCTCCCTCGTTGCCTGCTACCATGGTCTGAAGACCTCCGGCGGAACGGAGGGCGTCGGGTTGGCCACCACGCGAACGGTGGTAACCGCCAGCATCCTCATCCTCGTCGTCGACTACTTTCTGACCCAGATCCTTCTGGCTCTCTTTCATCCATGACCGACGAAGACGATCGCCGCAAAAAACCGGAGGAGAGGCGCCACCCGAGTGAGAAGGACGAGACGGCTATGCCCCGTCGCGCCCGCGACTCGGGCCGCGTGCGCCAGGCGATCCGTACCGAGCTGGAAGAAGTTGCCGAAGCGGGAGCTGACTCCCAGTCCAAGGCCGGAATCGAGCCGGGCCGGGCCGTCCGGCGCAACGTCATCTCGCTGGAAAACATCTCCTTGTCGTTCGAGGAGCCGATTCTTCAGAACGTCTCATTCGCCGCCAAGGAAGGCGAGACCGTCGTCGTGGTCGGCGAGTCAGGCACCGGAAAATCGACCATTCTCAAGCTGCTGCTGCGGCTGCTCATCCCCGACGACGGTCGGGTAGCCATCGATGGCGAAGACATCACCCACCTCACCTTCGATGACGCGCTCAAGGTGCGGCAGAAGATGGGAATGGTCTTTCAGGGCGCGGCTCTGTTCGACTCCATGACCGTGTACGAGAACGTTGCCTACCCGCTCCGTGAGCACACAGAGCTCACCGAAGACGAGATCGAAGCGCGCGTGCGGGAGAAGCTGCAGTTCGTCGATCTCGAGGCGGACAAGGTGATGGACCAGATGCCGTCGGAGCTCTCGGGGGGCATGAAGAAGCGCGTAGGTATCGCGCGCGGCCTCGCCAATAACCCCGAGATCATGCTGTACGACGAGCCGACTTCCGGCCTCGATCCTCTCACGACCGCAACGATTACTTACCTTATCCTCAAGCTGCAGCGCGAGCTGGGCGTCACCAGTGTCGTAGTTTCGCACGACATTCGGTCGGCGTTCAGAATGGCGAGCAAGAT
>JANMMF010000279.1:0-10984 GCA_031372985.1 Gemmatimonadota bacterium
GCAGGTTGCTCCTGATCGAGACGTCGTCGCAGGAGACGTATGGCGGGACGATTCAGTTTTACGAGCGGACTGGGTACGAGCTAGTTGGAAAGATCAAGGAGTACTACAAGCCCGGGGATGACAAGCTGATTTTCGTGAAGAGACTGGGACTGACTGCGGTCGATGAAAGCATCGTGCAGTCTTCCGCGCAGCGCGAAAGTTCGGCGGTCGGCGCTCAAGCCGAAGCGGCGCCACCGGCTTAGCGAAGGGCTCATTTGCCATCAACCCTCCGTGCGCATGTCAATCCAGCGAATGCGGTAGCTGGATTGCACTGCAGCTGTTCCTACCAGCGTCCTCGAGGCTCAGGGCACCGGCTGCGTTGAAGTAGTCGGCCTCGGGAGCTTTGGACCGGCCCCATCACTGAATCGACCTGCGACTTGTAAACCGCCACGAGGGAGTAGGAGTTTATGGCTCCTGCTCCCTCGTCTTCCCGATCCAAACCTCTCAGCTAAGCAAGACGGTATCAGATCTCTTTGATCTTGTCTCGAACCGGGTCCGCAAGAGTTCCACGCGATCGCTTAAATGTCACTGACATCCATAGCACGGTGGCAAATCCCATGATGGCACCAAGGATTGCGCCTACTGGAGCTGTGGAAACTTGCGCCAACCCCCAGCCGACGGCCCCCCCAATCACGAACGTAGCCCAAAAGCCTATGATGGCTATTCGCAGAGCCGCTTCGAGTGGGTCAAGCACGGAATGGCCGCGGAGGCTCGACATAGTTAATACTCCGGGTTTAGGTGGCAGATAGCGTAACTGGATCCCAAGTAAGTTACTACTCCAACAGCGCTTAGGGCAGCGGCGGCTAAACCGCCGCGCAGCCAGCGTCCCCCCAAACGGACGTATCGCGAACCTGCGATATCATTGGCTACGGCCCCTTCGATAAGGCTGGCAGCTGGGTTTTTGAGGGCAGACATCAGGGCAAAGTCCCGCGCAGACGCCGTCAGCCATGCGTAACCTTGTTGCCGTGCAAGGAACCCTCCGATCACAGGCACAAATGTCACAGCGGCTCCTGCCACAGCCGCTACCCGCGCGTTGTTGCCACGAATCCAGCTCGTGTTTTCCCCGAAACACTGTCCGGGCGTGCGCGCAGTTGGCTTCGGAGTAGGCTGGGTACCTTTCCTCAAGCCCCTGCGGCCACCGCGTCTCGGAAACGCGGAGGGATCAGAAGAGTAACCGTCTCCGGAATCAGCGGTTGGAAAGCATTCCCAGTAACCGTTGCCATATATGATGAGGATGCCAATACCACCAGAATGCGTGTTGTCCGCCGGTACCCAATAACACGACTCGGGGCTCAGTCCCGAAGGGTCGCTTCCATTCACCGGATCATTTCCCGCGAACGCGTAGAGATTGATACCTCCCGCAAACCCAGCCGGGTCTTCATTCACGAACCTTCCGGTTTCCGGATCGTACCACCGGTTTCTCATGTAGTAGAGTCCCGTCGTACTATCATGCCAGAAGAGTCCTTTCCAGAGGAGATGTGAATCGAAGTTTCCACCGACGCTAAGATTACCCCACGGGTCATAGCTGTTGCTCTGACTCACCGCGCCCGACTCGCTCGTTCCGATGACATTTCCCAACTCGTCGACTTCGTGATAGCGAACGGTCGTGGGCGTCGTGGCGCCGAGTGTGTGAGCGAAGGGACGATCGATTGTGCCAGAGAGATATGCATAGTCTACCTCCCGCTGCCCACTGGGAGTGAGTTGCGCAAGAAGAGTCGCAAGGAGATTGGGTCGCGGCTTGACATGAGTCTCGTACGAGTTGATACTTAACTACATGGTTAAGTATCCAAACGCGGATCTCGACTCGGTGTTCGCCGCCCTGTCGGACGCAACCCGTCGCGCGGCGCTCGAGCAGTTGAGTGGTGGCACGCTAACGGTAACGGAGCTGGCAGAGCCGCACGGGATGTCGCTGCCTGGCTTCATGAAGCATCTCGGAGTCCTGGAGGACGCAGGACTGGTCGTCCGCTCAAAACAAGGGCGCGTCGTACACTGCAGCCTGGCTGCGGCGCCGATGGAGGAGACCGCCGCGTGGCTCTCACGCTATCAGAAATTCTGGACCGGGCAGCTGGACGCGCTCGGTCGTTACCTGGACCGTCAGGAGGAGACGAAACGATGGCCGCACAAGAACCCACAGAGAAACCCTCGGTCACACTCACCCGCAGCTATAACGCGTCGCCCGAGAAAGTCTGGCGCGCGTGGACCAATCCCGAGGCGATGATGGAGTGGATAAGCCCGGGCAAGGATTTCACCGCTCCCGTGGTCGAAGTTGATCTTCGAGTCGGGGGCCGCTATCGCATCGTCATGAGGTCGCCCGAGGGCGAAGAGTTTGAAGCAGTCGGTGTCTACCGCGAAGTGGTTCCCAATCGTAGGCTCGTCTACACATGGGCCTCGCCTGCTGCTCCGGAACGCGAAACGCTGGTGACCTTGATTCTCCGAGCGTCAGGCCCGGGCACGATCCTCGAGTTCAAGCACGAGGGTCTCGACGACGCCAAGGCGCGGGACAGTGTTAAGAATGGGTGGAGCAACAGCCTTACGTCGCTGGAGCGTTACCTCCAGTCGTAACCCCTTGGAGTTCAGATGTCCGAACTAGACGTGTCGCTTTCCGGCGTTCGCGCCGCGACGGGCGCGCTCCTCACGACGGCGGACGGTATCGGGTCCGCCTGGACCGTGCCGCGCGCGCCGGGGAAGTGGTCGCCGTCTCAGGTCGTAGAGCACGTCGCCCGCATCATGGAAGAATCGGCGAAGGTCGCGGCCGGCGCGTCTTCCGCGTTCCCGACACTTCACTCCTTTCTTCGCCCGATTGTTCGGGTCATCTTCTTCAGGCGCATCCTCAGAAGGAAGGCCTTTCTGAAAATGAAGGCGATTGAAGCGATGGACCCTCCCGCCGGATCGGCTACACCGGCGAAGGCGCGCATTCGACTGGAAGCCGTGCTCACCCAATTCGATGGGGCCTGTCGTGCGCGGGCGGCCAGCGGACAGCACGTCGCGAGTACAATGTTTGGGGCGGTGGCGGTAGCAGACTTCGCGCGATTTCAGGAATTGCATATCCGCCACCACCACGTGCAGCTGCCCGGCGTGGCGTAGATCCGCGCACTACGGCTGCGCTGCAGCGCTTCGTCGACTACAGAGCAGCGACGTCCCTGAATGTCCAGCGCTTGTTCAGGACGAACGCTACGGGTGTGATCAACAGCAGAGAGAGCGCCTGACCGTACACAGCGCGAAGACCAACGATCTCCACCAGGAAGGCGAGCACGGCTGCATTCAGCCCCGCCACGACCAGACCCACCAGAACGTAGCGGACATACGCGCGCCAGAAGCCGGCGTGCCCCAGACCGAAAGTGTAATACCGATTGCCAAGGTACATCAGCGCGTTCGAGACGAAGTATGAGACGATCGAGTCGGGCAGGTACGGGACGCCGAGCTTCAGCAACCACGCGAATACGGCGAGGTTGATGAAGTATCCCCCGGCCCCGACGATCAGGAACTTCACCGGCTGGCTCGCGCTCATTTGAGCTTGGGGGATCCAAGGTAACGGTCGACAGCCGCGGCGAGTTTGTGCGCGCCGCGACTGGACTCGAAGAGCTGACCGCGCGGGGTTTCGGAGTAGCCCGCGAAATAGAGTCCCGGATGCGCGCCGTCCGCGCGAGGATGTCCGCGCTCGTCGAGCGCACGCGGCGCCGCGAGAAGCTGGGCGAGACCAGTCGTGTAGCCAGTGGCCGCCACGACGACATCGAACTCGTGCTCGACATCGTGAGCGAAGACTACCCCGGTTTCCGTGAAATGGTGGACGTTGGGGAGCACGTCGATTTGGCCCGACTTCAGAAGCTTGAGAAAGCCCACGTCGATGACAGGCGGCCGCCGTGCCGTGAACGGCCCCCATTCCTCCTTGCCCAGCCCGTATTTGCTGAGATCACCGTTGCCAACGCGTCGCAGTAGTGCACCGAGGCGATCGACCACACGCGCCGAAAATGGCATGAGCAGCATTCCGAGCAGCTGGACCGGAATGCCCGCGATCTCGCGCGACGTGATGGGAGGCGTGGTCCGCACCGACATCGCGACCCGCGCAGCTCCTTGCTCTACGAGGTCCGCGGCGATCTCGGCACCGCTATTTCCGATCCCGATGACGAGCGCTCTCTTGCCCGCGTACTCGCGGCCGGAGGAGTACTGGTGTGAGTGAATGAAACGTCCCGTGAAGTCTTCCATCCCCGTCCAGCGCGGCATTCGAGGTACGTTGTGGCGGCCGGTCGCGACGATGACTGCGCGCGCCGCCCAGTTTTCCCGAGCCGTTTCCACGATCCAGGTCGAACCGTCTGGACGGACGCGTTCGACGCGCTGCCCGAGACGAACGGCAATGCCCATTCGGTCCGCGTACTCCCTGAGGTATCCTGCGTACATATCCTTGGGTACGTACCGCGGATACGAGCGCGGCATCCCATAGAACGGGAGTCCGGAGAAGCGACGGACGGTGTGCAGATGGAGGCGCTCGTAGCGCCCGGCCCAAGTCCCTCCGACGGTATCGCCGCCTTCGAGCACCACAGGCTCGCGGCCGCGTCGCTTCAGCGTAGCCGCTACCGCAAGCCCGGACGCGCCGGCTCCCACCACGATCACGTCAGCTCGCAACATGGTACTTGCCCCACGTGAAGAGGAACGAAGCCAGCACGAAGTGGAAGACGATCGGGATCGTCCCACCAAACCAGCGCTCGCTCGGCCGGCGATACATGCGGACCACGTACCGCACTGCCATTGCCCCCGCGTACAAGAAGCTGAATCCGATCAGGAAGCGACCGAAGGGAGGCTGGAGTTCGCCGAGCGGCTCCCAATGACGGAAGAGACTGACTTCGATTAACGCCATCAGCACGAGGAAGCCGATCTGGGTCGGCAGCAGGAGACGATACGGCATGAGATGCCATTGACCCATCGGCGGCAGCCAGGCGGGTGCACGCAGCACGACCAGCAGCTGGCCTCCTACCCGAAAGAGAAAGAGCACGGAGAAGAGAAGGAGGTATGTGGCAGTCTCACGCGCTGTGAGCTCGGGGCGACGGACGATCTGCGCCATGGCCGCCGATGTGATGAAAAGCGTGACGACGAGCGCGACCTTCGTCGCCACCGGCACGTTGCCGGATGCAGTTGAATCAAATGTCATTCGCGAACATTCTGCGGTAATGCCGGTACCAGTCGCTTTGAAACACTTCCTTCGGATCAAGCCGCCGCTTCAGCCGCAGGAACTCCGCGAACCGCGGATAGGCGGCTGCCACCTGCCTGCGCTCCGCCCAGCGATGGTAGGTGAGGTAGTAGCTACCGCCGTATGAAAGTCCGCGGTCGATGAGACGGCGGAATTCCTGCTTCGCCTTTTCGATGCCGGCTGCATCGGGCATCACGTGGATGTTGAATATGATGCAGGCATAAGGCTGCTTCGCCCAGGCAAGCATCGTCTCGGTGTCACGCTCGATCAAACGGATTGTGCCGTAGATCAAGTCGGTATTATGCCGCAGAAAATCGGATCGGAC
The DNA here is from genome assembly GCA_031372985.1 of Gemmatimonadota bacterium. Lineage (GTDB taxonomy): Bacteria > Gemmatimonadota > Gemmatimonadetes > Gemmatimonadales > Gemmatimonadaceae > UBA4720. Next base: position 5,547 of record JANMMF010000279.1, read on the forward strand.
ATCAGCGAGGAAAGCGATCAGCGCACCGCGCGGGACATATATCTCCGTGATCATCTCAGTTCCGTGTGCATAGGCGCCGAGGCGGGCGGCCAGCGCCTCATGATAGTCCGGGACGTACGTGCTCATCTGGTGCTCGTCGGACCAGTAATACTGACCCGACGTCGTGAGGTAGTAGCTCGAGTAAGCCTGAAACGCCCGCGCGCGGTCCATGTGCGCGAGGTAGATCAGCTCGTGCCAGTTTTCCGCTTTGAGCGAGGCGCGATTGGTCGGCACCGGAGTCGAGGGGTCCACCGGCCGATAGCAGGAGAAGACGCCCTTTCTGAGGAGCGCGTCCTCTCTGAGCTCTGTCGCGAACTGAAAGTCACCGTACTCGAAGCCGGCATCGATGCGTTGCGCGAACATTGCGGGCAGCTTCGCGATGTCGATTACCTCGACGATGCGCTGCACCAGATGCCGGCGGGTGAGGCGAAGGCGAACGGTGACCATCGCACCGAACAGACCATATCCCCCGATCGCGGCGCGGAACAGCTCCGTGTTCTCGGTGCGACTGCATCGGCGCACAACACCATCGGGCCCCACCATCGTGAATGCCGCGACATCTGCCACGAACGGTGGCAACCCGAGTCCGCGGCCGTGAACGTTCGCCGCAAGCGCGCCGCCAATGCTCAGCCTATCCGCTCCGGTCTGCTTCTGCACGAAGGTCCAGCGCTGTTTCGCGTCCTGCTGACTGTCCGCGAGATACTTGTATAGCTCCGGCCACTCGATGCCGGCTTCAACTTCGATTTCGCCGTTGACGCGATCGAACTCGACGACTCGGCCGAGGCCGTTCATGTCGAGGAGTGTGGTGTCCTTGCCGAACTGCTGTCCTCCCATTGCGTGTTTGCCGCCGGCAATGCTGACTGCTCGGCCTTCCGCCCTGGCCGCGCGAACGACGGCCTGCACAGCGTCTGTCGATTCGGGCCGCACTACGCGCTGTACCCGTGTCGGATTCAGGTGCGAGTGCACGTCGTTGACGATGATTCCATCGTCGTCGACGCTTGACAGCCCGCTTGGCCTGCAGCCAGGAAGAACGACTGTTGCTACGCCGGCTTTTGCGGCCAGCTCGAGAAAATCACGTCGAGAAAACATTTATCCTCCGAACCGGCGGCCGAGCTGTTGAGAGGCATCTGGCCGCGAGGAAAATCATCCAGAGCGCAGCGCCCTGGATGACATGGTAGAGTGCGTTGTGGTCGAACAAGTACGGATGAACGGCGATGTGAAGCCGCTGTACCGCGGCGGCCAGGAACGTCAGCCCGAGGCCGGTGATCCCCCAACGGAGTGGGGGCAGAGGACGGCGGCGATATGCGGCAACAAGGCCGATCAAAAGGAATAGGGTCGCCGGAAGGTAGGCGATGATCGCGATGAAGAACTCGCGTCTGACGAAAAGCACGACCAACGAGAAGCCGACCAGCTGCGCAATCGCCAGCAGTCGCATGATCGCCGCGCCTCGCGGACTCAAGAGAAGGATCGAGCCAATGTTCCACGCGGCAAGGCCTGTCACGAGAATCGCCAGCAGCGTTGCCTGCCATAGAACCTGTCGGCCGGTGCCAGCCGCATCGGGAAAGAATCCGTGAACGGTTCCACCCAGCAGAGATGCGCAACCGGCTGATGCGAAGAAGGCCACGAACCAGAAGCGCAATGTCCGATCGCTGGCCTCGCGGCGCATCAGAAGCAGCGTGAACACTGCGCACTCGATCGCGAGGGCGTAGTCGGTGAGGGTAACGGCCGGTTCGGTCAGCGTCATACCCATTAGACTACGCGCTTCGATTCACGCCTGCAGTACGCATCTATACGTAGGAGACGCCCCCTCTGACGTAGAAGTGCGGCGCAAGCTGAGCGGGAGATTGCTATCCGAAAACGCCCCTTGTCATAGGCGGAGGCTGCCAGGTAACGGTGAGGTCGCACCCGGTTGCGAGCAGACAAACGAGGCGACCGCGTTGGCGTGTCGATTGATCTCCTGGAGCGGGAGTCCGCGGAGAAAATCGGAGGTGAGCGTCGCGGTGAAGGCATCGCCGGCACCGACTGTATCGACTACGGTAGTGGGAACCGCCGGGGACTCCGCCTCCTCCCTGCCCGCCACCAGCAGCGCCCCGTCGGGGCCGCGAGTGAGCGCCGCAAGACGAAGATCGTAACGGCAAATCAGCTGATTCAGCATCTCCCGGGGCGTCAGTGCGTCGATCCCGCACAGCTCGGCGACAATCGGCAGCTCCTCGGCGTTCAGTTTCAGTGCCGATGCCATCCGTAGAGATCTCTCTACCGTTTCGGCATCGTAAAATTGCTGCCGCAGATTCACATCGAAGACTCGAAGCGCGTCGCGTGGGGTAGCCTCCACAAAGGTACGGATCGTATTTCGGGACATCGGTGAACGCTGGCCGAGCGTTCCAAAGCATACGGCATCGCAACGTCGAGCGAGTGACGCAAGCTCGTCCGACCACTCGAGATATTCCCACGCCGCGTTACCAGCAAACTCGTAGCTCGCTTGACCCGACGGATCGAGGGTAACCAGCACGCAGCCGGTGGCGTGGGCCGGATCGCGCGTCACGCACCCGCAGGCCACGCCGCGCTGTCGCAGCGAATCCAGCGCGCGATCACCGAAATCGTCAGCGCCGACCGCGCTCACCATCCAGGCTTCCGCTCCGAGGGCCGCCGAGTGACAGGTGAAATTCGCCGGCGCGCCCCCGAAATGCGCGGCGTCGGGATAAACATCCCACAGCACTTCCCCGATCCCGACGATCACGGGCCGTGCGCTCATACTTCGACGCGGAGCTGTCGCTGGATCTCCTCGAGGGGCACGCCCTTGGTCTCTGGGACCATCGTTCTCACCCAGAGGAGCTGGAGCACCATCATCCCGCAGAAAAAGAGGAAGACGTATCCGGGCGCAAATGCACTCACCATGGCGGGGAAGAACGTGGTGAGCAGCGCTGCGAAAATCCAATGCGTCGCGCTACCGAGCGACTGGCCAGTGGCGCGGTACTGGTTCGGGAAAATCTCCGAGATGAGAACCCAGATTACCGTACCCTGCCCAATGGCGTGCGCCGCGATGAATGCGAAAATGGATGCCGGCACTATCGAAAAGTGCCGGGTGAAAAACGCCCACGAAACCAGTCCGAGTGACGCGATGTAACCCAGCGAGCCGATCGTGAGGAGCGTTCGGCGGCCGAGCCGGTCGATGAGCCACAGGCCGACGAACGTGAACGCGAGATTCGTGATACCGATCCCGACAGATTGGAGCAGCGCGGCTTTGGCGCCGAGTCCGGTCATCTCGAAAATCCGGGGAGCAAAATACAGGATGGCGTTGATGCCCGATAGTTGGTTGAAGAACGCGACCAGGAATGCGAGCATGATCGGGACTCGCAGGCGCATCGACCAGAATCCTCTCGCGCTAGTCTGCCGCGAAGATGCGGCGACGATCTCGTCCGCATCGGCCTCGAGCGCGGCGGGCGATGCCGCGGGCTCGATGAGGCCGAGAACTCGCAGTCCCTGCTCGCGGTCCCCTTTCCGCGTGAGCAGCCAGCGGGGACTCTCCGGTATTCCGAGGCACAGCAGCGTGTAGGCAATCGACGGAAATGCCGCCACGCCCAACATCCAGCGCCAGGCGTTGTCGCCGATACCGGCGAGCAGCGCGTTTGAGAGGAAGGCGACGACGATGCCGAAGACAATGTTGAACTGGAACATCCCTGCCAGCCGGCCGCGATGGGCGGGCGGCGCGATCTCGGCAATGTAAAGCGGCGCGACGACGGTGGAGATGCCGATTCCGATGCCGCCGACAAGCCGCGCGACGATGAAAGCATGGACATTCCACGCCATGGCGCACCCCACCGCGGAGACGATGTAAAGCACACCGATCCACAGCAACGTCGGCTTGCGGCCGAACCGATCCGCCGGCCACCCACCGATAAGCGAGCCGAGCACCGTGCCATAAAGCGCTGCGGCCATTGCGATCCCATGCATCCCGGCACTCAAGCGCCACAGTCCCTGGATCGTCTGTTCGGCGCCCGAGATAACGACCGTGTCGAAGCCAAACAGAAATCCGGCGAGCGCGGAGGTAATCGCCCATAGCAGCAGGCGGCCATTCATGCGCTGCGGGGGTCGAATGGGTGGAGTTATCGAGCTGCTGACGAAATCCGTGTGCGAAGTGTCCACGCTGTGAGTCGGCAAGATGCGAGCGATGTGGCCGTTCGGCCTGGCGGTCAGGCCAGCAACAGTATCAATCGCTCGTCATGATGAACAGCGGCGCGCCGTCGAACTCATAGATCGGCCGTAACCGCTCCGTGTTGTAGTACTTCTTCACGTCGACGATCTTCTTTTCCGATGTAACGCTCGTGATAGGAACGCTGTCGTAAAAGCCCTTGTGAACACTCACGAGGCGGCCGTATTGCTTCTTCAGGATCAGGTCCAGCGCGAGATTGCCGAACGCCATCGGCACGATCGAGTCGAGCGCATCCGGGTCGCCCGAGCGGACGAGGTAGCCCAGCCGCTGGCTGACGACGTCGATTCGGCGGCCGTTGTTGTACCTGGGTGAGTACTCCTTGAGCGCCGCAGCGACCTTGTCGCCGATGCCCCCGAGCTTACGGTGGCCGAACATATCCGTCTCTTCGCTCTCGAAGCTCATTCCCTCCTGTGCTTTGAGCTGTGCTCCCTCGGACACGAGCGCCACGGAGTATTTACTCGGATTCCTGTTGTGATCGTAGGTCATCAGCTCAGTGAGATGCTCGACGTCGGCCGCGTACTCGGGGATGAGGCAGCGGTCGGCCGCGCCGGCCATCGTCGGCAGGAGCGCCGTGAACCCGGCGTATCTGCCGAAGACCTCGATGACCAGAAAGCGCTCGTGTGACCCGGCCGAGGTCCGCAGCCGGTGCGTGAGCTCAATCGTGCGCGTGACGCAGGTACTGAAGCCGATGCAGTAATCGGTGCCGTAGACGTCGTTGTCCATCGTCTTCGGGATGGCGACGACGTGCACTCCTTCGTCGTGGAGGCGTTTGCCGTAGCTGAGGGTGTCGTCGCCGCCGATCGGGATCAATACGTCGACTCCGATGTGCTCCAGGTTCCGGAGCACGTCTTTCGTTACGTCGTTGACCGGCTGGTCGTAACCCGTGAGATGCGCTGGCACGCGCGCGCGCGGCAGATGGCTTGGCCGCGTCCGCGAGGTGTGGAGGAAAGTGCCGCCGGTCCGGCCGGCGCGATTCACTTCGGCCTCCGATAGATCCTGCACGCATTCGGAGTTGTCGACGCCGGCATCCCGCTTGTAGTCGACAAGGCCGGCCCAGCCCCGCCGAATGCCGACGACGCGGTACCCTTCGCGTAGCGCGCGGATCGTGATCGCCCTGATTGCCGGATTGAGACCGGGGACATCGCCCCCGCCTGTCAGAATCGCAATTGTTGGTTTGTTGTTCGGCATG
>JANMMF010000298.1:0-26608 GCA_031372985.1 Gemmatimonadota bacterium
GGAACGATCGCGGTGGCAACGGGCGCCGACATCCTCGTGCACGAAGCGACTTTCGCCGAGGAAGAGGCACCGCGCGCGATCGAGACGGGCCACTCAACCGCGCGTGAGGCCGCCGAAGTCGCGGCCAAGGCCGGAGTCAAGAAGCTCGTGCTGACCCACGTCTCGGCGCGCTACTCACGAGATACCTCCGAGCTGGAGCGAGAGGCGCGCGAAGTTTTTCCGGCAACTGTGATCGCGCGGGACGGGATGGAGATCGACGTGCCCTTCGAGTCCTCGCCCGCCGACTGACCGGCGCGAAAATCAAAAAGCTAAGAAGCGCGGTCGATCAGCGGCCGCGGGTTTGAGACGGGCATCGATCGACGGAAAAGGAGCTGCAGCTTCTCGTCGGTGAGCGACTGCATCACCTTCTCCGGCGCTACGCGCGAGGTTACGCTACGCGACTCGGGGCCGCTCCAGATGTCCCAGGCGTAGCGATCGTTCCGCGCAGTTTTGCCACCCGGATGATGAAACACGATCATCGCGTTGCTCGCTCCGGGAACCTGGACCTCGACACCCCAGTTCGTCCCGTCGGGACCGCGGAACGACCTCATTTGCCTTGCCATTTTATTTCGTCAGTGAAGATGCCAACGCGAGCGGATTCAGCCGCTGCCGGCCGAGGAATCCAGCGTCGATCTCGTGCCAATACTCTACGCTCGGCTCACCCAGCTTCCAGCAGTAGTAGACATCATGGCCATCGATCTGCCCGCGAAAATCCACGAGCCCGGTGTCCATCCCCTTGCAGATGACACCGAGGTCGCTCAGCTCGGCGATATAGCCCTCGATATCCCGCGCGAGTCGCTGCGCTTCGATCTGCAACAGCTCCGCAATGGCATCGGGACGCTCTGGGCTGGCGCCGACGGTCGCGAGCTCGAACTCGCGGACCTTGTCTTCCCACTGCTGGTGCTCGCGCACGAGGTCGGCCACGATCCGGCTGACCAGGGGAAGAGTGCGGTTGGCTTCGTCTACGGTGAAGATGCGATCCATTGCTCTTACGCTCGTTGTTTATCGTCGGGGGGTCAAGTGGTGATAACTACAACAAAGACAACGGAACAGGCGAGAGGCCTGAGTAGCGTAGTTGAGAGTCATCTAGTTCACTACGCCCGGACTTGCCTCTGTGGCATTCAAGGAAAGGCAGTTGCTTGTGCCCAGATACGGCGGTAGAAAAGTCAGTGCGTAGTGAACTGGCAAACTGGCAACTTACCTACTGGGTCCTCTCGCCTGTTCAGTTGCAGTTTCCAGTTCCCGCCTGTTCAGTTGCCGTTCGGCTCTACGATCTTCCCTCCGAGATGCGTTCCTGAAGTCTCCTCTCCCTCCTCTGCTTAGCCGCCTGGTACCGCCTGATCTCCTCCGGCGTCTCCGGCTTGAGCTTCGGGACCGGCACCGGTTTCCCGTTCCGATCGACGGCGACGAAGGTGAGGTAGCAGGAGTTGGTGTGTCGCCGGAGTCCCGTCACCAGGTTCTCGGTTTCGACGCGCACTCCGATTTCCATCGAGGTGCGTCCCACGAAGTTGACGCTCGACTTCATGATGACGAGATCGCCAACGTGGATCGGCTCGCGGAAATCCACGCGATCAACCGAGACGGTCACGCACGCCAGTCGCGCGTGGCGGATCGCCGAGACAGCGGCGGTCGTGTCCATCATCGACAGCACCACGCCGCCGAACACGTGGCCGAGCACGTTGGCGTGCTGTGGCATCATGAGCTGAGCGGTCTCGTGCTGGGTCTCGTGGACCGGCCGCGCACCATCGCTCGACCGACGGATTGGTGCGGTCGCAGATTCGCCCAAGATGCGCTTTGATTTCGACGGGCTCACGTTTGGCGTCCAGCGGTCTTCCTCGGTGGCGCCTTGGGCTTTTTCCCGGATACTTGCTGTATTCGCTCCCCGTACGCGGTCGCGTCGTTGAATGCCCGCGCCAGCGCGTGCCTCGTCCGGGCGTCGACCCGCGGCTTGTCGAGCCAGAATATCTGTACGAAGGCCGACGAGACGAGGCCGAGCTTCCATTCCCGGCCGCGGCGGTCGCGCATCGCCAGCGCATTTGCGTTGTGCGCGGAATCGTAGCGCGCGATGACATCGTACCCGTCGTGTCTCCAGCGGCGAGTCGCAAGTCCGCCCTCACCCGCCGCTTCCTGAACGGTCGAGTCGCGGAGCATGCGATCGAGCGCGACCGGCTTTCCACTCCGCAGATCGATGACGACGCGCGTGGTGTCGTCTTCGCCGTGGTCGTCTGCGTGCTCGATCGACAACCGGTGCTCGAGCGCTACGTACGGGCCCAGGACGTTGAGGATGTCCGTCTCCCCGACCGCGGATACCTCGATGTCGTCGTCGGGGTCGTCTTCCGGGCCGAGAATGGGCGCGGTGGGATGCCGGCGCCGATAGTCAGCGGCCATCTGAACAATGGCGGTATCTTCGAAGATCACGGCCGAGTCACCGGTTGCCAGCTCACGCCGGAAGACCCGCTCTCCACTGAAGAGTGCGCGGGGAAATGAACGGTCGAGCTCGCCGACATAGACTTCGTAGTACCGGCCGCCGGTGCGCGCCAGAATCAGCGGTGATCCGCGGATCCGGAGCCCCGTGCGGTCGCTGCGGACCCAGTAGGTCTGGTCGCCGGCGGACACCAGAAACTCCGCATCCGGGGCCGGAGGCGGCGGGAGCGCGCACGCTCCTGCCAGGAGCAGAGTTATGGCTGTGGTGTATCGCATCGGAGCGAAATATACCGGATTCAGGTGGAAGGTTTGTCCGCCGACTTGTTAGATTCCAGCGTCTCGCTCCCTCCACTCACAGTTAGAAGAATGCAACTCCAGAAGATCACCCTCGCGGTCGCCGCGGCGGCGGCGCTGTCCACGCTTGCCTGCTCCGGTGTGCGCGACGCGTCGGCGAGGAACTCGACCCCCGACCGGCAGTCAGGCTCCGCGCAGTCGACAAGCGAATCGAATGCGGGCGCCTCGATCACGGACACGGTCCCGGCAGTCAAGCCGACGAGCGACACGGCCAAAGTGACCGCTATCGCCGGCGCCAAGCCGACCGACACGACCAGGTTGAAGGCCGGCACTCACCCGACTCCGCCGGTGCTCGACTCGCTGATCAAGGGGACGCTGCCCGCCCGCGGACTCTACGTCTTTCGCTACGCGGCCAACCCGCGGCGGATGAAGCATCTGATCGGGATTGCCGACTCGACCGAGATCAACGCCTTCGTGATCGATGTGAAGGATGAATTCGGTCTCAACTTCAGGCCATCCGATCCTCTTCTGAAGAAAAACGCGGGCTCGCAGGCGAAGATGACATCTCTTGGCGCGCTCGTCGATACGATCCGCGCGCATGGAATTCTGCCGGTTGCGCGAATCGTCGTGTTCAAGGATTCCGTCACCGCGCGCCTCAATCCTGATCACACGATCAGAAAAGCGGACGGCACGGTGTGGCGCGACAAGAAGGGCCAGACTTGGGTGAATCCCTACGCCAACGCGATCTGGGAGTACAACTTCCGCGTCGCCGAGGAGGCGATCAAGATGGGTTTCGGGGAGATCCAGTTCGATTACATCCGGTTTCCCGAGCCGTACAAGAGTCTCCCGCCACAGGTTTTTCCGGACCAGAGAGGCCGCACCAAGCCGCAGGTGCTCGCCGAGTTCCTGACCGCCGCTCGCCAGCGGTTCGCGAAGATGGGAGTGCGGACGACGGCCGACATCTTCGGCCTCGTCACGACCGTCGGCGGTACGCTCGAGGTTGGACAGAAGTGGGAGCCGATCTCTCAGTCGGTCGATGTCATGCTGCCAATGGTCTACCCGTCGCACTATCCGCCCGGCTCGTTCCAGCTTCCTCATCCGAACGCGGCACCGTACGATGTGATCCACATCGCGATCTCACGCGCCCGCGAGCGCGACCTCAAACTCGGGATCAAGAGCGAGCACGTGCGGCCATGGCTGCAGGCGTTCAGCATCGGCAACCCGAAGTACGGCGCACACGAGATCGAGGAGCAGAAGCGGGGCGTATACGACGCTGGCTACGACGGGTGGGTGCTGTGGGAGCCGGGCTCGAGGTACGACAAGTTCATTCCCGCTTTTGAAAAGACGTTCGTGTCGCGGAAGAAAGTGCCTCCGGTACCACGACCGGCAAATAAGCTCGATTAACTGAACTGCAGGCAACTGCGAACTGCGGACTTAACTACGGACTGCGGGCCTACTGCGGACTGCCGACCAGGTGCCACTACGAACTGCGGACTAACTGCGGACTGCGGACCTACTGCGAACTGCGGACTGGCTGCGAAACTGGGTATTTGTCCGCAGTCCGAGTCCGCAGTACGTCCGCAGTTCGCAATACAGTCCTCAATCCGCAGCCCTTAGTCCGCAGTCACCAGTCCTCAGCCCACTACTATATTATGCCCGATGCAAACCACCGCCTCGATCTCCGGCATGACCTGCGCGCACTGTGTCCGCGCGGTGTTCACCTCCCTCGCGGGAGTTGAGGGGATCAGTCGTGCCGATGTCTCCATCGGCAAGGCGGTAATCGAGCACGACGGGAATGTCACCCCCGAGCAGATTCGCGCGGCGATCAAGGTTGCCGGTTACGACGTGACCGACGTCGGGACCGGCCGGTCTTCGCTCCCAATCGCGCCGTGAAGACGCCGCCCTACAATCCGCAGGTCGATGTGGACGAAGAGCGGTCCCTAGCCGCTCTTCTCGTGCCGGACATCCTCGTCATGCTCGAGGAGACGCCGGAGGCGATCCCGGCCGAGACCGAGGAGCTTCACGCCAAGGACCTCGCGACTGTCGCCGAGGCGCTGCCACGCAACATGGTCGCGCCCTTCCTGTCGGCGCTGCCGGTCGGGCGCGCCGCCGATGTCCTCGAGTACCTGGATGAGGACCTCCGCACCGAAGTGCTCGAGACGATGAGCGTGCGGCAGGCGGCCGAGCTCGTCACGGAGATGACTCCGGACGACCGCGCCGACACGCTGGAGAATCTCGAGGAAGAAACAACGGAGGACATTCTCTCCGAGATTCCCGCGGCGGAACGCGCCGAGACGGAGAAGCTCCTCGCGTACGAGCCGGAGACCGCCGGTGGACTGATGACGACGGAGTTCGTCTCGGTGTCGCAGGACACACCGGTGGACGAAGCGCTCGCGGCGGTGCGCCGGATCGCGAGGTCGGAGCGGCGCGAGGCGATGAATACCATCTACACGACCGATTCCGCCGGACGCGTCCAGGGTGTGATGTCGCTGCGCGAGCTGCTCGCCGCACCCGAGGGCGCAAAGGTTTCCGAAGTCGCGTGGCAGGAAGTGCAGACCGTTCTGGTCACGGCAGACCGTGAGGAAGTGGCCCGGCTCACCCGCGAGTACGATCTAGTCGCCGTCCCCGTCGTCGACGACAACGGCGTGATTCAGGGGGTTGTAACGGTCGACGACGTGATCGACGCGCTCGTCGAGGAGCACACCGAGGACGTGCAAAGGTTTGGTGGAATGGAAGCGCTCGATGAGCCGTACTCCCAGATCGGTTTTCTAACGGCGATCAGAAAGCGCGCGCCGTGGCTCGCTGCGCTGTTGATCGGCGAGATGCTGACGACGTTTCCCATGCAGTACTTCGAGCACGAGCTGCAAGCGGCGATCGTCCTGAGTCTGTTCATCCCGCTGATCATCAGCTCGGGGGGAAACTCGGGGTCCCAGGCGACGTCGCTGATCATTCGCGCACTTGCACTCGAAGAGATCCGGCTCAAGGACTGGTGGCGGATCTTCCGGCGCGAGATCGTTTTCGGCTTCGCTCTCGGCGCCATACTCGGGTCGCTAGGGTCGCTGCGCGTGATCGCGTGGCAGCACATGGGGATCGCCGGAGGATACGGCGAGCATTACCTGCTGATCGCGCTCACGGTAGGAATAGCGGTGCTCGGAGTCGTGATGTTCGGATCTCTTGTCGGGGCCATGCTGCCGTTCATCATGCAGAGTGTTGGTTTCGATCCCGCGAGCGCGAGCGCGCCATTCGTTGCGACACTCGTCGACGTGACCGGGCTCACGCTGTACTTCTACGTCGCGCTGCTGATCCTTCGCGGGACACTTCTCTAGGGTCCAGAGGCCGAACGACTACTGTGTAGCGCCGACCGTAGCTGCAAGCGAAGCGGTATCCAGGACGGTACTGCCACTTCCACCAGGGCGCCGGCTGGATTTGTCCACGTGGGCGACGCTCGAGACGATGCCGTGCTCGAGCCAGGAGTGCTCACCGCGGAGAACTTCCATCGCGACCTTGTACAGCGCCGGATCGTTCGGACCGAAGAGACCGTCGAAATGCACCTTGATCCGGTCGCGCGCCTCGAGGCAGAAGGCGTCGGCGAGCGTCACGGCTTCCAGCCTGCCCTGCTTCGAGAGCATTTGAGCCCTCGCGCACGTCGCCGACATCGCGAACAGCTCCGCTCCGATGTCGACCGCTCTGAACAACACCATCTGCTTTCGCTCGAGCTTCGGGCCAAACCGTACCATCGCGTGGAAGATCGAGCGCCCGAGGTGGCGCGTGGTCCGCTCGATGTAACGCACATGACCAGCGAGTTTTCCGAATTCGCCGTACCTCTTGAGTCTCGACGCGTTGAGCCAGCGCGACGGGTACCACGTCAGGTAGAATGGTGTCGCGTTCTTCATCGCCGCGAGCTTCTCCTTGAACGTCGACTCAGGATTCACGATGTTGAACGCGAGCTTGAAATGGTGGTCGACGGCTTCGCGCGCGATGAAGAGCCGCATGATCTCCGATGATCCCTCGAAGATGAGATTGATGCGGAAATCGCGCATCGCTCTCTCGACCGGTATTGCGGGCTCGCCGCGACGGGCGAGAGACTCCGCCGTCTCATAGCCGCGACCGCCGCGGATCTGCAGCGTGTCGTCGATGATTCTCCAGCCGGCCTCGGTGTTGAACAGTTTGGCGATCGCCGCCTCGAGCCGGATGTCGTAGCCGCCCTTTTCGTAGAGCGCCGCCGAACGTCCGGCTCTCGACTCCATCGCGAACGTATACGCTGTCATGCGCGCGATTTTCTGCGCGACTGCTTCGTGCTTGCCGATCGGCTGGCCCCACTGCACCCGCTCGCTTGCCCACTTCCGGGTGATCGACACCATCTGCTTGCCGGCGCCCGCGCAACCAGCTGGAATTGTAAGTCTGCCGGTGTTCAGGGTGACGAGCGCGAGCTTGAGCCCCTTCCCCTCTTCCCCGAGGATGTTCTCGCGCGGAACCTTCACGTTGGTGAAGCGGATCACACCGTTCTCGATCGCCTTGAGTCCCATGAAGCGAAGTCGATGAACAATCTCTACCCCCGGCATCGAGGATTCGACGATGAACGCGGTGATCTGCTTTATCGGCTTCCCCTTGATCACCCTCTCCGGTGTCCGCGCCATCAACACGAACAGCTCGGCGCGCGTCCCATTGGTGCACCACAGCTTCTCGCCGTTGATAATAAAGTGCTTTCCGTCTTCAGTCGGTGTCGCCGTGCAGCGCATGTTGGCGGGATCGGACCCCGCATCGACTTCAGTCAGCGCGAACGCCGAGATCGCGCCCTTGGCGAGGCGCGGGAAATACTTCCGCTTCTGCTCCTCGGTGCCAAACAGTTTGAGCGGCTGCGGAACCCCGATGGATTGGTGAGCCGACAGCAGCGCTGTAAGCGATCCGTCCTTGGACGTCACCATCTCGATCGCGCGGATGTAGCTCATTTGCGACAGGCCGAGTCCGCCGTACTCGCGGGGAATCTTGATGCCGAAGGCGCCCATTTCGCGGAGCTCCTGGACGAGCGCCTCAGGAATCTCACCGGTACGGTCGATCTCCTCCGAGTCGACGCGCTCCATGAAGCTTCGCAGGCGGTCCATGAACGGTTTGGCGCGGGCTTCTTCGGCTGCGTCCGCCGGGGGGTGGGGATGTATCAGGTCGAGACGAAACCGGCCGAGGAACAGCTCCCGGACGAAGCTCGGGTGGGCCCACTCCGTCTCGCGCGCGCTCTCTGCTACGTCGCGCGCTTCCTTCTCGCTGGCAGTGCCGACCGAAATGTCGCTCATGTACGCCTTAGGAAGATAACTAGTCCACCGATGGAGATGACCGCGAACGAGAACCACTGGATGGCGTAGTTGCGGTGCGAGCCCTCGTCGAGCGGGGGGGCCTCGACGCGGGGAGGAACGCTCGACGATTCCGCCGAGTCCGTCAATACGACGTAATAGTTGGCAATCGGATACGGGAAGACTTTCTGGATGTCAGCACGGTTCAGGCGCCTGAACGACCGGGGGCGGGCTGGATTGGGCGGTTCGAATGGACCCTTGGTGGGGAAAGTTTCTACGAAGCCGGTCCCGTTCACTGTATCGGCTTCCCGCCAGGGTTGAGTATCGACCGTTATTCCATCCGGGGAATAGACCCAGCCACGATTCACCAGGACAACGGTGTCTTTTCTCGTGCGCAGCAATGGCGTCAGGATATTGACGCCGGGAGATCCATTGCGTCCCCGCAGCGTAAGGATGATCTCCTGAGGGTGATCGTAGCTTCCGCGAATATGAACTCGGCGGAAGTGAGCCGCCGCGGTATCGCTGGGGAGCGAGTCCAGCTCGACCTCAGGCGCGATCCGCCGCGCCGCGAGCAGCACGTTCGCCTGGCGCCGCGCGGACAGTCGGCGCAGCTGCCAGAACCCGAGCGAAATGAAAATCGCCGCCAACGAGACCGCGACGATGCTGAGGATCCACTTTCGTGTAGTCCAGTTTCGGAAAGTCACAGGCGAAATATCGCCAGTGGCTATGCTGCTGCGTCAGGGCGTCGGCGCACGACGGGGGAGAGCGGCCGGCATCTCCGCGACGACATAGGCCATCACTGCCATTGCCGCCACGCAGCGCGACACCTCGGCGGCGTCCAGCTTGTCGAACGTGTCGGCCTCCGAGTGGTGGTACCAGAAGTAGCGCGTTCGATCGACCGTCAGTCCCATCCCCGGAACTCCAAGCGCGACGAGGGGCGCGATGTCCGCCTCCGGGCCTTCCCTCTCCGGCTCGATGAGGCCGGCGTTGATGCGCGCGAGCAGCGGCCCGATGGATTGGGCGACGGCGAGCGTGGCGTCGGACCCGCTCACGCGAAATCCAACTGGCGAGAATGTGCCATTGTCGCTCTCGATCGCGAGCACGTGCTTCGCGAGCTCACTTGCGTGGGTGTCGCGATAAGCTGCTGCACCGCGGCCTCCGTTCTCTTCGTTCGTCCAGAGCACGACGCGCACGGTGCGACGTGGCCTGAGACCGAGTTGTTTCATCAACCGCAGGGCCTCCCAAGCGGCGAACGCGCCGCCGGCGTCGTCCATCGCGCCCTGCCCCACATCCCATGAGTCGATGTGACCACCCATGATGACGATTTCGTCCGGTCGCTCCCGTCCCCGGAGTTCCGCGACGATGTTTCGCGACTGAGCATCGGGAAGCATGGATGCGCCCATGCGGAGTGTGACTGTCACGAGCTCCCCTCGATCCTGCATGCGGTGAAGCATCATCGCATCCTCGACGCTGACCGCGGCTGCGGGGATTCGAGCGATCGTCGAGTCGTATCGCATGTTGCCGGTATGCGGCGACTGCATCGAAGCCGAGGCGATCGAACGTACGAGGCTGGCGACCGCACCTACCCGGGCCGCCTGACTTGCACCCTGCACCCGGTATCGCACCGTTTCGCGGTACGTCGTGAAGGGCACATCGTAAAGGACGATGCGGCCGCGTGCTTCGGTTGCCCGCCTCGTCAGCTCGTCGAAGGATGCAACGACGAGCACCGGCGCGGTGATTCCGGATGCAGGAGTGCCGATACTGCTGCCGAGTCCGAGCATCCTGAGCTTCAGCCGGCGGGGTGAGACGAGCTCGAGACTCTCCTCGCCGCGCACCCACCGCGGCACCATCACCGGCTCGCTGTGCACGTTCTCGAGCCCGTCGTCCTTCATCTTCGCCAGGATCCAGTCGATCGCGGCTTCGAGCTGAGGCGTGCCACTGAAGCGCGCGCCGAACTGGTCGACGATCGTTCCGACGCGCAGGTAGGCGGTGCTATCCGCCAACGCCGTATCGATCAGGCGACCGGCGTCTGCCTGATACTCGTTGGCGACGGAGCTCGTCTGCACAGTCGCGGGCGTCGGTGCTCCACCGGACGGTTGAGCGCACGACACAGTGATGGATAGAAGGACGATTGCCAACGTCGGCCGATTGGCGCGGAAAGAATCCAGGGTCATCCTTTTCTCTTGAATGAAGCGTACAAGTCATCGAACAACGTCGATCCACGCTCGAGCCGCTCGGTGTCCTTAGTCGTCGAGTCGGCGATCCCGCGCAGTAATCTCATGATTCCCTGGGTCTCGGGACGACCGAATTCTTCGTCCTTGCAATCGATGTCGTGAACGATCTCGCCTATGGCGCGGAGAGCTCGGTCGGAGAGTCCGAATCGACGCACGAGCGTCTGAAAGGTGCACCGCTCGCCCTCGTGCGTGTACTCCGCGTTGAACATGTCGAAGCGCAGCTCGCCCGACTTGGGAACGTACCCGCGCGCGGGGACGAACTTGAACTTTGCTCCTGAGTCTATAAAGCGGCGAATGAGCCACGCGCTCGCGATGCGGTCGACAAAGACGCCCTCCCGCGTCACCCAGGTCTGATTCGGTTCAACGCGGTCGACTGAGCTCGGGTTTTCATCCTCGGTCGCCTCTGATCGCTCGGCATTCAGCATCGCGGTGATCTCCTCATCGCCGATTCCCTCCAGAAAGCGGGCTTCGCACAGCATCGCGCTACCTCCGTCGCTTTCGATCTCTCTCACGATCCACGTAAAGTCCTCGATTGCTTCGTCGGTGTTGGGCAGTACATAAACCGTGTTCTTGAGCGGCACCGCCCCGACACCTCGGAGTCGCCTCCGCACCTTGACCCTCAGGTAGTCGGGCTTGGGCGGAAGCTGGTGAATCAGCAGCAGCCAGCTGGGTGGACCCGCCGGGCCTTGCGCATCTCGCCTTGGTGTAGCATCCATTGATTCAACTGTATCATTCGTCCTGAGCTTCGTCAAGAACCAATGGGTACGAGCCGCAGAGACTTCCTGAAGGTCCTCGCTCCTCTGATGACGCTGCCCGCCAGCGGGCAACAAGGAGACGGCTACATCGCAGACATTCTCCAGGGAATTGGGCGGCTCGGGGCATCACGGGCCGCCGATTGGCGATCCCGGTTTCCGGCACTCGCGCAGCAGGTGAACGGATATCCTCTGGCGTATCTGGATACGGCGGCGACCGCGCAGAGACCTACGGTGGTGACGAAGGCCGTGGTGGACTTCTACGAGCGAGACAATGCCAACCCGGGGCGCTCACTCCATACGCTCGCTAAGCGCGCGGATGCGGACTACGAGAGCGCCCGGAAGACGGCGGCGACGTTCATCAACGCGGCCGATCCGCTCGAGATCGTCTTTACGCGCGGGACAACCGAAGGGATCAATCTGGTCGCAACGGCCTGGGGCGGAGCCAATCTTCGCACTGGCGACGAAGTACTGCTGACGGTCTCGGAGCATGCATCCAACATGCTCCCCTGGCAGCTGGCAGCGAGGCGTGCGGGCGCGACAGTCCGCTATCTGGACATCGATGACAATGGCAGCCTGCGACTCGACCAGTTGGATGCCTCCCTCACGCCACGCACCAGGGTCCTCAGCTTCATGCACGTCTCCAACGTGCTCGGGCTGATCAATCCGGCGAGGGAGATTTGCGCTCGCGCCCGGGAAGCCGGCGTGATCACTGTTGTGGATGCCGCGCAATCAGTGCCTCACTTCAAAGTCGATGTGCGGGAGATCGGATGCGACTTCCTCGCGTTTTCCGGACACAAGATGATGGGACCGATGGGTACGGGCGTCCTATGGGGTCGGCGTCCGCTCCTCGATGCGATGCCCCCGTATCAGGCTGGCAGCAACATGGCCCACGCGGTCGGACTCGACTCGGCGGACTTCTCTTTTGGCGCACTCAAATTCGGCGCAGGCACGCCCAATGTCTCCGGGTCAGTTGGCCTCGCCGCCGCGATGCGCTTCATCGATGCAGTTGGGTATGGAGCGCTGCGCGACCACGAACAGCTCCTTACGCGACATTTTCTCGCTCGTCTGGCCGAGCTTCCACGCGTTCGAGTTCTTGGCTCGACCGTCGCGACTGAGCGGATAGGCGTGTTCACCTTTGTGGTGGAGGGTGCGCAGCCGCTCGATGTCGTCGCCGCGCTCGATGCCAAGGGAATCGCCATTCGCGGGGGAGATCTTGCGGCACTCCCGTTGTTGATGCGGCTGGGTGTTAAGCAGGCAGCTCGGGCATCGATCTATCTGTACTCAACGATCGAGGAAGTCGATCGGCTGGTGGACGGTCTCAAGGTCCTCTGAAGCTGCCGCTCACCGGCTTCACTACGTGAGATATCCCAGGAGATCTGCTGCCAGGATGACGAGCGCCAGGAGGCCGGCGACGGTGCGGACGTTGTGAAGTCTCCCCCATTTCTCGAGCAGCTCTTGAGTGTCCGGTGTCTGCGCTAATCTGGTCTCATCGAGTAGCTGCCGGTTGATCGGCATGATCACGATGAGCGTAAACGGCACCACGGTCGCCAGCACGATGCCGGCAACAAGAGTGGAGACTCCGCGACCAAGGAAGTACGCGCCAACTGCTCCTGCGACTCCAACAACGGCGAGGATCACCTGCATCACTGACGCCCGCTTGTAGCTCGGTCTGAACTCGGCGAGCGCAACACCCAGCGTGTTGGACATGCGGGCCGGATGCTCAACCAGACTCACGTAAAGCGCTGCGCCCGCGAACAGGCCCGTGAAAACGAATGCAAGAATCTCAGCGAACATTTGCCACCCTCAGAAAGTTGATGGACGCCTGGGTGTGAGGTCGACCGGCTTGATTGGCATCCGGTGCTTGTCGACCCACCACGCCCATGGCACGAACAGCCAGATTCCCAGCGCGGTCCAGGCAAGTGCGCCCTCGCTCGGCGGCGGCGCGCCTTCGCTCATCACGTAGATCACCGGGAGCACGATGGCGTAAGCCCAGAATCCCCACCGGCCTATGCGGTCTCGCGCGCGGGTGGCGAGCCGGTAGAAGGAGAGCCCGGCAGCGAAGAGCGCCAACTCAATCAGGTATGTCAAAACCCCGATATTCCAGAATCCCCAACCAAACTTCGGGCTGTTCGCGCCAGGCCAGAGAGGAAGATCCGGCCGATGCATTGGTAGATCGAGAAACCAGTGGCTCACTACGAGGAGAGCCATCACCCAGGCTCCGGGCCCGTAACGTCGAAGCAGATAGTAGACCCCTCCAACGAGCGCACCCCAAACGATCACCAACAACAAACTGTGGGAGTAGGGATAGTGGACGAAGTCCAATGGGCTCATCGTCATCAGGGCCGGAACGATCTTTACCTGCTCGACTCCGAGCAGAAGAAGAATCGGCCACAGTTCGTCGCAAAACTGCGCGGCGAACGTAAGCGAGCCGAGCGACGTTTGAGGCGCCGCGCGCTTGGCGGCGAGTGCTAATCCGTAGTGTCCCAGAAACATCTCAATTCCAACGTTGCCAGTAGCTCATGCAGCACGCAGCCCCAAGCCGCCCCGCCCACAGCCCCCGGCCGGTAGTCTTCATTTGCAGTTTAAGTCAGAAAAGGGACATCTGCTCGCCCAGCAGATCGGGATCGACCGAGGTTTGGCCGAGCCGTTGCTGGAATTCCCGGGCCGTCGCGGGACTGTGCCCCGAGAAGGTATTCGCGACGTACCCATAGATGTGCGACACCTTTTCCGACAGCTCCTCCATGGCCTCGCTCCATGCGTCGACTTCGTGCGAGCGATCCACCTGAACGCGCGAGTAATCGACGAGATCCCGGTTCGGGCCCATCCACCTTATGTACGCAAAATCCGCGGTGGGGCGAGAGGCGAGGCTCAGCATTACTTTGCGCGGGATCCATCTGCCGTCGCTCAGCACCAGCGCGATGTTGTGCTCCTTGAGAAGAGCAAGGACGCCATCGGTGATCCATCCGCGGTGCCTGAACTCGAGCGCAATCCGGAGATCGGTTGGAATCCGTCCGATAAAATTCACCAGCGCCGGAAGCTCGCCCGGCTGAAAGTCGGGTCCCATCTGCACCAGCACAGGGCCGAGCTTGTCCCCGAGCTCCCGCACTCTCTCGAAGAACGCTTCCGTGGCGCCCGTGACATCGCGCAGCCGGTGCTCGTGGGTGATCTCCTGCGGGAGCTTGAGCGCGAAGACGAATCCCTTCGGCGTACGGTCGACCCAGCTCCGAACCGTCGTCGCCGCGGGAGAGGCGTAGAAGGTCGAGTCGACCTCGACCGAATCGAACGCCCGGGCGTAGACCGTCAGGAACTCGGAGGGCCGCGTGCCCGTTGGATAGAACGGACCCACCCAGGCATCGTAGTTCCAGCCCTGAGTGCCGATATGGATCTCCGCGGACATGGCGTTCAATCGGAAGCCGCGGGGGCCGGATGTCAAGCCGGACGAGAGCTACCGCACCAGTTTCACAGGCATCAGCTCCCGGGCGCGTGGGTCTCGCCTGGCGACAGCCTGAATCAGGGGCGGCGACAGGAGCGTCGTCAGCAGCACCATGAGGGTGATCGCGCCGAAGAGGGAGGCATCGAGCGCGCCGATCGCCAATCCGGTCTGCGCTACGATTAGCTCGACCTCGCCCCTCGGCAGCATCGCCGTTCCGATGAGCGCCTTGTTTCCCTTGAACCAGACCGGAACGTACGCGGCGATCAGCTTCCCGATCCCGCCCGTCGCGAGCAGGATCGCGGTGATCAGCAAGGTTCGCGGCTCGACGAGCGCGCTCAGATCGACCGATGCGCCAACCGATGCGAAGAAAATCGGTGTAAGAAGACTGCCGATCGGGGCGGCGAATCCCAGAACGTCGTCGTGCTGCGGTATACGGTTGAGAAGCACGCCGGCGACGAAAGCTCCAACGATGACCGCAGATCCAAGCAATCCAGCCAACGCCGCGAGCGAGAAGGCGAAGATCAGTCCGAGCACGGCGATCGTCGTCGGTGAGCGGAGTCGCTTCGCTACGCGAAACAAGGGTGGGACGACGAAGCCTCCCACGAGGAGCGTCATCACAACAAATCCGAACGCGACCGCTGTCGTTCGGACGATCCCGGTGGTGGTTATGGCTGCGCCAGCAGCGAAAGTGGATATGACTGAGAGGATTACCAGGCTGATGATGTCGTCGAGCACGGCGGCACCGAGGACCACCCGGCCCTCTACAGTCTGCAGAAACCCCAGCTCGGCCAGCACCCGCGTCGATATGCCGATCGACGTTGCGGTGAGCGCGGCGGCGCACACTATCGCGGCGAGGCGTCCGACGCCCATTGCGGAGAGCGCGGCGAAGCCGAGGGCGAATGGAAGTACCACGCCGACCACCGCGATGACCGTCGCGGTGCCGCCGACCCTCGTGAGCGCGCGCAAATCGGTGGCGAGGCCGATCTCGAACAGCAGGATCAACAGTCCGAGCTGCGCCAGCGTATGGATCGCGACTTCGTTGGGATCCAGAATTCCGAGCGCTGAGGCGCCGAGCAGGATTCCTCCCGCGAGCTCACCGAGGATCGCGGGCTGGCCTACTTTCTCGGCCAATGCCGACAGCGATCGTGTCGTCAGCAGTACGGCCGCGAGAACCAGCAGCAGTTGAACGAAGGATTGCGTGTCGGTCATCGGTAGGTCTCGAAGAAGCCGGTGCCCGTTCCCGCCAACGGAATGCCATCGAGACGTCCGGAGATGCGCGCTGTGCCCTTCATCTGAATGAAAAAGCCATGCATTCTGTCGCTGATGAGCGGGTCGCCACGCTCTCCTTCTTTGACGGCACGGCGCGGGCGGGTGTCGGTGGCAATTGCATCCTCGATCTCCAGATCGACCCTCAACGTGTCATTACCGCGAGCGTCCGAGAATGTAGCACGGGACGGGACCTTGAGAGTCGTCGGCCCCGCGCGCACCGTGCGCCCATCCTCGTACGAGATGAGCTTCGGCCGAAAGACGGCGCGGAAGCCGAGCGAGTCGATCAAATAGACGAGCACCGGCGGAACAGAGACCGTGCTGTCAGGCGGATAAACGCGACCATATAGAAAGGTGTACTGGCCGGCTCGTGATGCGCCCCAGTCCCAGGTGACACCGCGCCATACTCCCCAGTTATGATCGTGATACGACTGCGCATCGGTGAGCTGTTCGCACTGTCCGTCGACGCACAGCGACCCGGACGCCGACGCGCGCAAGGCGGGCACGGTGTATCCGGAGACAAAGCCGCCTGAACCCATCGAGACGCCCGGGAAATAAGCGTACGGCGCTGGACGTATCCGGAGATTGATCTCGATTCTGGCGGCGCCCCCTGACTCCTCGCGCGCAGCTGCGCGTACTTCATAGTCTCCATTGGGAAGTACGGTCACTCGGGAATCTCCGAACACAAGATTTGCGTCGGTAGTCGAGAAGCGAACACGCGACCGGTCTACCGTCCGAGCGAAGCGGCGCGTCGGACCGCCCTGCGCACGCAACGTGATGCCGAGCTGGCCGCCCCACTTCGTGCCAGTCACATCGCCACCGACGATGAACGAGATGAATGCCCAGCGCTTCCCTCCGGGTGACACGACATTGAAGTAGTGCCACTCGGCCCAGGTGTCCCTGTCCGTCACACTGTCGGAAGGAAGGTGAAAGTGGTCGATCTCGTGGCGAAGCTCCGCCATCGTCGGCGCGATCCATCGGCGGTCTCCTTCATCGTCCTCCCACTTCCCCGCGATTATTTCGGCCGACGCGCCAACCATTCTGGTGGCAGACGGAATCTCACCACTCGCATGAACAGGGTACTCCTCACCATCTGGCCCGCGAACATATAGAAGCCTTCCTTCGATCTGCGGCGCGACCGCGGAGATGTCCTTGGCGAAACGCGGAGATGCCAGGAGCTGCCGATACAGGAAGGACGCGTGATCGATCGAGAAGAAGAGCCCGCCGACTCCTCCGGTCTTCATCACTTCGACGTCCAGCCCTTCCGGCAATACGGTGATCGACCCGCCACCGATGAGCTTCTCGTTCCGCGCCTGCGACAGCATCGCCTCACCGATCGAGAGCAGCACGATCATCACCGCCACGCCGATTCCGAACCCGAAGAACAACAGCACCGATCGCCACGGCCTGTAGGTGATGTTCCTAAGCGCGAGCTGCCCGATCACGCGCCCACCACTCTGCCGTCGCGCATGTGGATCTTCCGCAGCGCGGCGCTGGCGAGATCCTCGTCGTGTGTCACGACGAGGATCGTGGTGCCATCCACGTTCAACCGTTGAAACAGCGCGATGATTTCCGCTCCCGTCCGCGCATCGAGCTCCCCCGTCGGCTCGTCGGCGAGGAGAAGCGATGGCCCGTTCGCCAATGCGCGCGCGATCGCCACGCGCTGCTGCTCACCGCCGGAGAGCTCGGACGGGCGGTGGCGCTCGCGGTTGCCGAGCCCGACGTACGCGAGCAGCTCCGCGGCTCGCTCGACCCTCGGCTGACGGGCAACTTTCGCCTCGGCCATCGGCAGCGCTACGTTCTCCAGCGCCGAGAGAATCGGCATCAGGTAGAAGCGCTGAAACACGAAGCCAATATTGCGCAGCCGGAACGACGTTGCCTCGCGGTCGCTCATTGCATCGACCCGCTTGCCGGCGATCTCCACCGTTCCCGAGGTCGGATGATCGATCACGCCGATGAGGTTGAGCAGCGTCGACTTTCCGCAGCCGGAGGGCCCGACGATGGCGACGTAGTCCCCGCGCTCCACATCCAGCGTCACCCCTTGCAGCGCGTGCACGCGCTCGGCGCCGAGCGCATAGTCGCGGTGGACGTCACGGATCGACACGATCGCTTGAGTCACGCGATCGCCTCTCGTCGCATCGACTCGGCGATCGGCAGCGACGCGGCGCGCCAGGCCGGATAGACTCCAGCTCCGATACCGCTCACGATCAACAGTCCGAGCGCGTACCACGCTGCCTTCGGCTGAAACAGGAAAAAGTCGATCGCCATTGGCAGGCCGGGGAAGGCCGAGAGGATGGTGTTGAGGTATCGCGCCGTCACCAGCCCCAACCCGAGACCGAGGACCGCTCCGGCCACACTGATCGCGACCCCTTCCAGGACGATCTGCTGAATGACGTGCGCCTTCGAGACACCAATCGCGCGCATGACCGCGATCTCTCCAGCGCGCTCGTTCACCGACACCGTCACGAGCGTGGTGACGAGAAGAAATCCAACGAACAGACTGACGGCGCCAAGTATGACCGCGAGCTGACGGAAGTAGCTGAGGCGCGCGTCGACCTGCGCGATGGCGGTGGCGATAGAGATCGCCGTCACGTTCGGAACCTGTTTCTCGATCCAGTCCCGAACGCGCTCGGCGTCTGCGCCTTCGCGCACCCTCACCATGAAGAGCGACGCACGATCGCGCGCGTCCGCTCCTCTCATGGACTCGAGCGTCTCTCGCCGCATCGCCGATGCCGATTGCTCGCTCGCACCGTAGATGAATCTGACGCGGCCAGCAATGACCAACTTTTTCTGTCCAGCGTAGGTCCGCGTCTGAGGGTCGTAGCCGGTCGCGACGTTGACCGTGTCGCCCACTCGCGCGCCGAGCTGCTGCAGGAAGTAGTCGTTGACGACGATGGCGTCTGCTGTAGTGGGATCGCGCCCGGACAAGAGCTCGTAATCGCCCTGCACACTCGGATCGATCCCTAGTGTAGCTCCGCTGACGTCGCGATCCCCGACCGGGATGTGTATAGATGCGCCGAGGACTGGACTGATCTCAC
The DNA here is from genome assembly GCA_031372985.1 of Gemmatimonadota bacterium. Lineage (GTDB taxonomy): Bacteria > Gemmatimonadota > Gemmatimonadetes > Gemmatimonadales > Gemmatimonadaceae > UBA4720. The sequence goes on from JANMMF010000298.1 coordinate 18,769, forward strand.
GAATGGCGGGATTCCTGCGCAGGACGGCGGTTATCCCGCCAACGCCGGGAATCGTCGCGTCGGTGTCGAACGGCAGAGTGCCCTTGGGTGCGAGGCGAATCTCGAACCCCCGTGACAGCAGCAGCCGGCGGAACGATTCGCGCATGCCTGTCGCCAGCATCACCATGTCGAGCAGCATCGCGGCAGCAATCGCGACCCCGAGCACGGCCAGCAGCGTGCGAGAGCGATGTCTGATGAGCGAAGCCTGCGCGAGAGCTGCTCTCACTAGCGACCGAACAGCGCGAGTGGCGGCGTGCGCACGAGCCGGAGCGACGCCAGCAGCCCGGCACCGATGCCGAGCAGGAGCGACAACGTCACGGCGAACGCCACGACCGGCGTAGTGACGATCGAGAACTCGAGCGGAGTTCGATAGAGCGCCTGGTAGTGCCAGTTGACGAGCAGCGACGCGGCCCACCCAAGTGCAACCCCGAGTATGCTGCCGAGCACTGCGACGAGCGCCGATTCGATGATGATCGATCTTACGACCGAGGATCGCGATATCCCCATCAGCCGAAGCGCGGCAATATCTCGCCGCCGCTCCTCCACCTTGAGCACCATGATGCAGAGGAGGAAGACGGAGCTGGCGACGATCGTGATCACTCCGATCGCGCGGTGGAAGCGACTGACCACCTGAAAGGTGCGCGATGTCTCGACCGCGATGTCGCGCGAGCGATAGGCCTTGAAGCCGAAGGCAGCGCGGTTGATTCGCTCGATCGTCGGCGCGACATCGGCCGAAGGCCTCGTGGCAATGGCGAAACGATCGACCCGATCTCCGTATCCCGAGACTCGCTGGAGTTGGTCGAGGTGCATTCTCACCCGGAAATCTCCACGCGCTACTTCGGACGGATCGGCTCCGCGCCGCACGATCGCGCCAACGATAACCGTTTCGGCACCTGGGTCAGCCTCGCGCGAGGATGTGATCATGGCCGGGCGCGAGGACACGGTTACGGTATCTCCCGGCTTGAGCTTCGCCTGTGCGGCGAATGCTTCGTCGATTGCGATCGTGCGCAATCGCACCGCCGGCGCCTGTGGCGGGAGGGACGTGCCTTGCAAGAGAAATGAAGCCGCGACGACGGAGAGGAGCACGAGCGAAAGTTAGCCGCGCCTTCCTCCGCTTGCCTTCCCTGTCACCGGAGCCGTCAACACGTGCGCCGCGAGGGCGGGGCCGATCGAGATCTCCTGCCTGCCGACGGCGAGCGTGATTGGGCCTCCGTAAGGCTCGCGCGCTTTCACGATGATTCGTTTCCCCGGAACTACCGACAGCTCCGCCAGATACCGGAGCATCGCCGGGTCCTCGTCGGCTACGCGCACCACGAGTCTCGGCACTCCGATGGCGAGCTCCGCCAGTGACGTGTATTCGGTCTCGTCCACCGCGCCATCGTGGGTCGGAATGGGCGCGCCGTGCGGATCGACCTTCGGCTCGCCGATTGCCACCGCCATTCGATCCACCAGCTGGTCCGACGCGGCGTGCTCCAACCGCTCGGCCTCTTCGTGGACGCGATCCCACGGATAGCCGAGCGCCTGCGCGAGATAAGCCTCGATGACGCGATGACGGCGAAGCGTGCGGAGCGCGGCACGGCGTCCGCTCTCGGTGAGCTTCACCCCATGATACCGCTCGTAGGCAAGGAGGCCCTGATCCGCGAGGCGACGGACCATACCACTCACCGACGCGGGGGCCAGCGCAAGACGCTGCGCGATCTCATTCGTAGCGGCGGCGCCGGTTCCCTTGCCGATAGTGTAGATCGCCTTGAGATAGTCTTCGACGGGTGCGGTCAGCGCCTCCGCCGAGGCGGGTTTTGTGGTGACGTGCTCACGCGCCGCGCTCATCGGTCTTCCGACGTTACCGGCTGCCTGGTGCTCACGCTGTCGGCCTTGATGAGCCCGGGTGCGGGGCTCCGCGCACCATCAGCACCGGCAGCATGGAGATATGCCGGAGCTCACTGGCGACGCTGCCGCGGATGACATCGGAGAGGCCCTTGTGCCCGTGCGTCGCCATGGCGATGAGATCGCACTTCTCGCGCTCCGCGCAGGCCGCAATCTCTTTTGCCGGATCGCCGCCGGCTAGAATCGCTTCAGCCTTATAGCCGTCCTTTTCCAGCTCGTCGGCGATGGCCTCGATGTACTCTCGATCGCTCTTCATCTCCTCCGATTCACGAAGGTCGAGCTGGTTGATGTTCCGTGCCGCCCAGCCATCGGCGACGTGGATCAACACGATCGAGGCATCGTTGCAGGTGCGAGCCAGCTTTCGGACGTGCTGCAGAATTACATCGTCGAACTCCGAATGCTCGACGGGCACGAGTATGCGCTCGTACATCAGCTCCCCATTCCGCTGAAGAATTGGAACAGCAGCCAAATGTTGAGTCCGCCGATGATTACCGCAACAGCGTAAGCGAGCAGCTTGAGCCAGACCGGGTTGACGAACTCACCCATCTTGAGCTTGTCGGACGTAAACATCACGAGCGGGAACACCGCAAAAGAGAGCTGCATACTCAGAATGACCTGGCTCAGTACGAGCAGCTTGGCCGTCCCGCTCTCGCCGTATATGATTGCGACGATCACCGCGGGAATGATGGCGATCATTCGTGTGATCAGCCGGCGAAGCCACGGACGCAGCCGGATGTTGAGGAATCCCTCCATCACGATCTGGCCGGCGAGCGTGCCGGTAATCGTCGAGTTCTGGCCCGAGGCGAGGAGCGCCAGCGCAAACACGGTGCTGGCTCCGGCGCCCAGCAACGGAGTGAGCAGCTTGTAAGCGTCCTGAATCTCGCCGACCTCCGCGTGCCCGCTTGTGTGAAACGTGGCGGCGGCGATGATGAGGATGGCCGCGTTGATGAATAGCGCGAACGAGAGCGCGATCGTCGAATCGATGAACGCGAACTTGACTGCTTCGTGCTTCCCTTCAGGCGTCTCCTCGTATTGGCGGGTCTGCACGATGGACGAGTGCAGATAGAGATTGTGAGGCATCACGGTCGCGCCGAGTATTCCGATGCCGACATAGAGCATCGAAGGATTCCTGACGACTTCTGTCGTCGGAATGAATCCGCGCATCACCTCGGCGAAGGGCGGCTGCGACAGAATGATCTCGAACAGGAAGCAGAGGCCGACCGTCGCAACCAGGGTGATGACGAGCGCCTCGAGGAGCCTGAATCCCTTGTTCTGCAGATAGAGAATCACCAGCACATCGGCCGCTGTGATGACAACGCCGTAGGTGACTGGAATTCCGAAGAGCAGATTGAGGGCGATGGCGGTGCCGATTACTTCTGCGAGGTCGCACGCCGCGATTGCGATCTCGCAGGCCACCCAGAGCATGTAGTTGACCGGCTTCGAATAGTTGTCGCGGCACGCCTGCGCCAGATCGCGCCCGGTGACGATGCCGAGCTTGGATGCCAATCCTTGTAGCAGAATCGCCATCAGGTTCGACATCAGAATCACGCTGAGCAGCGTATATCCGAACTGTGCTCCACCAGCGAGATCGGTAGCCCAGTTGCCGGGATCCATGTAGCCGACGGCTACCAGGTATCCGGGTCCGGCGAAGGCGAGGAGCTTTCGCGCAAACCCCTTCCTGTCGACGGGAACGGATCGATAGACCTCGACGAGCGAAGGTGTCGCTCTGGCGCGCCGCCATCCGGGCGGCGGAGGCTCGGCAGGTTTTGGCCGCGTTCTATTGGGGTCGAGTTGAGTCGCCAAAGGGTTTTCCCTGATTATTGTGGAACTATCAACTAGTTAGTACAGCCTAACTTTTAGCGCAATAGTTATTCGCACTTGGATTAGGTGGTGTTCACCTGCCAGGAGTGGCCGTTCACGACGTGGCCGACATCAACTGTATTGGAGCGCTCGTAAGTTGTCGCGGACGTGTTGTTCTCCAACCTTACGCACCGCGAGACGCTTACCCGATGTTGTCCTGGCCTTATGCGCATCTGCTCATCAACCATTTCCCGGTGGTACTGAGCGTTTCCGCCCTCGGCGTCGCGATTCTGGCGCTTCTCCTCGAGCGAAGAGGGCTATGGCTGACCGCGATGGGTGCCCTGACGGTTGCCGGCGCGTTCGTCTACCCTGTTCACTTGACGGGGATAGAGGCCGATGAAGCGTTGAGGGATCCGTGGTACGTGCATCCCAGTGTGATCGAATCCCACGAGGATGCGGGCACTCTCGCGATGTATGTGATTCTCGTAGTGGGCACGTTCGCTGCCTACTCGTGGTGGAGATCGCTCAAGCGACCGAACGAAGCGGTGCCGGGGTGGATGCGCGCGGGCATTGTCGCCGGCGCACTCGCGGCTGTCACTCTGGTTACTTACACGGCGTACCTGGGGGGTAAAATCATACACGAGTCCCCCGTGCTTCAGCTCACTCATCCGCCTCCCGGTCTTCCGCCCGGCATCGTGGCAGACACTTCGCATCGCGCGCGCGAGCCGGGCGCGCTGTGCGCGGACACTGCCCCGCAGAGGATACCCGCGCCGACCAACCGCGCGATCAACTCAAGTCGCGCGACTGGACGAGCGCAAAGAAATCAGTCGAGCAACGCTAGAAGCTGCGCCAGAATGCGCTCGGTCATACCCCAGATCACGTGACCTTGATGATGAAACGCGCGCCGATTGAGCTGCACTCCGCGCGCGAGGACATCGGTATCGCGCCATGCCGGCGCGTCCCTGAACGCCTCCAATGGAATCCAGAACGCAAGCGCGACTTCGTCGCTCAGTAACAGCGGCTCGAATTTGTTCAACAGCACGACGTACGGGCGCACGATCACAGCCGGGAGCCTCACGGTGTTCGGACGCAGATCGTCCAGCGTTCCGATCACCGTCCCATCGCTGACGAGATCGATCCCGGTCTCCTCGCGAGTCTCCCTGATCGCCGTGTCTGCGAGCGTCGGGTCGGCGGCTTCCTCTCGTCCCCCCGGGAACGCGACCTGACCGCTCCACGGATCCGCCGGATACTCGGCGCGCTTGATGAACAACAACTCCGGCGCGCCGTTTTCTCCAGCGCGAATGATCAACGCCACCGCTGCCCGACGAATGCCCTCCTTGTTGTCCGCACGCACAGCGCTGTGCGACTCGAGCGCGGAGCGGAGCCTCACGATCTCCGGATGAGCGAGCAGCCCCTCCAGACCATCCTCACCACCACTGCGCCTGCTCACATCATCCCGGCGTCGCGTTGCGGACGAAGAACTTTACCGTCTCCAGCACGACCTTTTCGAGAACAGGTGGCACTTCGCTCAACGGATGCTTGGCGTCGAAGCTGTGGCTCGCCCCGTCGATCAGACGGAGCGTGCTGACACCCAGCGATAGCGTGTGAAGTCGTTCGGCTTCCGAGCTCGGGAGAGTCTCGTCCGCCGTTCCGTGCACGATCAACCACGGCGCTTTGATCCTGCTGGCGGCGGCTTCGATGTTGAGCTTTGTCTGCCCGTGGATCTCGACGTCGTCCAGGAGATCGGTGCCGAGCCGCATGGTCTGACCCGTGCGCGAATTTGTCACGTCCGCATATCCCTGCCTGCGCCAGGTGAGCATATCTTCGCTCGACCAGCGATTCGGGTACGAGATCGCGGCCCACGTCACGAGCGCGCTCACGTCGAGACCGGTCGCCGCGGCAAACAGGATGGCGCTTCCACCACCGCGCGAATGGCCGAAGAGGCCAAATTTCCTGGTGATCAGCTTTCTGCGCCTCGCGTAGTCGAGGAGATTCTCCAGATCGTCCTGTTCCTTCGATAGCGTGTTGCCGGCGAATGCTTCGGGCTCGGTGTAAGACTCGCGATCGCGGCCGATGCCGCTCCCCGAGAAGTCGAAAGCGATGGCACTCAGTCCGTTCTCGGCCAGCGTCTGCGCGATGTACGGGAAGAATCCCCAGTGGGCGAACCCCTTGAAGCCGTGACAGAGGATTACCGTTCCGAGCGACGATTCGGCCGAATAAATCTCGCCACGAATCGACAAGCCGTCCTTGCACGGGATCTCGAACGCTTCCGGACTCCGTGAGCTGACCTCGGTCATCCCTCGACTTCGCCGTTGATGTCCGCCCATCCGAGAAATCCGCGCGCCATCGACGCGACATTCTCGTACCCCATCTGCTTCATCGTGAGCGCCGCGAGCGCCGATCGGTTTCCGCGCGCACAATAGATCACGACTCTCTGCCCACGATCGATCATTCCCTCGACCTTGGTCTCGAGATTGCCGCGCGGCAGGTGGACGGCGTGCGGGAGCCGCCCGAGGTTCCACTCATTGGGCTCCCGTACGTCCAGATATACGACGGACTCCTTGCGATCTTGCATCTCGCGGACTTGCTCGGGCGTCACTTCCTCGATCCGCTCCTTTGCTTCGTCGATCAGATCCTGGCCGGTCTTGTGAGCCATCGCGCCTCTCTCAGGATTTGTACGAGGTGACCGTGAGCACGCGCTTCGAGGTGTCGAGCTTCGCCATCGCGCCGAGCGGAATCGTCCACTGTTCGTCGAGGTGCCCGACAGGAATTCCAGCCAGACAGGGAACGCCCAGCTCGCGCGCGATCTCGCCGAGCACTTCGTCGAAGGGGCGGCCACCACCGCCGGCATCGTCGGCGCATTTGACGCACGCGCCGAATGCGATCGCCTTGCAGCCGTTGAGCGCGCCCGAGAGCTTGAGCTGCTGGAGCATCCTGTCGATGCGATACACTGGCTCGTTGATCTCCTCGAGGATCAGGATCCCGTCGCTCAGGTCGGGCGCGTACGGTGTGCCGCACAGCCCCGCGAGCACTGCGAGATTCCCTCCGACGAGCCGTCCTGCGGCGACTCCCGCGTAGATCTCGCGCGCGTTGGGCGCGACGCCGCATGAATCTGCCTGCTCGACGACCGCGCGCCGCAGCGAGTCGCGCGAGAATTCGGTCGGCGTCTCACGAGCATGGGGACCGTGATACGTCACGAGCCTGCATTTCCTCTGCACGGCGGCGTGGAGCGCGGTGATGTCGGAGAAGCCGATGATCGACTTGGGCGTGCGCGACAGCGCGTCGTAGTCGATACCGGCAAGGATGCGCATCATCCCGTAGCCGCCGCGCAGACACCAGATCGCGTCGATCGTGGGATCTCTCAGCGCACTATTGATGTCGATGAGCCGGTCGCGATCCTTTCCGGCGAGATATCCAAGGCGCTCCGTCGCATGCGGCCCGACGATCGGCTCCCAGCCGAGCGCGCGCGCGTTGTCCTGAGCGCGTGGGAGGTCTTCGGATTTCTGCAATGGACCGGCTGGAGCGATGAGCGCGACGTGCGCTCCGGACGCGAGAGGCGTCGCGCATCGGAAGTGCTTTACGGCCACAAGTCTTCTTCGTGGCGCGAATTACGCAGTGAGTTTGGCGATTGCATGTTCCAAATATGGCACATGCATTGCTTTTCTCGCGCCTGGTAACACACAACTCTGGAGGGTAGCAGAATGGCTGGAACGGAAGAGAACTTTGGTGCGAAGGGCGGCGGTGGGTCCGGTGGTAGTGGCGGACCTGGCGGCGGCGGCCAGGGCGGCGGTGGTTCTTCCGGCGGCCAAGGCGGTGGCGGTGGCGGTGGCCGTCCCGGTGGCGGACAGGGTGGTGGTGGCGGTGGTAAACCCGGCGGCGGTGGCGGTGGTGGTGGTAAACCCGGCGGCGGTGGTGGTGGTAAACCCGGCGGTGGTGGCGGCCAAGGCGGAGGCGGCCAGGGCGGCGGTGGTGGTGGACGCCCACCGGGCGGCGGTGGTGGTGGACAAGGTGGCGGCGGACAAGGTGGTGGCGGTGGTGGTGGTCGTCCGCCCGGAGGTGGAGGCGGCGGCGGACAAGGTGGTGGTGGACAAGGTGGTGGCGGTGGTGGTGGCCGTCC
>JANMMF010000307.1:0-4315 GCA_031372985.1 Gemmatimonadota bacterium
ATCGGCCACTCCTGAACCTGGCCGCTCTTCGCATCGAACCGCGCCAGCGTTCCACGCGTGTAATCTCCATACCAGATCGCACCGTCGGACGTCACGTCGAGCCGTCGTGCGCGGGTGTTTTCGTTGGGTAGCGGATACTCCTTCACCGCAAGCGTAGTCGGATCGATCGTCCCGAGCTTGTTCGATCCGAATTCCACGAACCACGGCCGGTCCTGCCGGTCGAGGACGATGCCGTAGGGAAGAGCGTTCTCAGTCTGTACCTTGGTTATGCGCACCTTCCCGGTCCGCGTCGAGAGATGACCTACGGCATTGCCGCGCTGCGCAGTGAACCAGATGTCACCCTTCTTGTCGAACACCAACGTGTGCGGATCGCGCGGAACTCCATCCGGCATCGGGTAGATCGTGCTCTTGCCGCTCGTCGCGTCCAGTGCGCCGATGCGCGCGTTGCGGTTCCCGGCAAACCACACCTTCCCCGACTTATCGACGATCAGATTGTGAGGATTCGTGCCCGCCTCTATCTCGTACCGCTTGAACGTTCCTGCCGCCGGATCGAGGTACGCGATGTAGTTCCCCTCCTGACCTACAAACCAGACTCGCCCCTGAGCGTCGACGTAGGGATCACGCGGACGCGTCTTTTCCCACGGCACGGTCCACTCGGTTACTTGAAGCGGCGCTTTCGACGGCCGCTGTGAGGGGACCTGTGATGCCAAGACCGGAAGAACGAGGACAGCCAGGAGTAGAGGACGCATGGCGCACACCCAAATGTGAGGGAATCCTTGGAGCATATAGTTGGGTACGTTTGTCTGCCAGATGTGCTGCAACTTCCAGGAAACCGGGGTCGTAAGGGTTCACAGAAATCTCACGGATTGAACCGCTTCGGCCACTACCGGGGTCTAATTTTCACCGGCGCTCGCCGGTGAGCCGTCACAACCACCCTCCCCATCCATGAGAAAGTCAGCCCTGAGATTCACAGCTTTGGTCGCCACGCTTGGGATCGCTGGCTCAGCATCCGCTCAACAGGCCGCGACAACGCCCTTCGAAGCCGGAGCAGCTCCCAACTGGGATGTCCTGATTCGTCCCCGCACGCTCAACCCGACCTCTACGACGGCTGCGATCACCCCGTCAGATCTGAGGTCGCGCGTATATATCTTCGCCGACGATTCCATGCAGGGTCGCCTGCTCGCCACGCCCGGCAACGTGAAGGGCGCCGATTACATAGCGAACGAGCTCAAGCGCCTGGGCCTCACACCGATGGGCGACAACGGAACCTACTTTCAGGCGGTGAACATCGTCGATCGCGCGTTCGATGAGTCCACGGGGCTCTCCGCCGGACCAGTCTCATTCACACCGTGGACGGACTACATCGTGCGTGACCAGGGAGACGGGGCACGCAGCCTCAACGGCGCCCAGGTGATCTATGGTGGAACCTGGGGCGACTCGGCATCCCTGATCGATGCAGCCGCTGCTGCAGGCAAGCTGGTCGTGTTGAACGTCAGTCCGAGGGGCCAGACTCAGGGGATTCCGGGCTCGGTGGCGCGCGCGGCCACAGTCCGTCGCTTTCCGAATGCGGCAGGAATCGCTGCTGCCGGACTGGACCTGCTTCCGGTCCAGATGCAACAGATCCTCAGGCAGTCGTCGCAAACGCTCAAGCCTGACGACGCGGTGCAAGTGACACCCGCTTTCCTCTACATCACCAAGCGCGCTGCGTCCACTCTGCTTGGCGCCGGTGTCGATAGCGTCAAGGCGGGGGCGCTCGGGGTCACGGTCACCGCGACACCCCGATTCAAGGAGACACCGGTCGGGTATCCGGTGCGAAACGTCGTCGCCATGATTCAGGGTAGCGATCCAAAGCTTCGCAATCAATTCGTTGCCATCGGCGCCCACAACGATCACATCGGCTGGAGTGTGCGCCCAGTCGCGCACGATTCGATGTACGTCGTGAACCATCTCTACCGGACAGGCGGCGCCGACGATCGCCCACCGCAGCTCGACGCCACGCAGCAGGCGAGGGTCAATGCCGTGCTCGCCGACGTCCGCCGGCGCAGCAACGGCGCCTCGGCGCGCCCCGACTCCATCTACAACGGGGCTGACGATGATGGCTCGGGTAGCATGAGCGCACTCGAGATCGCGCAATACTTCGCCGCACAGAAAGTGAAGCCGAAGAGATCTCTGCTCTTCGTATGGCACAACGGCGAGGAAGCAGGGCTGTACGGTTCCGAGTGGTTCACCGATCATCCGACTGTTCAGCGTGACTCGATCGTAGCGCAGCTGAACATGGACATGGTCGGCCGGGGTTCGCCTGCCGACAATACGGGAATCACCAAGGACGGCGTGAGGTACCGCGGCAATGCCGATTACGTGCAGCTCGTCGGTGCGCACCGGCTTTCGAGCGAGCTGGGTGATTTGGCCGAGTCGGTGAACCGAGCCGGGAAGCGGCCATTGTCCTTTGACTATTTGATGGACGCCAACGGTCATCCAGTGAACATCTATTGCCGCAGCGATCACTACGAGTACGCGCGCTACGGAATTCCAATCATCTTCTTCACCACCGGCGGTCACGCCGACTACCACCAGGTGACGGACGAGCCGCAGTACATCGATTACGACCGCCTGGCCCGTGTGGCGCAGTACGTGGCGGATCTGGCTACGCGTGTGGGTAACCTCGACCACCGGCCAGTCGTAGATAAGCCGAAGCCCGATCCCAAGGGGCAGTGCGTTCAATAGAGTATTGCTCGCTGTTCAGTGTGTAACTGCAACTGCAGCGAGCTCCCGACCGATCGAAAAGGGTAAAGCGCGGAGATTTGTCGGGGATAGAACATTCGGCTGGGCTGGCCCGACTTTCGCCTAATTGATGGGCGAACCACGATTTACGCCCGTCAATAGGATTGTAACTCCATATGAATGTATTGCTTACGGCTCACCAACCCGTACGCCCACGAACGGCATTGTTAGCTCTGCTGTCGGGGCTCGTGCTATTCACCGCCTGCAACCGCGGTGACAGCGCGGGAACCGCGAAAAATGAGAACCCACAAACATGGGCGCCTGCAAAGCTGACGTCGGTTCAGGGCGTTCCAGCGACCGAAATTGAAGCCCTGATCCAGCGAAAGCTTGATGGCCCAAAGCTCGACCGGATCGACGACGATCAATGGGGCCACACGAAGCGGCTTTACCAGCTGTACGGAAGAAATCCGCTCTGGCTCACCAGCAACGGGCTCCACGAGACACGCACCAAAGCGCTCACCGACGCAATTCTGGCCGCCAACACCGATGGGATGCGGCTCGACGACTATCCAATCGGTGCGCTCGCGCGGGCTATCGGCGATCTCAAGCAGACCAAGACCCCGACCGCCGAGCAGCTCGCGACCGCTGATGTCATTCTTACTGCCTCGTATACGTCTCTTGGCGAGGATCTCCTCACCGGTCAGGTCGATCCGCGCACAGTGGCGCAGGCTTGGCACGTCGATCCGGAGGAAGAGAACGTCGACAGCGCGCTCGTCAGAAATCTGCGTTACGAGCGACTCGACAAGGCTCTGGCAACGATGCGGCCCACGGATAACGACTACGCCGGGCTGAGCAAGCAGTTGCAGAACTATCGCGTCATCGTTGCTAAGGGCGGTTGGCAAAAGGTTCCTGACAGCAAGAACGTGAAACCGGGAGAGGCCGCGGATCCCGCCGTGTTGGCGGGAGTGCGCAGCAGGCTCGCGGTTGAGGGAATCGTTCCCGCCAGCGGGGCCAACAAGGCATCGATGATTCCATCGCCCCAGGGCGCGGCCGCGCCGTCAGCGAGCACCTACGACCGCGATCTGGCCGCAGCTGTCGCGCTCTTCCAGCAGCGACACGGAATCAACGTCGACAGCGCGCTCGGCAAGGAAACGATCGAATCCATGAACGTCCCCGCGAGCTTCCGGCTCGGTGAGATCGCGGCGAACATGGAGCGGTACCGCTGGCTACCGAGAAGCTTCGGGTCACGCTACATCTTCGTGAACGTCCCCGCGTTCAAGCTCGAGGCGTACGACAGCGGACAGAAGGTGATGGAGATGCGGGTGATCGTAGGCCAGGAATACCAGGACAGAGCGACACCGGTATTCGCCGACTCGATGGAGACGGTCGTGTTTCGTCCATACTGGAACGTGCCGCCCGGCATCGCGGCGAAGGAGATCTTCCCGAAGGGCTCAGTTTATATGGCGCGCGAGAACATGGAGACGTATCAGGAGGGCGGCCAGACGCGCGTCCGCCAGCGTCCCGGTCCGAAAAACGCACTGGGTTTCGTGAAATTTCTTTTCCCGAACGACTTCAACATCTACCTGCACGACAC
>JANMMF010000311.1:0-3571 GCA_031372985.1 Gemmatimonadota bacterium
GGAAGGGTGCGACGAGCGGGAACGTGCAGAAGATGGTTTCGCTCTCCCTCGACTGTGACGGCGACACTGTGCTCGCTCGCGTCGTGCCGGCTGGACCGGCGTGTCACACTGGCGAGGTGTCCTGCTTTTCTAACTCCGCTCGGCCAAGCGCCTGGGCATTGCTCGCGGAAACAATCCACGCGAGACGAATGCAGCCGGATGCAACTGGCTATACCAGGACGCTACTCGGCGATCGGAATCTTCGCTTGAAGAAGATCGGGGAAGAGGCCGCCGAGTTCGTTACTGCGTGCGCGGATTCTGATTCGGGTCGTGCTGCGGAGGAAGCGGCAGACCTTGTCTACCATGTCGCGGTCGCCTTGGAGGCTGTGGGGACATCCCTAGATAAGGTTGGCGTTGTGTTGTTCGAGCGGTCGGAAGAGCAACTGCAATTGGGCAACTGCAAACTGAAGACTACCGGCTAGGGGCTTTGGGCGGAGCGGCTGGCGGCTGCGAGCTTTTCACGGAAGACTACCTGCTAGGGGCTTTGGGCGGAGCGGCTGGCGGCTACGGGCGATAGGGGAGTGAAAAGGATCCCGTAGTCTCGTTTCCGGAAATGATTTTATCTCCCTCGTCAGTCAAACAACCGTCGTGCGCAAATGCTCTACTCCTTGATCAAACGCCTTTCCTGACCGCAGCCGTCCGCCGCTCCGCCCACTGCCCCTAGCAGGTAGTCTTCAGTAAAGAAGCTCGAAGCCCCCCGCCGCTCCGCCCAAAGCCCCCGGCCGGTAGCGTTCAGTTGTAGTTAGTCTCACGTCTGAGGATGTCCATTGCGGCATCGTAACTCAGTGGCTCCGAGAGCGACGAATCTGCCTGGGCCCCGGGGTCCTTCAGCAGGTGCCCCGTAAGCACGGCAGCTACTCGAGCATTAGCCGGGATCTCACCAGCCGCCACAAGTTTGCGGATCCCCGCTATGCTAGCAGCGCTGGCCGGCTCGCACCCGACTCCGGCGTGATCGACAACGGCTTTGGCCGCGAAGATCTCCTCGTCGCTGACAGCCACAACGCGCCCGTCCGTCTCACGGATAGCGGTGACGGCGCGATCCCATGATGCGGGGTCGCCGATACGGATCGCGGTGGCGCGAGTCTCCGCGCGCACCCGTTGGCGCGTGACGAAACCCTCGGCGAACGCTATCGCGAACGGCGCCGCACCGGCCGCCTGCACAGCGAGCAGCCTCGGCACGCGGTCGATCAGGCCCAGAGCCCTCGCCTCGCGCAACGCTTTGCCGAACGCGGATGTGTTGCCGAGGTTGCCGGCCGGGAGCGCGATCCAGTCCGGCGACTGCCAGCCGAGCTGTTGTAGCAGCTCTAAGATGATCGTCTTCTGTCCCTCGAGGCGGAAAGGGTTGACCGAATTCACGAGGTAGATGCCCAGCGTCGCGGCTTCCCGCGCGAGTCGAAGGCACTCGTCGAAATCGCCGTCGATCGGGAGGACCCGGGCACCGTAGGCGATCGTCTGCGCGAGCTTTCCCGCGGAAATCTGGCCTGCCGGCACGAAGACGAACGAGGGAATCCCAGCCTGCGCCGCGTACGCGCTCAACGACGCCGATGTATTCCCGGTGGATGCGCAGGCAACGGCTCGCGCGTTTACGCGCCGCGCCTGAGTTAGCGCGACCGTCATACCGCGATCCTTGAACGATCCGGTCGGGTTGTGACCCTCGTGCTTCATGACGAGATCGTCGACGCCGGCGTACGCGGAGATCGCCGGACGGGTGATGAGCGGCGTGTTCCCCTCCGGATGACTGACGATCGCGTCGTCAGCGACGTCGAGCACGAGCTCGCGGAACCGCCAGACGCCTGAGTGCTCCTGAGCGGAAGCCGCACTCGCGCCGACGCGCGAATCGAACAGCGCGCGCAGCGCTGGACCCCGCACGGCAGGAGGCGCGTGCTCGGCTAGCAGAAGACCGTCGCAAGCGGGGCAGGTCGCATGGGCCAGGTCGTCGCCGTATGTGGCGCCACACGACTCGCAGCGCAGGACAGTCGCGCCCGTCATGTCTCGTGCACGATGGCACCCTCCCGATCGACCCCCGTCACTCGTGTCGCGCACTCGAGTCCCGCAGCGACATACGCATCACGCATCGCTCCGGCAACGGCGTGGGCAGTCGCATCGTCCGACACGACCGCAAACGCACTCGGCCCCGCACCGGAGATTGACACACCGTGCGCACCCGCAGCGAGTGCCGCGCGTTTCGCCGCGAGAAATCCCGGCAGCAGCGGCGCTCGCGCCGGCTCCGCGATGCGGTCGTCAATGGAGCGGCCGAAGAGCACCACGTCGCCCGCATAGCAGGCAGCCACCATTGCGCTCGCGTTCCCGATCTGCTGAATGACGTCCGCGCGCGCTACCTGTTCCGGCAATGCGCGCCGTGAATCCGCGGTCGTGAGGCGCTGCGCTGGATGCGCCAGCACCAGTATCAGCCGCTCAGGAACGGGAATCCGGATCACCTCGATTGGGTCGAGAGTCCGGACGAGCACGATCCCGCCGAGCAGTGATGCCGCGATGTTGTCGAGATGGCGCCCCGCAACGGCGGATTCCGCATCGAGGCAGCTCGAGAGCAGCGCTTCGGTTCCAAGCGGATTCCCGAGCAGAGCGTTGGTCGCTACCGCGCCCGCCACGGCGGACGCCGCGCTCCCTCCCTGTCCTCCCGAGAGCGGAAGTCCTTTGCGGCACCACAGCGTGAGGCCGCGTTTCGTCTCGCCGGCGCGGTGCAGGACGGCAGCAGCAGCAAGCGCGGCGGTGTGACGTGAAGCATCGCGCGGAAGGTCGGGATGACCGGCGTCCGCGACTTCAATGCCGGGCTGGTCGCGCCGCGCGACTGTGACCTCATCGCGCGCGCCGACAACAGCGCACCCCAGGACATCGAGGGCGGGACCGATGTTCCCGATTCCACCGGGTGCGCTGGCCGTAATTCGGCGCGCGCTCTCGCTCATGCCGACACGATCCGAAGGACATCGCCGAGCACGCCGGCGGCGGTGACCACGGCCCCCGCACCTGGCCCGGACACGACGAGCGGCCGCTCCCGATACCGCTTCGTCATGAACACGAACAGATTGTCGGTGCCGTCCAGCGATGCGAGTGGACTGCCCAGCGGGACGCGCGCGAGACCGGTGCGCACGCCGCCCCGCGTGACGCGTACGCGATAACGCAGCACGGCATTGTTCGCCCGCGCGTCTTCTACGGCGGCCGCCCACGATGCGTCGGACTCGGGGAGCGCGGCGAGAAACTCATCGCGTGAGACTTCACGTAAAGCAGCAGGAATCAGCGACTCGATCTCGACGTCCTGCATCTCCCCCGTGTAGCCGAGCATGCGGCTCAGGATTAAGCCCTTGCGGGCGACGTCAATTCCGCTGAGATCGTCGCGCGGATCCGGCTCCGTGTATCCAAGCGACATCGCCTGCCGCACGACGTCGGAGAACGCGCGACCGCGACCGAGCTCGCTGAACACGAAGCCCATCGTGCCGGATGGCGAGCAATCAATCGCCTCGACTCGATCGCCGGAGGCGACGAGCTGCTGAAGCGTGTCGATGATCGGAAGGCC
>JANMMF010000356.1:0-4214 GCA_031372985.1 Gemmatimonadota bacterium
ACCCAGACACCAACGCAAGGCGCTCACCACGAGTATCGAGGTTGAAGGCAAAGAAGTCGATCTGCAACTGGATTACTCCGGCCAACGCCAACACCGTAACGACCGACAGCAGGGTGCCCATTCCAACCAGCAGCCATCCGATAACGCGCAGGTAGTAGTGCATCCGTCGCTCCCTAGCGTGTGCCTACAGCAGTAGTCGCCTAACGCCTTAGTTCAGCTGCAAGCACAGTATCACCATTGCGGCGAAGCCGCATCCGAAAAGTGCTTGTCTGCTGCAACGTTCGTTAGCTGGCGGCGAGGACCGCTCGACGCACCGACTGGGGAAGAGCGATAGATGCGAAGTGCGAGGCGGGATAGAGATAGTCATCGCCTGATTCGTCGATGACCCTTAGCTGATTGTGAGCCGCTGCGTCGCGGTCGGGAAGGACTTCGTAAATCTTCCGAGGCTCGAGTGAGACTTCGTACCCGGTGTTCCGAAGGCAAAGTACGATTGTCCGCGAGCGCGAAGAACCGGCCTTTTTCGAGCGCCGAGGTTTAATCGAGGTAGCGTTTGATTTTGTACTCATGTCTGCCAATGCCGGTGGCTTCGTACCAGTGAAGTTCTGCTCGGCGAACGGTGCCGTCCTCCAGTCTTACCCTAGCTATACCTTTGCGTTTCCGCCAGCGTCCGCGTCCGTAGACCCGTTGGAGGCGCCTGATCTCTCTAATGCGGGAGCCGACGGCGATGGTCTCAGCGTCGGAGACGCGATCCAGGATCTCGAAGTCCACGAATAAACCTATTCGCCACGAGCCCAGTTCGTCCGGCTAACGCCTTAGTTCAGCTGCAACGTTCGTTAGGTAGCGTGTCGTGTGTTTACGGTGCGGGCTCAAGCGAAGCGGAAATGCGACGCGTGCGAACCCCGCATGTCCGGGCGAGATATTAGTGAGTCCACGGACGGTCCACGTGGTAACCGCACCGCTCCGGCCCGAGAGTGCGGATCAGGACGATCTGCCCTCGTGCTGCGGGGTTTGGCACGCTGTCGTAGACAATTAGTGCGGTGGAAATACCGGCAGATTCAGTCGTAATCCATCGGACTTCACGCCCCGACGGCTGATGCTCGTAGTGGCACTCGACGGGTGGACCCAATCTGCCCGCGAGCTCGCTTTCCATGGAACGGCCGACACGCAAGGCAGTGACGCCATCGGGCTGACTCCACTCGCGCCCGACCTTTACCACGCGGCTTGCATCTGTCCAGTTCACCCAACCCGCCGTGTCGCCAGCTACGCGCACGCAGCCCTGCGGAGTCGTGCCAAAATCCAGATGCCGCGCCGGGGCGCAGGACGAGGGTTGTGTCGAGGCGACTAGAGAATCCGCATTCGCACTCAGAGGGCCTTCGAACGTCGCCGGCAGGATAGGCGTACGAGGGAAGTACACCGCGCACGCGGTGACGAACAACGCTGCAGGAATAAGGAGTACCTGACGGTGGCAGTTCCGCATATCTCTCTTCACCTCGTGGTCCAGACTACTTGAAGTTCTGGTTTCATGGCGCATAGAGAGCGCGTGGGTCTACCTAACGCCTTAGTTCAGCTGCAAGCACACTATCTCCATTGCGGGGAAGCCGCGTCCGAAAAGTGCTTGTCAGCTGCAACGTTCGTTAGGTAGCGGCGGGGGCGGGGCGTGTTCGCCGAGAGACTAGATAGCCCACGAGGCCAGCGGCAGTTAGTAGGAGGCCGACCGTCAGCCATGGCATCGGATCGGGCCCACCGCATGAGAAGCGACCGTGATCGCCTTCAAAGACCTGGATCCGAATGGGCATTGGCGGGCAGGGGGAATAGTCTCGGCTTCCGTATGCCACAAAAAGACAAATACTACCGACCCCAGTAAGCCCGCCCATCAGTGTTTCGGGCCACGCACGATTTCTTCTGGCCGCTAATGCGAGGGCTAGCAAGGCGAACGGTAAGATAAACATTCCAATTGAGGCCGCTCCAATCACCGCGAGTGACAGGAGAGCTAGAGCTAATGCCCATTCGGCGAAGGCCTGCCAGCCGCCTCGATTTCCCATCGCAACCTCCGGTCTGAAGCCGCTACCTAACGCCTTAGTTCAGCTGCAAGCACACTATAACCATTGCGGCGAAGCCGCATCCGAAAAGTGCTTGTCAGCTGCAACGTTCGTTAGATAGCACGGGCGGGGTAGCCTTGCCGGTTTCTCCAAGGCACGATCTGGATAGGTTGTCATCGATCATGAAAACGTCGGATCGTCCGAATAGCAGCGAGCATCTGGCTCTGTTGATCGGGCGTACTCGCAGTGCCGAAGATTTGAAGCGATAGGCCGTCCGGAAATCTCATGGTAGCGAATGCGACGTAAGGCGGAAGAGTCACGGTGTCACTGGTAACTGTGTTCGCTTGGCCGCCGATTCTTGCGCCGCGGTTGGACGAGAGAATCGTCGCCTGAGCGCCGTCCACACTTTCGATGCAAATACTCTCCTCGGGTTCTGCGGGTCCGGGGTAGACAAGCTTGACTGAGTCCTCGACACCGACCCCTAGCTGGGCGAAGTCGGTCGTCAAGTCGAGGTTATTCCACCCCGATGCCAACGGAGGAAACTTTCCAGTTCTCCGAGCATTGGCACTCTCTCTCGCCGCCTGAAAACGGTCGGGTTTAAGAAAAAGAGGAATGCGAATCGTGGCTCGGCGTCTCGCTGTGACAAACTCTGGCCAATCGGATGTTGCCACAGAAGGGCGCCGACAAACGCTAGCTCCAATGCGTGCTCGCCATACGCTATCGGCTTCGGCGCTGCTGGCCTCACGCTTCGGCGCAGACGAACTGCAGCCGAGACAAATACTGATCAGAACGGTGAATCGTCTCATAGGAGATACTGGAAGTGCTATCTAACGCCTTAGTTCAGCTGCAAGCACATCTAACAATGCGCGCGCAGCGCGCAATCCAAAAGTGCTTGTCTGCTGCAACGTTCGTTAGGCGGCAGGGCACCAATCTCGAAGGGTTTATGCTGTGCCAGGCCGGAACGGCCGCAACTCTTCAGGGTGGGGCAGCGTTCGGGGAGCGTCTCCACCTAACCCGTAAACCTCCAAACCAGCAAGCACGCCGTTTTGTTCGAATACGAAGGCGCCACTCATAGTCTCCTCATCGCCGAAAACGTAATCTCCTAAAACGCGAAGACCGCCGGTTGGCTCGGCCTCGCCGCTCACCGAGAAGTTCACACTGGCGCAGCCGCAAGGGCAACGGGATATGACGTGTGCGCGCTCAAGATGGGCTAGGAACCGCTCAACATCAGGCGCACCAGAATGATCAAGCATCCAACGGGTGAGCTCACGTTCGGCTGGGCTCATCGGTCGCACGTCGTCGATCTCTCTTGATGGTTGTTTCATGACGAACGGCCCACGATCATCGGCTAACCTTTCTGGCGGATTTCGCTGCCGCGAACGTGCGTTAGAAACGCGGTCGCGTACCCAGAGAAGAAAGAGCGGCAGACCGAGGAACAACGTGACAAGAAGAACGATCGTCTCTATGGTGTCGCTCATGCTGCTTGGTCGGTCCGCCTAACGCCAATTGGGTTGACTACTTGGACTGCAAAGAATCGCATTGGGCTGCATGGCCTCGTACACCAATGATGTTCTCACTACAGTCCTCTGCTTTGCAACGGAAGCTAGCGCATGCAGTTAGACGCGCGGTAACAAAACCGCATCGGGGATTGGACTGCAAGATCAAAGCGATCTAATAACGGATGTTCGATTTCGTTTCTGGAGCACCGCGCGGGGCTCCCAGGGCCTCTCAGCCATCCCCGTAATCGAGATTCGCGTCACGTACGGCACAATGATCCCCGCACCCAAGCTTGTACCGATTCCGCGCAAACCACCAGTAGAACCGATCGGCAAGCGGCCGCACGAACGGGATCTTGAATAGCCAGGAGATCAGCCTCCCTTTCGGCAAGACGTTCAGCAGCTCCTCGAGCGCCGCCGCAGCCTGCCAGGTCCGACCAACGCGCGTCCGAATCACCTGCACCGACTCGACATACGCCCGCGCAGGAATCCACGGAAACCTCTCCCTCACTCCCGGAGTCTGCGACGGAATGATCTCCAGATCATGGCGGCGATCCCACTTGGTCAGCAGCTTCACCATCCGGCCGCACACCTTGCAGTGACCATCATAGATCACCGTGTATCTGCGACCGGGCTCACCAATGCTCGGCGCAACCGGCTCGCGAGTATGCTCACCGGC
>JANMMF010000360.1:0-4829 GCA_031372985.1 Gemmatimonadota bacterium
CGGGTACCGGGTACCGGGTTTCGGGTACCGGGTTTCGGGTACCGGGTTTCGGGTACCGGGTTTCGGGTACCGGGTTTCGGGTTTCGGGTTTCGGGTTTCGGGTTTCGGGTACCGGATCTCGGGTATCGGGTATCGGGTATCGGGTATCGGGCGACGCGCGGTTCCGTTTAGAGGTATCTCGCCAGAAGTATTTCCCGATGGTGCAGCTCGTGCCCGGCGATGATGTAGGCAAGAGCTCGGACCGAAACTTCAGCGTTGTTGGCAACTCCGCGACGCATCCACGCGGACTCTTCCAGGTGCTGGAACAGGAAGACGGTCGTGCGGCGCACAGCATCCCATTCTGACGCCAGCTCGACAAACGGGTAAGCATCGAAGTTCGAATTCCGCACGTAATCGTCCTGCTCGAACCCCGGCAGTGGCGTCGGATCGTTGCGCGCGAATCTGAGAGCACGCGCGGCGAAAATCCGCTCGCTGTCGATGACGTGTCCGACGAGCTCGTTCACGCTCCATTTTTCGGGCGCGTAACGATAGGTCGAGATCGAAGCCGGGAGGCCCCGCAGCAGGGCCTGGGTCTCACTCATCTGGGTCTCGAGCGTGGACAGCACATCTCCCTCCGGCACGAGAGCGATGTACCTCTCATAGTACGGAAGAAACTCTCCCTCGACCGGTCTCGTCGCCCTCGCCGCCGCTGTCACGATTTCTCCTGTCGAAGCCATGACGAAATAGAATGTGGTGCTGCGCGACGCGCCACACCGGATAATTGCCCGCGTTGTTGACACTCGGCGTTGTCGGGGCTACGGCCTGGAAGATCCCGGCGCTCCGAAAGCTCGACGATTTGGAATGATTCCGTCTGTTCCTGCAGCAGCACCGATGCGAAATTAGGGCATGGCGGGCTTCACACCTCCTGACGGAACGACTGTCCTGGCGCCCTCCTCCGCGGTGCCCGGATGGACGGCGGAGTACGCCGTACCCCTTGGCGGGCCCGGCCACCTCCTGCTCGCAACCTTTGAGCAGGCCGCGATCGGTATCGCGCACCTGACGCTCGCTGAAGAGTGGATCTCCGTCAATCAGCGCTATTGCGAGATCACGGGCTATTCCCGGGCAGAGATACTCCGGCTCAAGCTAGAGGAGCTAACGCATCCGGATGATGTGCCCGCCAGCCAGGAGTTCATCGGACGCATTCGCTCTGGCGAGCTCCCCGAGTACAGGATGGAGAAGCGCTACGTCCGGAAGGATGGCTCCGTCATCTGGGTCCACCTCACCGTTTCGATCGTGCGGTCGGTGAACGGCGACGCGTTGTATCTGGTTGGCTTCGTAGATGACATCACCGAGCGGCGAAACGCACAGAGAGAAGCCAGCCGGTCCTTCTCACTCCTGCGCGCGACTCTCGAGTCGACCGCTGACGGGATTCTGGTGGTCGATCTCGACGGAAAGATTCTGAGCTTCAATCAGAAGATGGCCGACATGTGGGGCATACCGGCGGAAATCTTTGCCTCTGGCGACGAACTGCGCGCGAACGCCGCGGCACTCGAGAAACTCGTTCATCCCGACGATTTCACGGCCAAGGTGATGGATCTCATGAGCCATCCGGAGGAAGCGAGCTACGACGTCCTGGAGCTGAAGGACGGACGGATCTTCGAGCGCTACTCCCAGCCGCAGCGGATCGACGATGTAGCGGTGGGCAGGGTCTGGAGCTTTCGCGACGTCACATCAAGAAAGCGCGCCGAGGAGCAGTCGACCGCACTCGTGCGCGAGCAATCCGCCCGCGCGGAAGCGGAGAATTCCGAGAAGCGCGCAGCGCTGCTGGCCGAGGCGAGCCGCGTCCTGAGCGCATCGTTCGACTATCAGACCACTCTCGCCGCCCTTGTTCGCCTGGCTGTCCCGGCCCTCGCGGATTACTGCGCGCTCGACATCATCGAAGCGGACGACAAGTTCGAGCGCGTCGGAGAGGCGCACGTCGACCCGGCCAAATCGGCGCTGCTCAAGAAAGTCGCACACTTTCCTCGGAGCGCACTCACCGCGATGCATCCGTTGATTCGCGTCGTTACGACGGGTGTGCCGGTTCTGGAAGCCGACATAACTCCCGCGTTCATTCGCGCTTCATTCGCGGAGCCCGAGCAGCGCGCTACCGTCGAGGCCCTGGGCCCGCGCTCGCTCATCTGCGTTCCGCTGGTGAACTCCGGCAAGCCGCTCGGCGCCCTGACCCTGGTGACGTCCGGCTCGGGTCGCCGTTACGAGATCGCTGATCTTTCACTCGCCGCTGATCTCGCGCGGCGGGCGGCCATCGTCGTAGAGCACGCGCGGCTCTTTCACGAAGCGCAGCAGGCGACGCGCGCTCGAGACGACGTGCTCGCGGTTGTCGCTCACGATCTGCGCAATCCGCTCAACACCGTGACGATGGCCGTCAGCCTCATGCTGGAAAACACGCCCGTCGAGAACGTGCAGGAGCGCCGGCAGGTCGAGATCGTGCGGCGGGCGGCTGATCGCATGAACCGCATGATCCAGGATTTGCTCGACGTGAGGCGGATGGAATCGGGCCGCCTGGGCATCGAGGCCAAGCCGGAGTCGCCGGTCTCTCTAATCAACGATACCGTCGAGATGCTTCGGCCTCTCGCCATCGGCAGCACCATCACTCTCGAAGCGAACGTTGCGGAGAATCTGCCTTCGGTGGTCGCCGATGCGGCCAGAATCCAGCAGGTGCTCTCGAATCTCGTCGGGAACGCGGTCAAGTTCACGCCGCGGGACGGACACATCACCGTTTGCGCGGAGCGGATCGACGGTGGTGTCCGGTTCGGCGTCATCGACACCGGTCCCGGGATTCCGCCAGACCAGGTTCCACACATCTTCGGACGCTTCTGGCAGGCGATGCCCTCGGATCGCCGCGGAATCGGCCTTGGCCTGGCGATCGCAAAGGGCATCGTCGAAGCGCACGGCGGGATGATCTGGGTCGAGAGCGACGTCGGCCTTGGGAGCACGTT
Organism: Gemmatimonadota bacterium; assembly: GCA_031372985.1. Lineage (GTDB taxonomy): Bacteria > Gemmatimonadota > Gemmatimonadetes > Gemmatimonadales > Gemmatimonadaceae > UBA4720. The sequence goes on from JANMMF010000360.1 coordinate 2,979, forward strand.
CTACTTCACCCTGCCGAGCGCAGAGTAGGTAGGCCCGCAATAGGCGCGAACAAGCGCCGTTTTGCGCCGAATCCGGTTGCCGCGACGGGCTTGTCGCGTCCATATCGCGACGCCCCGCCTCTCCGTCTCGCGGCCGGAGGCGTGACCATCGAGCGTGCAAGCCCGAGGAGGAAAACTGGGTCAGTCTGTGTCTCACGAATACATGGGGTCCGCGGCTGCCGCGGGCCTCAGGTACGTTACCGATGCGATGCCGGGTATTCGACGCCAGCGCCACGGTCGCGGGTTCACGTACACCGATCCCGACGGCCACGTCATTCGCTCGCGCGAAATGATCGATCGGTTCCGCGCGCTCGTAATTCCTCCCGCCTGGACTGACGTTTGGATTTGCCCGCACGACGACGGTCACCTGCAGGTCACCGCTCGCGACGCCCGGGGCCGCAAGCAGTATCGCTACCACCCGGGTTTCCGGAAGCACCGCGACGGCACCAAGTTCGAGCGCATGTTCGAGCTCAGCGATGTGCTGTGGAAAATCCGCGAGCGCGTCGAGAGCGACATCGAGCTGGATGGACTGGCGCGCGACAAGATCATGGCCACGGTAGTCTGGCTGCTCGAGACAACGCTGATTCGCATTGGCTCCGACGAATACGCGAAGGCGAACAAGTCCTTCGGCCTCACTACCCTCAGGCGCCGTCACGTCGCCGTGGTCGGCTCGGAGCTACGGTTCGAGTTTCGCGGCAAGAGCGGCATTCAGCACGCAGTGGCCGTTACCGACAGGCGCATCGCGCGGATCGTTCAACGATGCCAGGCGCTGCGTGGGGAGGAGTTGTTCAAGTACCTGGATGACGAGGGCAAACGACAGACGGTTCAGGCCGAGGACGTTAACGCCTATCTCCAGGACGTAACGGGCCGCGATATCACTGCGAAGGATTTCCGCACCTGGGCAGGTACGATGTTGGTGGCCGAAGCTCTGCGCAAGACTGGACCGGCCCAGACCAAGCGCGATGCCGAGCGAAATATCGTTGCCGCGGTTGACCTCACCGCAAAGCGGCTAGGCAACACGCGGAGCGTCTGCCGCAAGTATTACATCCACCCAGCGCTCATCGAGGCCTATCTGGAAGGCTCGGTGCTCCCGCCGCTCCCGGAGCGGAAGTGGAGCGCCCGCAAGGTGCACGGTCCAACCCTGCGTCAGCACGAGATGGACGTTCTAGCGTTCCTTAAAGCGAGACAGAAGGGAGGAACCCGACGAGCGGCCGCGAGCCGGCGAAAGGCAGCAGCGGCGGCGAAACTGGAAGAAACGGCGGCGAGACTCGAAGAGGCGGCACCGCTGGAAGAAACGGCCGTGCCGGAAGAGAGCCCCGAACGGCAGGGCGACCTGGAGCGGACCGGGTCCTAGTCGAGGTAGGGGTAGTCCGGGTCGGCGAGGCGCGCCGCCCGTGCGGCTGCTTCGGGTCCGGCAATCTCTCTCGCCAGGTCGAGCAGCATCGCGCTCAAGTGACTTCCGTATCGCAGGAGACTCGCAGCGCGTGCTCTCCGCGCCAGCAGAAATGCGAGAAAAGGCTGGTCCGCCTTGAGGGCGTTGCACTCCGGACAGGCGAGAACCAGGTTGTCGCGCCGATCGTATGCTGTCTTCCCCTTACGCGGCGTCACGTGATCCATGGTGATCGCTTTCGAGCTGACGCGTCGCTCGCAGTACGCGCACACGGGTCCGTGCTGGTCGAGCAGCCACTGCCGCGTCTCCATGTACGCGTTGCGGCTCGTCGGCAGCGATGTGTGCTGATGCGCCGGGCGCCGGACACGTTTGCGCGCTTTACCGCGCGGTCGTCGTCGTGGTGGAGTCAAGTTGGACGGGTG
>JANMMF010000358.1:0-2099 GCA_031372985.1 Gemmatimonadota bacterium
ATCGGAATAGAGCGTAACGCGCTCGTCGGCGATTTTTTCGCCAACCTTGTTCCCACCGCCGCGCTTCGAGAACGCTCCTCGGCCCTCGTCCGCCCCGCGCGCATTGAACGACCCCGCCAGCTGCGGGATCAGATCGGCCACCGCACCCGGCTCCAATACCACCGTGTACAGGCCGGGCTCGATCGCGACGGGATTTCGGGACGCGACCGCTTTTTGCGCGGCGCGCGCGCCGAGCGCGGAGGGATCGATCTTTCCCCAATCGCGCGCTCCGGCCGAGGCCCACCCCGATCCGGTGCGATCTGGAGTCCTTACCGTCGTAGATAGCCCGGCATCGGTCGAGCGGTGATACGCGAAGAGTCCCCGATTGTTGGCGATCGCGCGCGCTCCCGCTGTCGCCTCGAGATAACCGGCGACGAACACGTCGCCGGCGGGGCGTCCGACTTCTCCCGCTCGGTCGAGCACGCGACGAACCGCAGTTGCCCGCGCTTCAGGGCCGAGGTTGGCGGTGGCGTCGAGGAATCCGTTGACGTTGCCGTAGCTTTGCGCGCCGAGCTCGGGCATCAGCTCCGGATCTTCGGGCGAGAGCTTGGCCATGCGAACAGACAGATCTACCGTGCGGCGGAGTGAAGCGTCGTCGAGGATATTCGTCGTCGCTGAGGCTCTGCGCTTTCCAACCGTCGTGCTCACGCTCACGGTGGTGTTCACCGTTTCACCCGAGGTCGTGATCTCGCCTCCGGCGAATCTCGTGTTCCCTTCCCAACCGCTCAGGATGCTCACTCGAGTCTCGTCGGCCGTCGACATCGCGAGCACGCGATCGGCGAGCGCCTTCGCCTGGTCGCGCGACAGAAGGGGCGCCAGTGCGGCGCCGGCTGAGTCAATTAGACGGCGGGGCCTCATAGGCGTCTCCCCGTGTTCACTATCGTTACCTGCTTGAAGCGCGCGGGAACTGAGCCGTGGCTGACCGAGTTCGACTGACCCGGCTCACCCTTGCCGTCGCCGAATGAGCCGCCCAGCCAGTAGCTCTTTTCGCCGCCGATCATGTCCATGCTGTTCCAGAATTGCGGCGTGTTTGCCTGGTAGGCGACGTCCTTGAGCATGCCGGTGATCTTTCCATTCTTCACTTCGTAGAAAGCCTGTCCCGAGAACTGGAAGTTGTAGCGCTGGTGGTCGATCGACCACGAGCCGCGATTCTTGACGACGATGCCGTTGGCGGTGTCGGCGACGATGTCGTCGAGACCGATGTTCTTCTCGCCGGGCATGAGCGAGATGTTCGGCATGCGCTGGAACTGAACCGTCGACCATGAATCGGCAAAGGAGGTTCCGTGCGAGCGGTTCACTTTGGTGAGCTTCGCGATCCACGACGCCTGCTCGCGGGTGGTCTGGTAATCCTTGAAAATTCCCTTCTCGATGATCAGCCACTTGTCGGCGGGCACGCCTTCGTCGTCCCAGGCCACACGCGAGAGCGAGCCTTCCTGCGTCCGATCGGCCTGGATGTTCATGAACTCCGGGCCGTACTTGAACTTCCCGATGAAGTTCTCCGGCGGCGCAATGAAACTCGTCCCCGCGTAATTCGCTTCGTAGCCCATCGCGCGATCGAGCTCGGTGGGATGACCGATCGATTCGTGAATGGTGAGCCAGAGATTGGTCGGATCGAGAATGAGGTCATATCTTCCCGGCGCGACCGGCTTCGCGGTCAGCTTCTCGGCAGCCAGCGACGCCCACCGCTCGGCGTTTCCCGGCAGGTTGAGCGATTCGACGTACTCCCATCCCAGTCCGCGCGGAGCCAGCTCCTCGTTGTAGCTCTGGAAATCGCCCTCGGCTATCGCAGTGGCCGTGAATTGCGGGGCCAGGCGCACGAACGTCTGGGTAACGAGAGTGCCGTCGGTGGTGGCCAGTGTCTTCTCCTCGCGGAGCGCAGCGATTCCCGAGGTGACGAAGCGAACCTTGGGAACCTTGAGCGCCGCTTCATTCGCGGCGAGGAGTAGCGCGACTTTATCCTCGATCGGTATGTCGATTGGATCGCGAGTAACCGGGGTGCGCCACGTTCCCTTGACCGGAGCGACGGGCGAGAGCTCGACCGGCCGCTTCTGCACTGTGCG
>JANMMF010000419.1:0-4592 GCA_031372985.1 Gemmatimonadota bacterium
GCCCAGTCGGTGACGCTCCTGAGGGCCGCGCCGGCGCCAAAGTGCCTGGGCTCGGTGAACAAGGCCATCAGAGTGATGAATCCGCCGTAGCTGCCGCCGTAGAGCCCGATCCGCTCGGGATCGATCCTGAAGTTGGTGGCGAGGTAGCGCGATGCGTCCACCTGATCCTGGAGATCCCGGCCTCCCATGTACCGGTAGATGGCCGTCCGCCAGTCGCGCCCGTAGCCGTCGGAGCCGCGGTAGTCGAGATCGAGAACGGTGTAGCCCTTCGATGCGAGGAACTGGTTGAACATGTACTCGCGCGGATACTCCGACCAGAAATTGCCGACGTTGTGCAGATATCCGGCGCCGTGAACGAAGATCACGGCCGCGCCGTTCGACTGCGCGTGCATGTCGCTCGGTTTGTAGATGTGCGCCGGGACCTGGACGCCGTCCGAGCCGGGAATCATCACCAGCTCGGGCACGATCCACGGAAACGACAGCCACTCCGCGCTCGGCGACAACGTCAGCTGCGACATCTCCGCGCCGGCGCGATTGCGCAGGAGGAAGAGATCGGGCGGGCGGTTCACGTACGAGTAGACGTCCGCGATCTGCTGTCCATCGGGCGACACGACGGCCGCGTGCTTTCCGCTCTTTGTCGTGATCTTCTCCATCGCGCCGCCGGTGACCGGCATGCGATATAGATGCTGCTCGAACGGCGACACCTGGTTCGTATGCAGGTAGAACCACCGTCGGTCGGGTGAGAGCGCGACGTCGCGGACTTCCCACCTTCCTCTGGTGAGCTGCTGCCGCCCGGTTCCGTTCGCCGCGATCGTATAGAGGTGGGAGAATCCGTCGGCTTCGGATACGTACCAGATCCGCCCGGCGTCGTACCATCCCCCGCACTCGCTGCACGGACCGCCGATCCATGCGCTGTCGCGGGCGGACTCCAGCGTCTCGAGCCTGCCCGCGGGATCGACCGTCTGAAGCATACGCGTCTTGCTGTCGCCGCTATAGGCGTAGATGGCAGCGCGAGTCCCGGCGTCGTTCCAGCCGAGGAGCTCGAAGTATCCGGTTGTGGTGTCGGCGGAGAATGGCTTGAGCCAGGTCACCGTTGCGCTCGGAATCCCCAGCAGAGCAACACGACCCTTCTGTTCCGCGTCGCCGACCTTTGTCCGGACCCGCAGCTCCTCGGTGTACCCGCTCCTGGTGACGTACTGTGGGATGTCGCTCGTGCGCGTTCCGGTCGCCGGTGTTCGGGTCGTGATCAAGGCCGAGCTACCGGCCGGCGAGATCGAGAAGTCAGAGACCTGTTCGCCGCTCAACAGATAAACAGGCTTGAGGCCCAGGGAATCGCGCTGCAACCGCTCGGCGCGCGCGATGCTGTCGGAGCGGATGCGATCGCGAATCGACTCGAACAGATCGCGCTGTTGCCGCTCCAGTCGCCCGCGCTGTCCTTCCGCTCTGGCCGAGTCCGAAGGCGCGGGCCCCTGTCTAATGTCGGTCACCTGCCTGAGAAACCCGGTGGTCAGATCGATCGAGTAGATGTTGTTGCTTCGGACGAAGAACAGCTGCCGGTCGTTGGCCGAGAACTGTGGAGTGCGCTCCGCCTCGACGGTCTGCGTCAGCCGCCTGGTGGTGCCGGCGGTGAGATCGTTGATGTAGAGATCGCCGTTGAACTCGACGGCGCTGTAACGCCCGTTGTGGGACAGTTGAGCCGCGGAGAAACGTGAGCCGGTCGAATCGATTTGCTGGAGCGAGACCCGCTCCGGCTTCGCTCCCGGAACCGCTCGCACACGGAACTGTTTGGCTTGCTCGCGCCAATCCGCACCGGGCTCGAGCCAGGTGAAGTAGATCCACCGGCCGTCGGCGCTCCAGCGGACGTTTTGGGGTTGGCGGCCGTACAACTCGGGGCCGCGCATGATGTTCTTGATCGAGAAGTCGAATGGCTTCGGCGTCTGCGCAACGGCTGGTGACGCACAGAGCACTATGGTCGCGGCCGCCAATGCCAGCGGTGCGACGCGCGTGCGGCGAACTGGATTCTTGAGCACGGTGCGTATGTTAGGCTGTCAGTGAATCGGCTGAATGGAAGTCGTCGGGGGACGTGCGGTGCTGACGGAGGAGAGCGACGCCGAAGATAATCATCCAGAGCGGCAGAAGGTAATTGTTGACCGCCGCAATCGGGTCAACCAAGTCCGTCACGTTCCGAAACATTCCGATCATTCCGGCGACGGCCGTGAAAACGCCGACGTAACCGATCCAGCGTGGAAACCCTGACCCTCGCGTCAGCATTGCCAGGCCGGACAGCAGGAAGAACACGCTGAAGCTGAACTCGCCGAGAAACTCGCCGACATAGTTTCCAAGGAAGCTGTTCAGACCGGCAAACGTAGCGCTGATCGCGCTTCGGTCTGCTTCGGCGCCGGTGACGTAGGCTTCAGCGAGCGTCCAATGGATGCTTGGCCAGCGTAGCAGCCCCAGCATCATGCTGACCGCCGAGACATGGGCGAACAGCATGGCAACGCGCATGCTTCCTTCGCGCACGCGGCGCAGCGCGTGGAACGCGCCGACGCCTGCCGGAATCCAGATGAGGGGCAGAAAACCGTACAGCGCCCACACTGCGCGACCTGTGGGTCCGGTGGCGAGAAGCTTGGGCAGAACTTCCGCGGCAATGCCGTCGAGCACTTGCGGATAGTTGAACCGCGTCGCGAGGTATGCGAACACGCCGATGAACGCGATCGCACCGCCTATCAGAAAGAAACCGCCAACCCGAACTATGGTCACGTTTCGCATATGTCTCGCCCCTGTGCGAGGATGAAACTCATATCTCTAAGGCGTTGCTGCCGGAAGTCTGAGCTCGAAAACCGCGCCGCCCCCTTTGCGGTCGGCATACGTCAGGCTGCCGCCTTGCGCCTCGGCCAACCGGCGCGCGATCGACAGACCGAGTCCGCCGGAGCGCTGTCCCGTCGGTCGTACTGACGGCCGATAAAAAGGAGTGAAGACACCGTCGCGGTCAGCGGCCGGAATCCCGCTCCCGCGATCAGAAACGCGAAAGATCAGAGCATCACCATCGAGGCCCCCCGAGACCTCGATTGGCCCCGCGCCGGGAGCATAGTTGAAGGCATTGTCCACGAGATTTCCAAGGATTCGCAGGGAGTGGACGAAGTCGAAACGCCCGAACGAGAGAGTTGCCGGATCGTCAAGCGACACTCTCAATCGGGCGCAAGCCGCTAAGACGCTGTTCGATCTAGAATTGTACCAGCAGTACGCGACGACCGACGCTTACGTGACTCAGTGATTGTGCGGCGTTCCCTTGACGTGCTCGCGCAACAAATCAACTCCAAAATCTCCATTGAACTCGCGCCAGACCGAGTGAATGTGGTTCCCATCATTCTGGGTGTTGTCGTACTCGATCAGAAATGTCGGTCCCTGCACACGGTAGTAGTGCTTCTGTCCGCGCTCGAGTGGACCGGCCCAGGCGAACGCTACTTTGTCCCAGCCCGCCTTCTCGATTCGCGCCTGGCGCTCTGCAGCGATGTCGTCGGCCACTTTCCCCGTGTAGACCCCGATCAGCTTCCTCAGTAGCGCGCGCTGGCTGGTAGTGAGCTCGGACGCCGGAATGCCCACCGGTGACAGCGGATCGATCTTCACGCTCGCCATCGTGACGATGTCGTTCGGGGCGATCGTGTTGATGATCGCCTTCTCGCGCTGAGAAGCGTCGAGCGACTCGATGAGCGAGCGCGCAGAGTCTTCCTCAGGGCCGAGTACCCGGGTGCCTTTCCTGGGCCCGTCCCGAACTTCGGCCGGATTGGATCCGAAAAATGATGGCGACCCTGCAACCAGCTTGCCGTCGACAACGGTAAAGTGCAGCGACATGTGATGCCCTTCAACGCGCCAGCCCCACGTGTTCTGGGTCGATGGCGAGCCGAAGATCGAGAAGAAGTACCGTTCGGGATCGCGCACAAAGCGATTGAGTCGGAGCGGCTGCGCGTTCTCGAGGGCGGCGAGGACTTTCTCGAGCTCCATGACCTGAGTTGCCGTCATGTAGCCGCGCTGGCTCAGGCCAGCCTTCAGCAGATCGTGAGCAAACGTTCGCTGCGACTGGTTCATCTGCCCGAGGGTCAAACCGTTCCGCGGGAAGATCTCCGTCGGAATAAAATTCCAGTGCGTCCGCTCGGAGCCGTCGAAGGCGAATGTCGCCTGCTGCCGTTGCCCAGGGGTGAGGCTCTCCAGAAACCTGGTTGCCGCTGCGCTCATCGTGGCCGCAGACGGCCCGTCGGTCACCGTGAGGCCCAACGCGGACACGATAAGGATCGCGCCACCCATCCATCGACTCGCCATCGGAAGCTTCATCGCGAACTCCCTTGTCCGGGTGGAGAATTCTACGCGGCCCCGCTAAGCCGCGTGAGAGGCCGGCAGGAAGCCGGCGTGAATGATCACGGCGTAATCGCCGGGCACTCCCATGCGCGTGATGGCCAGCGACACGTATTCGGCCGTGACCCCTGCCTTGCGGCGGTTCACCTCTTCGATGAACGCCGGAGGGAAGGACCACTCCCGGCCGACGAGGAGACCGATCTTCTGTTCCATGGGGGTTCTCCTTAGTGGTCTGGAAGAAC
>JANMMF010000423.1:0-2015 GCA_031372985.1 Gemmatimonadota bacterium
GCGGTCCGCGATGCGATGACGCTCGCGCGCGTCGCGGCTAGCTGTGAGCGTGCACGCGTGACATCGAGTCCGACACCCGTCCCTGCCTGCAGCTGTGCCTGCGCGATTCCCAAGAGCTCGGTCGCGAGCAGGGAGTCGGCCTGTCGCGCGTGAAGATCCGCGTCGGCGCGCATGGCCCGGACGTAGGCGTTGGTGGCAATGGTCGCAGCCTGCTCAGCGGCCGCATCGGCATCAGCGGTCGAGGAGCGCGCAGCGGCTCGCGCCGAACGGACGCGTCCCAGCGCGCCAAGATCCAGCAGGTTCTGCTGCACCCGTCCGCGAACATCGAGAGTGTTGATTGGGCCTTCGACCTGCCCTTTCGGATCGAACACGGGCGGCTGCCCCGGCGCGGTGGGGAAGTCGATGCCCAATGTCGACGTGTTAAACGTGCGACCGGCCTCCTGGACGTAGCTGCTGATTGTGGGGAGGAGGTCCGCTTTGCGCTGGCGGACGCGCGCTTCCGCTTCGTCGGCGCGGAGACGGGCGCCTTGTGCCAGAGCGCTCTGGCGTGCGGCGAGTCGTGCGGCGTCACCAAGCGAAAGCCGAATGGACGGCGTCTGCTGCGCCCGGGCGGGTGTCGAGGCGATTGCGATTGCTACCGCGACGCCGAGGGAAGCGATCCGGACGCCGGAAAGGATTTCAGTCATTGTTGAAAGGGATGAGCGAGACGGCGTCGGAAGGGGCTCCATCGGCCTGCGCGAACGCCCCTTCAGTTGCTCTGATGGAATAGAGGTAAAACTCTGCCAGCTCGCGGAAAACTTCCTCATCGCTCTTGTGGGCAAGGAGCGGAACGCCAGTGTGCTTGTCGCACCAGATGCCGTTCTGAACGATGACAGCGCTCAGCATCCGCGCGGCCACCAGAGGGTCGATCTCGCGGAACTCACCTGCATCGATTCCGCGGCGTATGATCCCGCCGATGAGGTTGAGGCGGCGCGCCGAGACATCCTGCGCGTAGAACGTTGCGAGGTCGGGAAACTGGTGGAGCTCGCCGAGTACAAGCCGGTAGATGGTGCTGAACGCGGGAGACCGCACGAACTGCCAGTAGCCCTTCATGAAGGCGAGCAGCTGTTCCGTCGGGGTGCCGTGCGTCATCGCCTTTTCGGCACGCTCGAGGGCGGCGACGGCGGTCTCCCGGATCATCTCGCGGAAGAGCTCTTCCTTGTTGGGGAAGTAGAGGTAGATGGTGCCTTTGGATACTCCGGCCCGCTCGGCAATGTCCTGGAGCCGGGCGTTGGCGAGTCCGCGTTCGCCGAAGACCTCGAGGGCGGCCTTGATGATTTGCTCAGGCCTGTCCTCGGGGCATCTACGCCATTTCGGCGCGCATTTTTGTTCGGCTGATTTGATTCGGGGCATTCTGGCAAGTAGTTACTGACCGGTCAGTAACATATGCTCCATGGGCTATGGAGTCAATGCTCAGCCCCGATTCCTACTGGTGCGGGGCTCCCGCCACTTCCTTCCCACGGTAGTGCGCGTTCGTCATCATCACGATCGCGGTGAGCAACAAAAATAGTGTAACTGCACCGAGGACGAGTCCGGTTAGTGCGGCGCTCAGGTCCGTCTTTTTCTTCGTCGCCATCGTCACTTCGCTCCCGAGTCGCTCGCGACTCTGACCTTCGAGAGAGTGTCGTTCTGACCGATCCTGGGCACCACGTCGCCCCCGTCGATCACCTTGCCGAACACGGTGTGCACTCCGTTCAGGTGCTTGGTGTTCTGCTCGCTGAGAACGATGAAGAACTGACTGCCGCCTGTGTTCTTTCCCGCGTGAGCCATCGATAGCGCGCCAACATCGTGCTTGCGCGGGTTTCCCTGTGTCTCGCAGTCGATCTTGTAGCCCGGGCCACCGGTTCCCACCGGACCCTTCGCGTGCTCACCGCCTTTTGAGTACGGGTCGCCGCCCTGCACCATGAAATCCTTGATGACGCGATGGAACTTCGTTCCATCGTAGAACCCGGAATTGGCGAGCTTCTCGAAGTTGG
>JANMMF010000013.1:0-1514 GCA_031372985.1 Gemmatimonadota bacterium
ACAGCGATGGACAAGGTGCAGGCTGGTGCGCACGACACGGGCAACGCGCTTCCCAGTTACCATATCTCGCCGACGGTGCCGGTGTGGGACGAGAGCGTGAGGGGGAAATGGGCGCTCGAGGTGAGCGGTCTCGTCGCCAAGCCCATGCGACTTACACTTGAAGATTTGCAGCGCCTGCCTCGAGTGTCGAACCGTGTGAACCACTACTGCGTCGAGGGCTGGACCGCGGTCGAGACGTGGACCGGTGTTCCGTTTACCGCGCTTGCGAATCTGGTACGGCCGGCGCCGGAAGCGCAGTACGTTGATTTCCAGTCGTTCGACGACGATTACCACGAGAGCTGGGATCTCGACAGCGCGATGCATCCCCAGTCGGTCGTCGCCTACGGTCTCGACGGGAAGATGCTCGAGCCCGCTCACGGCGCGCCGGCTCGCTTTTACTCGCCCATCAAGCTCGGGTACAAGAACACGAAGTACTTAACGAAGATCGTGTTCATGCCCAAGGCGAATGGCGGGTACTGGACGGATCAGGGGTACGAGTGGTACGCGGGGACCTGACTACAAGCGACAAGTTAGAACGACATCTGCGTAGTTCTATGTTGATCTTCCGTAAACCCACTACGGATTCAGCGGATCCGGTTCGGCTTGGTCGGCGTCTGGTTCAGCTGCGAGTTCGCCTCTCCAACCCCGCGCCGCGCCGCTCCCCTGAACAGCACGACTTCCTTCAGGTACTGGCGGTTCATGATCGCGCCGATCACCAGCAGCACGCTGCCCGCGATGACGCTGACCGTGCCCCAGCGCCAGGTGTCGCGGCCCATCAGCGCCGCCGCCATGCACAGAGTCCCGAGCGCGACCAGTGTCTGACCAGCCTTGTGCGGTACCGCTCGGGTGCGCCGGCGTCGCTCGCGCAATGGCCCCACGCCGCCCGCCTGCCACGCATCGAGAGCGATTGCGATGGCCATGATCGCGATCAATACGCCGATGATTATGGGGAGCTGCTCCAGTCTCATACGTTTCCTGAATGCAAGAAGGGGGCGCGACCGGCGGGGCAATGCCTCGCCCGGCTCCCCGCGCCTGTTAATTTGAAGCCATGAAAAGGCCGAACGACCGTTCTCACCAGATGACTGGCCTCGGACAGCTCGAGCGTGTCAGATGACCACGATCCTCTCAGTTCGCCGCGACGGCCAGGTCGCGCTCGGCGGTGATGGGCAGGTAACCGTCGGCCAAACCGTCATGAAGTCCAATGCCCAGAAAGTCCGGACCCTGCGCGGCGGAAAGCTGCTGGCAGGGTTCGCGGGCGCGGCGGCCGACGCGTTCACGCTGTTCGAGAAGTTCGAGGAGAAGCTCGAGAAGTACCCCAACAATCTTCCGCGAGCCGCGGTGGAGCTGGCCAAGGACTGGCGCAGTGATCGCGTGCTCAGGCGCCTCGAGGCTCTGCTGGCAGTAACCGATCGCGAGCATGGATTCATCATCTCAGGGACGGGCGACATCATCGAGCCTGATGATGGCATCCTGGC
>JANMMF010000369.1:0-7951 GCA_031372985.1 Gemmatimonadota bacterium
GCCGCGATCTGCACTTCCGCAGAGGAGTGCGCGCCCTGCGGATCGGTCACCGTAAGCGACGCCGTGTACGCACCCGGCCGACTGAAAGTGAACGACGGGTTTGGCTCGGTCAGCTTCCGCAACACGGTACCGCCTCGCCGGGAGATGGTCCACACGTATCGCAGTGAATCCTCGTCGAGGTCCATTGTGCCCACCGAGGAAAGCGCTACGCGCGTTGGCAGCGCGCCGGCCGGCCGATCAACCGCGACCGCCACGATCGGCTTCCGATTGCCAGCGTTGTACTCGATGCGAACGAGCCTCGCGTCGTCGTTGCCCTGGAACCAGGCGGTGCCGTACTCGAGAACATACAGATCTCCGCTTGGCGCGAACTCCATCTCGATCGGAGCGCTGAATTTCGCGGTTGGCATGAAGCGTTCTATGGACACAAGGTCACCATTTGTGTTCATAGTGACTGCCATGATCCAGTGGCGCATGAATTCGTAGACGAAAAGCTTTCCGTCGTAGTACTGCGGGAAAGGTCTGGCCGCAGTGCGGAAATCGTTCCTATGAAATACCGGGCCAGCCTCGGCGGCTCGGCCTCCGCTGCCGACGATCGGGAAATCGGGTGACGGTGCGTACGGATACCAGATGTAAGCGCCTCGCGCGGGCGACAGCTCAGTGAGACCGGTGTTGTTGGGTGAGCGATTGATTGGATGCGCAGGATCGAACTGCTCTCCTGCGATGACCGTCGCCGAGTCTACGAACGTAGTTTTATAGTAGGCCTGGTTGTTCCCCACGAAGTACGGCCATCCGTAGTTGCCGGCGCTGCGGGCTTGATTGATTTCGTCGTAGCCGCGCGGTCCACGTCCGACGGAGTCCACATTCGCATCGGGACCGACGTCGCCCCAGTAGAGGAACCCGTTGTGAGGGTCGACCGAGATCCGATAAGGATTACGATGCCCCATCGTGTAGATCTCCGGTCGCGTCTTCGGCGTTCCTTTCGGAAAGAGATTTCCCTCGGGGATGGTGTAGGTCCCATCAGGCTCGGGATGGATGCGGATGATCTTCCCACGCAGGTCGTTGGTGTTCGCGGACGATTTCTGCGCGTCCCACGGCACTCGCCCTGGTCGTTCGTCGATAGGCGCGTAACCCGAGGCGAAGGGGTTCGAGTTGTCGCCTGTGGCGACGTAGAGGTTGCCCTTGTTGTCGAAGGTGATGGAGCCGCCAGTGTGACAGCACTTCAAGCGCTGAGTTCCCACTTCGAGGAGAATCTTTCGCGAGCCGAGGTCGAGCGAGTCTCCTTTCATCTGGAAGCGAGCGAGCACGTTCTTCGGCTCGGGACCGGCTGGCGAGTAGTACATATAGATCCAGCCGTTCTTCGCGAAGCCGGGATCGGCCGCGAGTCCGAGCAAGCCGTCCTCTGCCTGACTGCTGTCCGCGTATTTCGTGCTGACGGGGATCGTCGCGATCCGTCTCACGCGACCGGTTGCCGGCGTGTACAGGTTGACGCCACCGCGTCGCTCGATGAAGAGCACGCGCTCGTCCGGAAGCACGGCGAGCTCGACGGGCTCCTCCAGCTTCTCGGCGAGAACTACTCTAGTGAAGCGGTTCTCCTCCGGCCGCGCGCGGCTGAAGTCGATCGGCCTCGTCCCCATCGCGTATCGCAATCCTCCGAGGAGGTGCCGCAGGAAGAGCGGCTCGGAGAAGGTCGCCTCGGTGTGACCCATGTTCGTGTACCACGCCCGCCCGCCATCATACTCATGATACCAGCTCATGGGATGGTGGTCGCCGTTCGTCCCGCCCTCATAGCTTTTCTCGTCGATGTCCACGAGCACGTGGATGCTCGGATCGATCGACTTGAAGTTGTAGAACTCGTCTTCGCGATCCCAGCGGTCGGGCAGTCCCTCGGTGGAAGGGTGGCTCTTGTCGAGGACACGGAACGTGCCCTTCCGAACGTTGGGGCTGTTCGGGTGGCCGTTGAACCAGGCGCCGGCGAGCCTGCCGTACCACGGCCAGTCGTACTCCGTGTCCGCGGCGGCGTGAATTCCCACGTATCCGCCGCCGGCCTGGATGTAGCGCTCGAAATCGTCCTGCTGTGCGGCGTCGAGAACATCGCCGGTTGTGTTCAGGAAGACGACGGCGCGGTATCGCGCGAGGTTCTTCGAGGTGAACGCTCCGGCGTCTTCAGTCGTGTCGACGGAGAATCCGTTCTCCTGTCCGAGCTTTCGGATAGCGGCGCGGCCGACACCAATAGAGGTGTGGCGGAATCCCGCCGTCTTGGAGAAGACGAGCACGCGGGAATCCTGGCTGCGTGCGGTGATCGGGACGCAGACCGATGCGAGGAGAAGCGCGAGCGGGACGTGGCGGAGCATGCGCGGTCCAGGGCTCAAGGGTGACGACCAGCGGACGGCAGCACGCCAATCTGCACCGCCGCCGCCGCCGTGGACAGAGGATGAGCGTTAGGGTTTGCGCTCCACCCGCGCGGTACGCCACGCGTTCAACCCTCCTCGCCGCTCCCGCTCCACGGCGTGCCGGCCCACCAACCTCCCGAGCGCCAGGCCCACGTCGTCGTCGAAGCGAAAGTGAATCCCTCCGTAGAGCCGAGACATCGCTTGCTCTTCGGCGATCCGGGTGAACTCCGCGCGTTCCTGGGGGAAATAGTGTCCAAGCACTGCGTCGAACGCGCCGGCGCTGCAGGCGTGGCCCGAGGGATAGGACGGAAAGTTCGGCAGGCCGACGCTGTCGGCAAGCACGAGGGTCGTGTCGACCTGCGAAGGTCGGATCGTCCAGTAGTGGTACTTGGCCTCGAAGCAAGCGATGACGGCATCCGAGGCGGCGATGTTCAGCACGGCGAGCACCCGCGCGGCTTCGGCGTCCGACACGCGGTGGCGGCGAAGCGCGGCGGATGCGGTCTCGTTCCAGGGCGCCCACGGATCCACGGAATTCCATCGTTGTGCGATCTTCGTCTGTTCAAGTGTCCGCTCGCGAGCGACGCGTCGGACTTCCTCGAGTGCCGCTTGGAATGTGGGCGAACCGTACGCCGGAGGCGGCGCGGGGCGGAACTGGGCCACTGACTCGAGCAACCAGGGCCGTGCTTTCGTCATCCCGATTCCTATGGGAGGAACGCCCGGAGCGCTGTACCACATCCCCGGCCCTTTCGGGATAGTGCCGTTCCAGGGTCCGACCAGGGCGAGGGACGGGGGAGCCCAGGCGGTCACGCGGCTTGCGACATCCTCTCCCCAACGTTGGCCAGCCATCGCGCGCTTCGCTCCGCCCCATCCGCTTCGTGCCTGCTCGAGATCGCGAGCCAGCTCCCGGGCGATCGATGCGCGCACCGCCGAGTCCGTGAACAGCCCCGTGAGGACGGCGGCGGACGCGCTGGCGACAGCTGCGTCGGAGGAAACGGCGCGGTCGTCGCGCGCGGAATTCACCGCCGCGTACTGCGCGACGCTGAGGAGAGTGTATACGCGAAAGAGAAACGGCGGCGGAGTCTGCGCGATGCGGCGCCACGCAGCGGAGTCGCCGGCGGCGGCAGCGGCGGTCCTGGCTGCTCGCCGGCTGGCGGCGGCTTCATCGACGAGTCTGGGGACGAGCCGGTTCCAACGGACGCTGACGGGGTTGTTGTCTGCCGCTGTTCGCGCGGGGGCCTGCGCAGGCTGGACCTGGGCGTTGAGTACCGCGTGCTCCGGGTAGCCGATGAGGAATGGGAGCACGAGCAGTCGAGTGGGAAATCGCATGAGAGCCTCAGTGTGAGGAAGAGGGCGTTGGGTAGGCCACGACTGAGCTGGTCGCGGGCACTACCCGGTCCCTGAGCACTACGGCATGCCTTATAACTTAGTTTCTAGTTATTGGTCTTCCCCAGCTTGCGGGATCCTCGCCCTTGACATGCAAGTAAATGCTTGCCTATATTCCACAAGGTTCTCGACATGGGCAAACGTCTCTAACGGAGGAAAACGCAAATGCCGGATATTCTGCATAGGGTTGGAATCAAGTCGTCGCTGGATGATGTCTATAAGGCATTGACCACGCATGACGGCCTTGCCGCCTGGTGGACGAACAACACGCAGGGGGAAAGCAAGGTCGGCGGAGTGCTCCCGTTCCGCTTTAGCGCCGGTGGTGTCGAGATCGGTGGTTTCGACATGAAAGTTCTCGAGCTCGATCCCGCGAAGCGTGTGCTATGGCAGGTGGTCGATGGGCCCGCGGAATGGATCGGCACCAAGATAAGTTTTGATCTCAAACAAGCAGGCGACTATGCCATCGTCCTTTTCAAACACCAGGATTGGAAGAAGCCGGTGGAGTTTATGCACCATTGCAGCACCAAGTGGGCAACTTATCTCATGAGCTTGAAGTCGCTTGTGGAAACCGGGAGAGGCGCTCCCAACCCGAACGACACCAATATCAGCGGCGACGGACCGGACTGAGGCACCAGAAATATTTCGGACATCGACAAAGTCTTCAAAGCGCTGGCTGACCCGAGCCGCAGGCGTCTGCTCGACCTGCTGCATCGGGAGAACGGCCAGACGCTAACGGCACTCTGTGAGCGCATGGACATGACGCGCCAGGGCGTGACGCAGCACCTGCAACAGCTCGAGGAAGCAAACCTCGTCGCCATCGTGTGGCGAGGTCGAGAAAAGCTCCACTACCTGAACGCTGTCCCGCTGCACGAGATCCACGAGCGCTGGATCGAAAAGTTCGAGCGCAGTCGCCTCGGTGCGTTGCGCAACCTCAAGAGGAGATTGGAAGGTGATGACGACGACAAAACCTAGCTACGTGTACGTGACCTACATCGCGACGACGCCGGAGAAGGTGTGGCGGGCGTTGGTCGACCCAGCCGTGACGCGTGAGTATTGGGATGCGGGTGGTCCTGCACACGAGAACGTGTCGGATTGGACGCCGGGTTCTCGATGGGAGCACATACGCGTCGACGATGCGCGCACGGTCGACATCGTCGGCAGGGTCGTCGAGAGCACGCCTCCACATCGCCTGGTGCTCACATGGGCCAGGCCGAAGGAGGCCGAGGACGAATCGAAGCATGCGCGTGTTACATTCGACATCGAGCCAGATCGCGAAGGGATCATTCGTTTGACGGTCACACATGAAGACCTCGACCCCCAGATGTTCGCGGGCATATCGAAGGGCTGGCCGCATGTTCTTTCGAATCTCAAGACGCTGCTCGAAACCGGTCGCGCTCTCCCACGCACACTTTAGGCAACCTAGAGAAGGAGAGAGTGAAAGTGGTGTCGCGCGACGCGTGGGTCTCCGCGCGTAGGGAGAGTGGAGCCTCAAGCGGGACGCGCTGAGCGCCGGGGTCGCGGAGCACCCGACAAGGACCTTCTGGCGGTGGCGAGTCTTGACCGTAGGTTTGTCTTTGTCGGTATTGGCGTCGCAGCATAGGCGCGGTCCGTTAGGCGGCGGCTAGTCGTGTCCGGCACTCGAGGTATTCATTCATCCGTGAGGAGGAACCAATGACAGCACGCATGTTCATCCCAGCCCTTGCTGTTGCTTGCCTTATCCCGCTCGGCTGCGACCAAGCTCCCACAACACATCCTCTGAGCCCGGATCGCCCTTCCTTCATCACCAACGGCACGCTCGATCAGAACGCGCATCCCGCCGTTGTCCTCATCGTGATGGATATCGGCGGGCAGCCGGCGTTCCGCTGCTCCGGCACCCTTATCGCCCCGAAGCTCGTGCTGACCGCCGGACATTGCGCCGGAGAGCCCGGCGAGTTCAGCGCCATGCGCATCTTCACCGAGTCCGATGTCGAGAACGGGAACAACAACTTCCCGTTCGCCGGTCCAAACACCGTCGAGGCCGCGTCGTGGCAGGCCCACCCTTTCTTTACCGAAAGCGCGTTCTTCCGCCATGACGTGGGGGTCATCCAGCTGACGGAGGCCGTCCAGCTACTTCCCGACCAGTATGGAAAGCTCCCCACGGTGAACCAGCTCGACGCGCTTAAACCCAGAAATGCCACGCGGTTCACTGCCGTGGGCTACGGTCTGCAGAGAATCAACCCCGTCTTCGTTCAGGCCGACTTGATCCGCATGAGGGCCGAGCCTCACCTGATTCAGATCAACACCCCGGGGTTCACTGGGGACTTTTCGCTCCTGCTGTCGAACAATGCCGCGACGGGTGGCACTTGCTTCGGCGACTCCGGTGGCCCCAACTACCTTGGTACCAGCAACGTGATCGCCGGAGTTACCTCATTCGGGCTCAATGGGACTTGCGGTGGGACTGGGGGAGTTTTCCGCCTGGATCGTCAAAATGTCCTGGATTTTGTGACACGATTCTTGAACTGAGTGGGCCGCTTGGAGGCGGCGGCTTACCAGCCACCGGCGATCGTTTATCGAGGGAGCAGTCCCAATGGGCAGGGTTGTCGTTCGTTACTGCGCGTATTGACTGTCGGGTCTGCACGCCGCTCGGGTGGCGGCGAAGCTCCGACGTGACCTGGCGATCGATGTCGACATGATCCACGGACGTTACGGCGAGTACAGAATACTCGTGGATGGTCAGACCGTGATTGACGGCGGCGCTCTCACCTGACGCTTTCAAGCGGTCTTCAGCTACATCGGTTGCGGCATCACACACGACGCCTTCGGAGGTAAACTTCCCCGACCCGGAGGCGTACCATGCGACAATATCTGATCGCGCTTGTTTGTTCTGCGGTGATCTCGGTGCCCTGTGGCGCCCAGCGACCGACGCTTACGGCGTGGGCTCGCAGTTTCCTCGCGGTCGACACCCCTTTCGTTGCCCTCACGCACGTCACGCTGATCGATGGCACCGGTGCGTCGGCGCGCACCGATCAGACGATTCTGTTGCGTGATGGGCGGATACAAAGGGTCGGCGCAAGCGGTGCGGTTTCGATCCCAGCCGCCGCAAGAGTCCTCGATCTCGCGGGTTACACCGTAATCCCAGGTCTCGTCGGACTTCACGAGCATACCTACCTCGGCGGCATCAGTCACACCGCACCGATGCTGCAGAGTGCCATGCTTTATCTGGCAGCTGGAGTGACAACCGCGATGACCGCCGGCAGCATGCTGCCATATAACGAGCTGAACATGAAGCGGCTCGTCGACCGGGGCGAGCTCCCCGGACCGCGGCTGCACATCACGGGGCCATACCTAACCGGACCCAGAAACGAGCCTGGTCCATTCAGGATCATCGAGTCACCGGAGGACGCGAGTCGAGTGGTGAACTACTGGGCGGACGAAGGCGCTACCTGGTTCAAGATTCTGAGCGGCCCGGCGGCGGTGGTTCGTGCGGTGGTCAGTGCGGCGCATGCGCGCGGGCTCAAGGTCACTGCGCATCTGTGCGCGGTGACTTTTTCCGAAGGCGCGCGACTGGGCATCGATGCGCTTCAGCACGGCTTCATCACGAACAGCGAGTACGTGCCGGGAAAGCAGCCGGACGTGTGCCCGAGTACGAATCAGAAGGCTCAGGCGGATGTCGATCCGGCGAGCCCAGAGGTAAGGGAGAGCATACGTCGCATCGTGGCCGCCGGAGCCTCGGTGGTGTCGACACTCGGAGTATACGAGTCTTTCTCGCTGGATCGTGCGCGGCTCGACACAGCCGAGCTGGCGATGCTTGCACCCGCACTGCGGCGCGAAATAGAAGAGACTCACGCGGCTCTCGCACAGAGCTCCTTCATCGTCCCCGATCGGTTGTTGACGAGAATGATGCAGTGGGAGCGATTGTTCGTCGCCGCGGGAGGGTTGCTTGGAGCGGGCGCCGATCCGTGGGGAACCGGGTACATGCCCGGATATGGCGATCTGCGCAACTACGAGATGCTCATCGAGGCGGGATTCACGCCGCCTGTGGCCGTGCAGATAATGACACTCAACGGCGCGCGCATCCTTGGCGAGCAACGGCGCATCGGGTCGATCGAGCCGGGCAAAGCGGCGGACCTGGTCGTGATCCGCGGTAACCTCTCCGCGGATGCAAACGCGATTCGCAACGTCAGCATCGTATTCCGGGA
>JANMMF010000022.1:0-13536 GCA_031372985.1 Gemmatimonadota bacterium
ATTCGCGGACGACGGCTAAGGCTGCACAGGACATTTTGCGGTCCGTCAGAGTGAAATGCGGACATCTTGTCCTACCTTAGCTTCTAGCTTCCGCGCCTGATAAGCGTGAGGTCGGTAGTTCAACTCTACCCAGGCCCATAAACTTCAGATCATTACCCCGCAAGCGTTTAGGCGCTTGCGGGGCTTTCGTTAGAGCCGAGTTTCACCGATTGTATTGCCGCCACTGTGACGGGGTCACTTGCACTCGCGCGGCAAAGACGCGACCGAAATGCGAGCTGTCATTAAAGCCGCAAGTAAACGCAATTTCGGTGATCGACCGGTGAGCCGCTCCCGGTGCGCTAAGAAGAGTCATTGCCTGACGCACGCGCTCATCGAAAACCCTTCGCATGACTGTCTCGTTATGAGTCGCAAAAATCCTGGCCAGCGACCGAGTGGATATATGTAAGTCCCGGGCAATCTGATCTGGCCCGAGTTCTGGGTCTCCGAACCTGAGCGCAATCAGATGGCAGGCGTGCAGGAACATCGCAGCGCGCACAGCATCTGAGGGAGTGGGCTGGTCGCAGTGCACTTCATCAAGGGCCTGAGCTAATAGCTCGACGGAGTGCCGCGCAAACAGCGTGGCGGCAGCCGGCGAGAAACTACTCGCCATCGCGAAACCTTCGGCTAGTTGGGTGGCCCAAAGGCGTATGAGCGGATGGTCGGGCACGACCATGCCGGCAAGCAGCTCGGGTTTTGTCACGCGACTGTCAACCCAATGTGTCGGCAGAGAGACCACGAGATGCCGCCACGGGCGTTCGAGATCGAGCGTGAATTCGTGTCGGCTGTCAGTAATGAAAACGTCGCCTTTCTTGAAGGTGATCTGTTCGCCGCCACGCTTGATCCGGGCGTCTCCATCCAGGTTGACGCAGGCCGCATAAAGATGACCCGTCGTGTGCGCAACCTCGGCGCGCGTGTGCGAGGCATTCATTCCGTAACCAGAAACCTCGGCTACAGTGACGTTGCCAATGACTTGCGCGTGTATCTCGCCACGCAGAGGGGATCGTCCGCTGGGCTCGATCCGCATTGGGGTGACGTGTCGCGTGACGAGATCTTCCCAGTATTCAACCCGCTCCTGCGGTCGCACGCTATCGGTCGTCACTGCAATCATTGTGTCCTTCTCAATCGAAGCGTTTGTCTCCCACGTGCGAGCGACCAGCACCAACAGCTTCTAATATGGTCAGCGCGGATGGTTAGGTCCACAGCGACCCGTCTTGGCAATGAAAAACGGCTCGAACAGGGAGTTGCGACATGAGAACCACATTAGCATTCCTACTGCTTCTCAGCATGTCACCCGGGAGTGTAGCGATGGCACAAGATCGGAGGGCGGACGAGCAGCGAGTGCGCGCACTGGACGACGAAGAGCGGCTTGCGGCTCTGAAACGCGATGTTCCCGCTCTCGAGAGATTGTGGTCCGATCAGTTCATCCTGAATGCGCCTAATAACCACGTAGTTGTCGGAAGACGCGCGGTATTGGATGCCTTCGTGCACTCGGGCGTTATCAACTTTTCAAGGTTCGAGCGCCAAATTGAATTAATCCGCGCTGATGGACCGTTCGTTATCATCATGGGGCTCGAAACCGTGCAGCCAATCGGTGACGCACCCAGTGCCGGTCGTGTGGCCGGCCAGTTGATAAAGCGACGGTTCACGAACATCTGGAAAAATGAAGCTGGTACGTGGCGGTTGTTTGTACGTCATGCAAACGTGATCCCAAATCGTTGACTCCACACGGCAAGCGTGATCCCCGAGAAGAAGCACGGGAAGGGTAGGAGTCCAACGGAGAGATAACAGTACGCACCTCGGGTGCGGATGGTGTCCGTTGTGGTGTCCATTCGGATGCGCAAGAATGTTCGCGGAACTGCGCAGGATGTTCTTAAATGCGCGACGTGCTGAGCAGGATGTTCGTGAAAGGCAGGCTAGTAAGAACTTCTGAGCTGAATTCATGTTCGTACGAAGCTGCCTGATAAGCGTGAGGTCGGTAGTTCAACTCTACCCAGGCCCATGGAAGAACCCGCTGCTAGATTCGCTCCAGGAGGGCCTGGAAGCGTTTGTCGGTGCGGAGTGAATTGAGATCCGAATCGTGCTCGATCCACTCTCTGTGTCCGTATCCTTTGTCGATGGCGCGCGCGAGACAGTCGATGGCATCGTCCTTCATGCCCTCGATCGCATAAACACACGCGACGTTGTACAGAAGCTGGGGATCTTCCTTGTCGATCACGAGTGAGCGCCGCGCCCACTCCAGGGCTTTCTCCGGCTGACCGAGATTGGACCACACGGTCGCGCCAAGGTTCAGTGCCCTGGCATCGTCCGGATTCAGATCGAGCCACCGCTCAATGACGTTCACCGCCCGCTGCGACGCCTTGCTCGCTTCGTGAATCCTCCCTTGTCCCGCGAACGCCGCGGCTAGAAAGGTTGGCGCCTGGTAATCATCGGGCCTGAGCGCCGACGCTCTCTCGAACAACGGAGCAGCCTCCGACCATTTGCCCTGCGCCAGGCAAGCGCGTCCGTAAAAGTACGGAGCTTCGTAGAGCTTGGGGTCAAGAGCGATCGCTATCTCGAACTCTTTCGTCGCCTCGTCGTATTGTTTGCTCAACGAAAACGCCAGGCCACGCGCCGAGTGCGCTTCGGCGAGATCGGGATCGAGCTGCAGCGCCTTCTTGCTCGCACTGTCGGCCTGCTTGAGGTTGGACTCGCGGGCGTCGAAGTACATGTAAAGAATCGAGCAGCAATCCGCGATTCCCGCGTGCGCCAGGGCGTACGCGGGATCGATTTCGATAGCCCTTGTGAACATCTGCCGGGCGAACTCGATGCTCGTCCGCCGATGCTGGTGAAAGAACTTCCTGCCGCGCAAGTAGTAGTCGTATGCCTCGACGTTTTCGGTCGGCACCTTTTCGATGGCTCGCCTCTCGTCCTCACTCAGCACCACTCTCAGCGCCTTGACAATGTTCTGGGCGATCTCGTCCTGAATTGCGAACACGTCCTCGATCTCCCGGTCATACCGCTCGGACCAGAGCTGATACCCATTGGCGACGCTGATGAGCTGAACGCTGATCCGGATCTTTTTCCCTATTCTGCGAACGCTGCCCTCGAGTACCACCGAGACCTCGAGCTTCTTTCCGATCTCCCTGATGTCTTCCGTTTTCCCTTTGTAGGCGAACGAAGACGTGCGCGACGCAACGCTCAAGGATTTTATCTTCGACAGCGCATTGATGATCTCTTCGGCCATCCCATCAGTGAAGTACTCGTTCTCGGCGTCAGCGCTCATGTTGGTGAACGAAAGGACGGCGATCGATTTCACTGCCTGTGCGCCTTCCGGCACTGGCGTCGATGTCGGGGTTGTGAGGAGCGGCGCCACCAGCGCCCTGGCAAACTCGCCGGAGGTCGAATAGCGCGCCGCTGCATCTTTGGCCATTGCCTTGGAGAGCGCGTTATCGATCTCCACCGGCACTCCCTCAAGGACGTCGCTCAGGGCCGGCACCGGGGCAGAGAATCTCTTCGTGAGCACCGCTTGGGCGGTTGGTCCGGTGAAGGGCCGCTTCCCGCTGAGCATCTCGTACAACACGCAGCCGAGGCTGTACTGATCGCTGCGGCCATCAATTTCCAGCTCGCCCGCGGCCTGCTCGGGGCTCACGTACGCGGGAGTGCCAATCACCATTCCCGTCTGGGTCAGAGTGTCGCTGCCGGCCATGCTGACTGCTTTGGCGATTCCGAAGTCCATCACCATCGCCTCGCCCTCGTTCAACATGATGTTCTCGGGCTTGATGTCCCGGTGAACGATGTGATTGCGATGGGCGTAATCGAGAGCGGACGCGACGGCGCGTCCGATGCCGAGGGCTTCCTCGAGAGTGAGCTGGCCCTCGCGGTTCATCCGGTCGCGGAGCGACTCTCCCTCGATGTAGGGCATGACATAAAACAGGAAGCCGCCGGCGTCGCCCGAATCGAAGAGGGGAAGTATGTGGGGGTGATTGAGCCGCGCGGCGAGCTTGATCTCGCGCAGAAAACGATCCGCACCAAGCGCCGATGCGAGCTCATGGTGCAGGACCTTTACGGCGACCGATCGACCATGCCGGAAGTCTTGGGCGAGATACACCGTCGCCATCCCTCCACGGCCAAGCTCTCGCTCTATCAAGTAACGGGACTCGAGCGCAGTCTTGACATTCTCCAGTATCTCCGCCAGTCCAACACTCCTTCAGGGGTCCGAAAAGGTGGCGCGCGTAAAGTTACGCAGAAAACACCGCGCCAGGCGCCCGTTGACATCTGGTACCCGCTTCCGTCCCTGCGCTTCAGCCGGACGCGTAGGCATAGCAAAAGGACGCTTAAGAAACCGCACGTTGGCCGCCAGGAGTGGTCGAAAACTGGTTCGAGGATTTCGAGGCGAAGCCGCGGAGGTAAACCGGCTCACCTGCCCATGCGGCCATAAGCCAATCCGGGACTTTGTCTTTGGGACCTTATTGCGCCGGCCTCCTCGCCGGAAGCGGGAGAATTCCCTTCAGACGAAGGCGAATCGCCGACTGCCTATAAGGACCGGCTCAATCCCCGATCGTCAATGTCATTTTTGCCGCGCCTTTCCCCGACTCTGACGAACGGTTCTGAGGCGGACTACATTCTTCCAACCGGCATCGACGAACCCTTCGCCGACCCGACACCCAGTGTGATCGCGGGAAAGAAGATCTTCCAGGTCACCAAACCGGGAGGACACGATGCGTTACCTATCCACGCGCGCAACGACAGTGGCCGTCGCCGTCGTTCTGGCTGCATGCACGACCATCGACTCGGACGTGACGCGGCTCGTCAGCCCGACCAACAGCGCTCTCACGGTCACACCACCATGGGGACCGGAGACACCCAACTTCAATCTCGAAGTCATCCTGCGCGGCGACCCCAACGGCTTCGGTCTCGTGAAGTTCCGGCAGCCAAACGATGCCGACCGGATCGTGAATCTTGACGTCTGGGTTCGCGATCTCCAGCCGAATAGTCACTACCGACTCCAGCGGGCGACCGACACATATGTGAACGATGATTGTACCGGCACCAATTGGCTGACCCTCGGTAAGGGTTCAGTGCCGCAAGACATTGTCACAGACGCGCGGGGAAGCGGACGCGCAGAACTCTTTCGCAATCTTGGCACGACGGCGGTCGGCTCGCAGTTCGATATCCATTTTCGGGTGATCGACGCCGCGGGGACCCCGGTGTTGAACAGCGACTGCTATCAGTTCACCGTTAGTCAGTAGAATTCCTTGGCAGGTAGTGAGAGTTGAGAGCGTGGTGCGCCGCATCTGGCGAGAGGATCGGGTCGTGAATGCTTCGACAACGACGGTCAGCACACGCAGCCTGAGTGCGTCCCGGGAACGGGTCTTCTGGTTCGATAAGACATCTGTCGCACGGTGAATGGTGTCCGTTGCGGTGTCCATTCAGATGCGCAAAATGTTCGTCGACGTGCGCAAGATCTTCTCCAATGCGCGACACGCTGAGCAGGATGTACTGGAAGGCAGACTAGTTAGCACCGGCTACGGCTGGTGCGGGATTCGTTTTTCGCGCGGCTGAGGGTGTTACATCGCCTTCTTCGTCTTTCCCTTCGCGAGCGAGTAGTGACCGCTGACGTCAGCCCACGAAGTACCCTCGGCGGCGGCCTCGCCATTGAACGTACCGTTCCCACTGATTCCCCTGAACTTCCCCGTCCCTCGGACGTATCTCCAAGTTCCCTTATTGGTCGCCGAGCCATCTTTCTTCATCTGTGATGTTCCTTCGTACCGAACGATCGTGCTGTCGCCGTTGTCCATGACGCTCGTGCTGTACCCGTGAGCCCTACCGATCGAGCCGGTCACGTCTCCGATGGAGGCGTTCACTGTCCGGCCGGGTTTGCTCCCGTCGATAGTGAAAGGCGCCGTCCACGTACAATTCGCCTTCTGGAACATGATCATCTGAGCCCCTTCGCCAGCTGTCTCGCTGACGCTGGGTTTCGCGCAAGTCAACTTACCTGTGATCTTCGTTTGTCCGCCCGCGATGACGGCCATTCCGCAAAGCAGTGCTGGAACCAAAATGATTTTCCGCATGACGACCTCCGGCAAAGGAGCTGGGGGGAATGTCGAACTCGCGACCGGCCCTTGACCAAATTCTGCGCGAGCTTTGGGCGGTGCGCAAGAGCATCGCGAAGTCGAGGAAGTGGATTGACTGACTGACTCGGGCCGAGGATGGTGTCCGATGTGGTGTCCGTTCGCACACGCAAAATGTTCGCGGGATCGCGCAAGATGTTCTTAAATGCGCGACATGCTGAGCAGGATGTTCGTGGAAGGCAGGCGAGTAGGAACTTCTGAGCCAAATTCATGTTCTCATAAAGCGGCCTGATAAGCGTGAGGTCGGTAGTTCAACTCTACCCAGGCCCATGAATCACAACTTATTGCCCCGCTTGCGACTCGGTTGCAGGCGGGGTTTCTGCATTTAGTCTCATGGTACTCTGCTGTCGGTTCACGGTGTCGATTGCCTAGCGAGACTCCACCCTGCATTTCGCCCCAGGCTTCACGTCACCAACGGCAAACTCCGGCGAATTTTCTGGTTCAATGCCTACTGCCCCACCTCGAGTGCCGAAGCGTCGATCGAGCTGGCGCACTACAGATTCTGATCTCAGAATCAATACATTGGTAGATACAAGGCCGCACTCACGCCTTGCAGAAGAGGCATCAACCATCTGGGTTGGAAGGAAAAAGTATGAAGCGAGCTTTGTTTCTCATGGTTTTGTCGTGCCTAGTAGTCTCAACTGTCACGGCTCAAGATCCCGCCAAAGTTGCCCCGAAGCACTACAAAGTGGCTGAGGTCAGCGGTTCGATCTCCCCTGACGGCCGATACCTCTCTTATGAAGGCGCGACCGGATCTTATGACGATGTCTTTGTCTTAGATCTCAAGACCGGAGAGAGACGCCGCCTCACCAATGCCAGTTCCGAGGGAGAGACCGGTGAGACCCTGATGTCAGCCGATGGCCAGCAGGTGATTTACGCGTGGCTCAATTACAAGGATGGCTTCCTGGAGCTGCACACTGTCGGAATCGATGGGTCAGGCGACCGCATTCTCTACCGCACTCAGGACGTGCGACAAATTTTCCTCAGTGACTGGTCCTCAGACGGGAAATACATTCTGGCGACCTTCCTGCGAACGGACGGCACCTCTCGGTATGTATTGCTCTCGGTTGCCGATGCTTCTGTGCGAGTTCTGAAGACATTTCGCTGGCGCCCTGGCCTGAACAAGATGGCCTTCTCACCGGACGGCCGTTACATCGCTTATGACTTTGCGGTCCAGCAAGATCCGCCCAACCGAGACATCGTTGTACTCGGCGTCCACAGCGGTCTCGAAGTCCCCCTCGTTAAACATCCAGCCATTGACAGGCTCCTTGGTTGGACGCCGGATGGCAAGCAGATCCTGTTTGCCAGCGACCGTGCGGGCAGGTGGGGTCTTTGGGCCATAGAGGTAGCCGACGGAAAGCCACGCAAGTTTCCCAAGGTGGTTAAGACCGACACAGGACCAATCGATCAAGGGGTGCGGCTCACCCGGGACGGTTCCCTTTACTATAGCCGTCAGGCCTGGGTGAATGATGTCTACCTCGCGGCGCTCGACCTCTCGGCAGGTAAACTCCACGGCTTGAAAAAACTTGTCGAGCACGTTCGCTTCGACAGCTCAATCGATTGGTCACCCGACGGGCAATACTTGGCCTACACTTCAGGCCGGGGATGGTGGTGGGATGATCCTCTTATTCTTGCGATTCGTTCAGTCGACAACGCTAAGGAGCGTCGGTTTCGTCTCAAGATGATGGGGGTGCACGCGTTTCAACCACGCTGGTCGTCCGACGGCCGCTCTCTTCTTGCTGACGGATGGGGACTCACCTTCCGTCAAGGCCTTTACCGAATCGACGCTCAAACTGGGGAGGTGACCGCCCTTGCGCAGGCGGAACCTTACCCGCGCGGTTGCGCCCTTTGCATGGAGTGGCCGGTCTGGACCCCTGACGGCAAAGCGATTTATTGGCGACACAACATCACGCCCCGAAGCATCGTGGTGCGTGATCTCGCAACCGGCGGGGAGAAAGAGCTCTACCGCACTGTTTCTTCCGCGGCGGCCTCCCACTTGGCCCTTTCGCCTGATGGTCAACGGTTGGCCTTCCTCTGGTGGAACTCCGAGACAGGAGAGACCGCTCTCAAGGTCATGCCAACCTCTGGCGGTGAGCCCAGCCAACTGGTGAAGCTGTCAGCACCAGAACTAGCGCGTTACGGTCAGCCGCTCTTCGCCGCAGCTTGGACGCCTGACTCGCGCCACCTCATCTACGCGCCGAGCACCGCCGGTCAGGAGCCGAATCTCGAATTTTGGCGAATCTCTGCTGATGGTGGAGAGCCCCAGAGCCTTGGGATGTTGGTAGAGGGAGTGTGGCCGTACGGCATCAGCGTTCATCCTGATGGACGGCGCATTGCTTTCACGTCCGGGACGGAGCCACGCGATGAAGTTTGGGTGCTGAAGGGCTTCCTACCGGCGCATAAGAATGCGAGGAACAAGCAAAAGTGAAGTAGTTACAGCGGAGAACTGGAGCAGATGGGGTCGTCCACAAGGGAGCTGGTGGTAGATCGCAATGGTGTCCGTTGTGGTGTCTATTCAAACGCGCAAAATGTTCGTGGAGACGCGCAGAATGTTCGTGAATGCGCGAAAAGCTGAGCAGGATGTTCGTTAAAGGCAGGCGAGTAGGAACTTCTGACCATAATTCGTGTTCGTATTGAAGCTGCCTGATAAGCGTGAGGTCGGTAGTTCAACTCTACCCAGGCCCATATTCGGATGCTCTATTGGTACATCTTATCTCCCTTTCATAGGCTGATCTTCGCTGGAATGTTGTGGGCCATCGCCATGCGGGCGACGCGATGAGCGTTGAGCTGGAAACGGCTTGAGTGCCGGCATGACGCCTACGCGAATCACGGTCAGCGACCGCATGCAGCGCGGATACAGCTATCTGCTAACCGAACCGCTCGGCAGGAACTACGATGCCGGGTTTCGTCCCGAGCTCACGCCTTCCCAGTTGCTGGCGCTTGGCATATTCGGCGGGAAATACATGACGGACTGCCGTGGCGAATTTCCCGCGAGCTGGTACGCAAGGGCGAAGCTCTCGCCCGATGAGCGCGACCCAACGCTCAACTTTTTCGGTGTAAACGCTTCGCAGCCGCTCTCGGTCTGGCGCAAGAAGGGATGGATCTACCACGAAGACCCGCGCGGCTGGTTCCAGTGGTACTGCCGCTACTATCTCGGACGGCGGTGTTTGGATGACGCGCGGCAGATTCGTCGTTGGCGCCAGATGGCTCGGCACGTTGCGCAGGTCAGGCAAGGGTGCGTCCCGGGCGATTTGGATTGCCGACGACGTCAGCGACAAGCGCTACTGCACTGGGCATACGACAGCCGAACGCTCTAATTCTCCGGCGCTCGGAGTGATGTCCGACCCGCCTCGCCTCGACCTCGCATTCACTGCCTTCCCAGGCACCCCTTGGCCAGCTGGCCGTGAAACCAAACGGTAGGTATCCCCGTATTGAATATCAATATGGTACTTGCCGATAGTCGATATCTATGATATTGATAGTCGAGACAGGCCCGCCAGATCCCTACAGACCCAAGGAAACGTTTCATGTACCGATCGTACCCTGACGCCCTTAGAGTCTCGCGGATTGTCCTCCGCACACTCATCAAGCTGAATCTGTTGATGGGCTTTCTCATCCTGGCGTTGCTGATTGCCAGTCTGGTTGCGGAAACACCGGTAATGACGGGACTTGGTGCGCCGCCAACGGATGGCACTTCGACCCTCTATCTGGGAATGCGCCTGATCATGGTGATCGGTATTGGCGCTGTTCCGCTTGCTCACATCGTCCTGACGCGACTGCTGGCGATCGTCGAAACCGTCAGAATCGGAGATCCATTCATCGCCGAAAACGCCGCGCGATTGCAGACGATCGCCTGGATGGTGCTGGGGTTGGAGCTGTTGCATCTCGCCGTCGGCGCCATTGCCGCCGGCGTAGCCACAAAGGCCCATCCACTCGACATGGACTGGAACCTCTCACTGACGCGATGGCTCGCCGTGCTGCTCCTCTTCGTTCTGGCGCGCGTGTTCGAGCACGGCACACGCATGCGTGAAGATCTCGAAGGGACGGTCTGACCATGCCGATAATGGTCAAGCTCGACGATGTCCTCTACGCGCGCCGGATGACACTCACTGAGCTGTCGGAGAGGATCGGCATCACGCTCGCCAATCTGTCGATCCTGAAGACCGGGAAAGCACGCGCAGTCCGCGAAAAAAAGGGGGTCACACATGTCCGTCATTTCGAATCTTTTCACACCTGACTACGAGCGCTACGAAGGCGTACGCCCGATCAACATCTATCTGCTGCGATTGATGTATTTCCTGATGGCAGCTTTCGTCGCGACAGATGCGTGGATGACTATCATCAACCACGAGGGTCCGTGGGACCGCTTCCGGGCGATTGCGTTCTGCGTCTGGGCTGCGTACCCGACTCTGGCCGTGTTGGGACTTATTCATCCGCTCAAGATGCTGCCGATCATGATGTTCACCATCTTCTACAAGTCGATCTGGCTCCTGATCGTGGCGTTGCCGTTGTGGCAGGCGAACACGCTCTGGGGCTCGCCCGCCGAGCCGATGACCAAAGCGTTTTTGTGGCTACCTCTGGCGATCGTGGCCGTGCCGTGGGGATACGTGTTCCGGAACTACGTGATGTCGTCGAAATCGAAGCGCTTGGAACTGCGTCGAGCTCGCGCAGCGTAGATGAACTCCGCCACCCCGATGTCGGATCTGTTCAGGGGCGGAATCCCTTAGGACTTCGCATTCTTCGAAGGTTTCGACTTGCCAGAGCTGTTGAGGGCGACCGCTTGACGGACGAGCGCCTTGAAGGCGGACTCGTCAATTTCTTCTCCTTCGTGGATGTCGATCGCGCGGCGTACATTTCCGTCGAGACTCGAGTTGAAGAGACGGGCCGGATCCTTCAGAGACGCGCCCTTGGAGAAGGTAAGCTTCACGACATTCTTGTAGGATTCGCCAGTGCAGATGATGCCTTCGTGCGACCAAACCGGAGTGCCCATCCACTTCCACTCCTCGACGACGTCCGGGTCTGCTCCCTTGATGAGCTTGCGCATTCTGCTGAGGGTTTCCCCGCGCCAGTCCCCGAGTTCGGCGATTCTTTTCGAGATGAGCTCCGATGCCGACTGGCCTTGGCTCGCGCCCGACTTTTTCATGTTCTCATCCTAGTGCACCGAACGGTTTGATGGCGCGCTCATGATGCCACCCGGCGCTGCAGCGCCTCGAGGTTCTGAATGGCTGCGGCACGGCGGAACAGCTTACAATTCGTTCGCAAGCTAATAGGCGTTTGGTGCGCCGCAACATGCGTCCGTAATTGAGGCAAAAGAGATGGCGTTGGAGGCATTTCGCGAGGAACTGGAAAAGCACAAGACTACCAAGGGCACCCTTCAGATTCCCTACAACAAATCCCTGCCAGAGGATCTGGTTCGCAAGATCGCTGAGTACAGTCTCCGGGATGTGCGTGAACGTGAAGACGACGCTTTCTGGTAAGCACCCTTCGGATGGCTTCGCCGCAATGGTTAAGACGCGCTTGCAGCAGAACCATGGCGTTAGCTTGCACCAGTGCTGCATCCTAATTGCTAGGCAACACTGTCGCGTAGCCAAAAAAACCAGGGTTGTTTTTTGAACAATCGGCGTCACGGTTTGCTTCTTGCTATGGTGTTCTTTGCAGGTTCTGCTTATGCAGCGCGGGAAAATAGACGCATTGCCTCTTCAGTCAGGCGCCCGCGCGAGAAATTCTCGGACCTACGGCCGATTCAAGGAACAATCGGCCGCTCATCACGGATCTCGCACGTGATTGGAAAAGGCTCGCTCTTGGTCTGCGGATGGTGCGCAACCTGAGCGTGAGTGTCAAAGCGCGCCCAGTATCCGGCTCCTGATCGCCGGCCTATATCGCTTCGCGCCGAAAAAACCAACAACTGAAAATGCCAAAGGGAATTGACTCGGCGCGGAATTCTGCGCTCGGCTCACTTCGGCCCTTGGCTCGTCGAAAATCACTAGAACTCAAAGGAGTTTCAAAGTGTACACGCGCAATTTTCCCACGCATCTAGTACGGTCGGTCACTCTGCCCAGATTTGCCGCAACTACCCTCATCGCATTGGCAGCGCTGCTTTCCGCGGCGTGCAGCGATCCTACGGGCCCGCTCAACTCGCCGCGGCAGGTCTCTCGCTCGAGCACCGACCTATCGACCGCGGCGTCGAATTTCCTTGTACTCGCCAACACGGCGGTGACCTGCACCGACGGAACCATTGCTGGGGACGTGGGCACCTTCGTCGCCGCACCAACCGGCTCCGTCACGCAGACCGGTTGCCCAATTACGGGGCAGCTTCGCGTGGGCGATGAAGCCGCCACCCCGGCTTTCAATAACTTCCTTAGCACGTACGCGGCGCGCGCGCCCAAGCCGGAGGACGTCTGCACGACATTGACCGGCACACTCGCTGCCGTGACGCTTTCTCCCGGATCCTACTGTTTCGACGCGGCGGCTACGTTGACGGGCTTGTTGACGCTCAACGGCCCCTCGGACGGGATCTGGAATTTCAGCATCGGGACCGGCGGCACCGGCGCGCTCACCGGCACCGGCTTCTCGGTGGCCATGGCCGGCGGCGGCCAGGCGTGTAACGTGACGTGGTGGGTCGCCCAAGCCGTGACCATGACCGATTCGCACCTCGTCGGAACGGTTCTCGGCGGGGCGGGCATCACCCTAACCCGTGGAACATTCGGCGGCAACGCGTGGGCGAAAGCCGACGCGACGATCACCGGCACCGCAGTGACCAGCTGCGGCTAGGTAGTCCATAAAGCCGGTTTGCGAACGGTGAGGCGGAGGCGCGTCGTCTGGGGCGCCTCCGTCCTCGCTCTTCTGCCAGGAGCGTTTCATGGAAACATCACCTCAAGCTCTCTGGGCTGCGTTTCAGAGGTCGTTTTGTGCGGCTATTCTATCCTTGGAAGGGATCCGCCTTGCCGAAATTTGGGCCACCCAGTACAGCCGTACCACTTTCTGCGCCGACGAACTTCTAAAGAGCGTCGCAAGCGACCTGGAGCTCGACTTCAAGCGAGAGCACTCGAGGGTGGCTTATTCGATGTGGGATTGTCGCTCCGATAGCGAACCGACGCCAGTGATTTTTATCGAATCGGAGGAGCAAGCCACCTGTGCTGACCAAGAAGTGAAAACACTTTGCTGTCTAGCGGCCCCATTGAAGGTCCTCATCACGGTTGGCGAATGGGAGGACGTGATACCGCGCTGGCGCAACGGTGGAGACCGCTCAACCCTGGTCACGCGATGGCGCAGTATTCGATCTGCTTACCATGCGGCGTGGCGCGATCCAGGAGTGTTTGGCGTCCTGGTTGGCGAGAGCGCCCCGGATGGCGTTCTTAGATTTCACGGATTCGAACTCGATGCTGGG
>JANMMF010000044.1:0-7475 GCA_031372985.1 Gemmatimonadota bacterium
ATTGCGTGGAGCGCGATGGACAATTGGGTAGAGCGCGAGGTCCTGGCGCATCGCTGAAGGTGGTCCGGCGCGTTTGCCCACGGGCCGGCCATGCGCGAGATTTGGCGGGCGCCGCGGGAAACGAAGTCCCCCACCGGAGACCGTTGCATGAGACCCAGAGAGCTTACCCTACGCAGCCTGATACTTGGCGTGCTCATCACGCTGGTCTTCACAGCGGCCAACGTCTACCTCGGTCTCAAGGTCGGCCTCACCTTCGCCTCGTCGATCCCCGCGGCGGTGATCTCGATGGCAATCCTGAGCGCCTTCAAGGACTCGTCGATCCTGGAGAACAACATCGTCCAGACCGTCGCCTCGGCGGCCGGCACGCTCTCGGCGATCATCTTCGTACTACCGGGACTCGTGATCGTCGGCTATTGGACGGGATTCCCCTTCTGGCAGTCGTTTCTCATCTGCCTGAGCGGAGGCGTGCTCGGTGTGGTGTTCACGATTCCGCTGCGGCGCGCGCTGGTAACGAATTCGGACCTGCCCTACCCCGAGGGCGTCGCGGCTGCCGAGGTGCTGAAGGTTGGCTCGGGCACACGCGGCGAGACGAAGGACGACACGGGCGAAGCGAAAGAGGGGCTCCGCGCCGTCGTCCTCGGCTCCGTGGCATCGGCGGGACTGGCCATCGTGACAGGGACACGCATCGCCGCCGCGGAGATGAACGGCTTCTTCCGAATCGGCGAGACGGCTTCAAGTGGCTACAACTTCGCTTGGTCGCTCGCGCTGCTCGGCGCCGGTCATCTCGTTGGACTGTCCGTAGGCATGGCGATGCTTGTCGGTCAGGTGATCTCGTGGGTGATCGCCGTACCGATCCTGACATCGATGCAGCCCGCCGGCGTCGGCGAGACACTGGCGGCGCACACGACCGTGATCTGGCGTACGCAGGTGCGGTTCATCGGCGCCGGCACGATCGCGGTCGCCGCGATCTATACCCTGATCAGGCTGGCGAAGCCGGTGATGAGCGGACTTGTGAGCACGCTCGTCGCTTCGCGCGCCGTGGCCACGACGGACGAGACTGACCGCGATATCCCGCCCTCATGGATTTTCGCGTTGACGGCCGTGTGCCTGGTGATCTCGGGGTGGCTCGCGTACACGTTTGCGAGATCGACCGTACTCGCACCGAGTGCATTGAATCTGACGTTGATCGCTGTTCCGTTCGTGCTGATCGTCGGCTTCGTGATCGCCGGAGTTTGCGGCTACATGGCGGGGCTAATCGGCGCGTCAAACAGCCCGATCTCCGGTGTCGGCATTCTGTCGATCGTGATCTGCGCGTCGTTGATCACGCTCGCCGTATCGCCGACGGAGGAGACACGTCAGGCGCTCGTGGCGTTCGCGCTGTTCGTCACGGCGATTGTCTTTGCGTGCGCGACGATCTCGAACGACAACTTGCAGGATCTGAAAACCGGCCAGCTTGTCGGCGCCTCTCCAATGCGTCAGCAGATCGCGCTCATCGTCGGCGTGGCTGCGGGAGCGGCGGTGATCCCGTTCGTGCTCAACCTGCTCGCCAAGGCGTATGGCTTTGCGGGAGCGCCGAACGTCGACGTGATTGCGGCGAATCCACTCCCCGCGCCACAGGCGACGCTCATCTCCGCACTCGCCCAGGGCGTGATCGGTGGCAGCCTCGAGTGGACGATGCTGGGGATTGGCGCGGCCGTTGGTGTCGGGCTTGTTGTGCTCGACGCTGCGCTCGGCGCGATGAAGAAGCTCCGAATTCCACCTTTGGCGGTGGGAATTGGCATCTATCTGCCAATGTCGGCGACCTTCGCTGTGATAGTTGGAGCGGTGATCTCGCACTGGTATGATCGACGCAGTCGCTCGATGCCGAACCCTGACCGTGCGCAGCGGTTGGGAACGCTCGTGGCGTCGGGGTTGATTGTCGGCGAGAGCCTGTGGGGAGTGATTGTCGCCGGGCTCATCGTCGGCCTCTCGAAGGATGCGCCGATCGCCCTCGTGCCAGAGGATTTTGCCCTCGCACCGTGGCTCGGGGTGCTCGGCTTCATAGGGGCGATTGTTTGGCTGTATGGGTGGATGCTGAGGCGGTCGGCAGCGGTTAGGTAACCGGCGAATCGCCGTGTAATTCCTGGGTGACTCTGGTGCGATCAGTTGCCGAGCGCCGTGTAGTGTTCCGTCGGCTGCATGAGAGTGGATGCTTCGTGTTGCCGAATCCCTGGGACATTGGCAGCGCGCGCCTGTTGCAGCACATGGGCTTCCAGGCGGTCGCCTCGACGAGCAGCGGTTACGCGTGGTCAACAGGCCGGCCGGACTATGCAGTTAGTCGCGCCGACGTTCTACAACATCTCAGCTCACTCTGTAACACCATCGATCTTCCGGTGAACGCTGATTTCGAATCTGGTTTCGCGGCCGATCCGGCCGGCGTAGCGAAGAGCGTCGAGCTCGCGATCGATACGGGCGTCGCTGGGCTGTCGATAGAGGACCGCGATGTCGACGCGATCGAACAGCTCTACGATCTGAAAACGGCCGTCGAACGAGTGCGCGCCGCACGCATTGCGATTGACCGGATTGGTCATGACGTCATCCTCGTCGCCCGCACCGAAGGATTGCTGATCGATCCCAGGGCAGTGACCCCGGCAATCGACAGGTTGGTCGCTTTTGCCGAGGTCGGAGCCGACTGTCTCTACGCACCGGGCGTGACAAAGAGAGAAGATATCGCGGCGATGGTTCGCGCCGTGGCGCCGAACCCACTCAACGTCCTCATGATGCGGCCGGGCCTCAAGTTCTCGGAGCTGGCCGAGCTCGGAGTGCGTCGAATCAGTGTCGGCGGAGCGCTGGCTCGAATCGCATATGGCGCCATGATCGATGTCGCCGAACAGATCAAGGCGGGGTCATTCGACGGCCTGGCGGGTGGGACAAAGGGAAAAGGATTGAACGACGTCTTCCGCGCATTCGAAAAGTGAAGTGGGAGCAGGAGCGCTAGATGGCTACTCGGGCTCAAGTCCGTCGCATCGCCTTGGCATTGCCCGGTACAGTGGAGGCGGCGGGTAAGTTCGCCTTTGAAGTCCCCAACAAGGGAAAGCTCAAAGGATTTGCCTGGATGTGGATGGAACGCGTCGCGCCAAAGAAACCTCGCGTGCCAAACCCCGGCGTGATCGCAGTGCGTGTCGCCAACCTGGGCCAGAAGAGTGCGCTCCTGTCCGCCGACCCGGCGAAGTTTTTCACCGAACCACACTATGACGGTTTCCCGGCCGTGCTTGTTCGACTGGATGCTGTGAGGGTCGCGGATCTCAAGGTACTCCTGGCAGGGGCGTGGCGGTGTCAGGCGCCAACAGAGCGCACACAGAGCAAAAAGCGCGGGGTATCCGCATGAACCTCGCTGTCAATCCGCCCGTCCTCCCGATGCTCGCCAAGCAAGTCAGCGAGCTCCCGCCCGGTGAAGGATGGATCTTCGAGCCCAAATGGGACGGCTTCCGCACGCTCATCTTCCGTGACGGCGACGAGATCTTCATCCAGAGCCGCGACGAGAAGGCACTCAATCGCTACTTCCCCGAGCTGATCGAACCGCTCAAGGCGCAGCTCCCCGAGCGATGCGTGCTGGATGGCGAGATCGTCATCGCAACGATCGAAGGCCTCGAGTTCGACACTCTCCAGATGCGACTCCACCCTGCGGAGTCGCGCGTCAAGAAACTGGCTGTAGAAATACCGGCGTCCGTTGTTTTCTTCGACTTGCTCTGCGAGGGTGATAAGAGTCTTTGCGACACACCCTTCGCGAAGCGACGCGCGAGACTCGAATCAATCCTCAAGAGTGCAGAGGCCCCTTTGCACCTAACACCGGCGACACGAGAAAGAACTATTGCCTCGGACTGGTTTCGCCGCTTCGAGGGCGCGGGGCTCGACGGCGTCGTCGCGAAAGCCGAGGACGGCACCTACCAGCCGAACAAGCGTGTCATGCTAAAAGTCAAACACGAGCGCGAATGCGATTGCGTCGTCGCCGGCTTTCGGTGGCACAAGAACGGCGATAAAACCGCGCTCGGTTCCCTGCTGCTCGGCCTCTACGACGACGATGGAAATCTCAGCCACGTCGGGGTCTGCGCGAGCTTCACCAACGCGAAACGGCTGGAGCTCGTGAAGTTCCTTGCGCCGTACCGAAAGAATGCGCTCGACGGACACCCATGGCGGAACTGGGCGGAGGCGCAGCCAAACGGCGACGGCGCGACACATCGCCGGCCGGGCGCGCTAAGTCGTTGGAGCGCGGGAAAGGACTTGTCGTGGGAGCCTTTGCGTCCGGAGCTCGTCGTCCAGGTCGCCTACGACCACATGCAAGGCGACCGCTTCCGACACACCGCACAGTTTCGTCGCTGGCGCACCGACAAGCGTCCTCGTGACTGCACCTTTGATCAGCTGGAGGTCGTACCGCCGCTGGAGCTGGCGGCCATCTTTGCCACCGGCCGTTAGCCGCGACTGCACGGAAATTATCCTAAGGCCATATTCCTAGTGACTGCGCGGGGGGCCTGCCCTACCGCGCCCACGAGGAGGATCTATGTCCGTATTTCGTATGGGTCGAATGGCGATGGTCGTTACCGTGGCAATGGCGTGCCAGTCTGATGGCGTTTCCGGGCCCATCCGTGACTTCGCATACTCTGCCGCCACCTTATCGTGCGGACCAGCGGGCGGACCTGCGACCGCGTTTTATCTCGCACCCGAGCCGGTGGGCTCTATCGAGCCGCCTAAGCCCTTCGTGCGGATATATGTCGCCGCCGCGGTGGAGCAGTTGAGTGGGCACGCCTGGCAACTTTCGGTCGGCAGCTCGGAGGGTGCTGCATGGCTCCACTCGCTCGATGGGAGCTACGAGACCGCGACGTCGGGCTACATGATCGTGAGCTCCGTCGGCTCCGATAGAACCGTCCTGGGATCGGTTTATCTCGAGTTTCCAGACGCGGGACGCGTTAGCGGCCAGTTTAGCGCCACGTGGATCCCGGGAACTGTCCTCTGTATCTAGACGCACACAATAGGCGAATAACCGAACGTTCGGAGGTTTTAATGAAAGACTGCTCGATCCAGCTCACGAATCACCCCGGCGACCTCGGGCGAGTGGCGCAGGCGCTCGGCCGTCGCGGTGTCAACATCAAAGCTCTCGCAGCGATATCCGTGGGCGGCGTGGCGATCGCCCACATACTCCCGGACGATATCGTGGTCGCGCGCAGCGCGTTGGAAGCCGCCAACATTCGGTTCACGGAGAACGAAGTTCATATCGTGTTGCTCGAAAACACTGCCGGTATGGTGGCCAATGTCACGGGCCGACTCGGCGACGCGGGCATCAACCTCGAGGCGCTCTACGTAACCGGCATCGCCGATGGCCTCGTCGAGCTGGCGATCGTCAGTGACAATCCCAAGAAAGCGAAAAAGATTCTTGAAGAGTTCTGAATGAGCGAGTCGGTCATCGACGTCTCGGAGCTGACGCGCCGCTTCGGTGCCAAAACCGCGCTGGACTCCGTCAGCGTGTCGCTGCCCCGCGGAGCGGTCTACGGCCTGGTTGGCGCAAACGGAGCCGGCAAGACAACCCTCATCAAACACATTCTCGGCCTGCTGCGCGCGGAAAGCGGCTCGGTGCGCGTCTTCGGCCTCGATCCCGTCACCGATCCGGTCGCAGTCCTATCGCGGATCGGCTACCTCTCGGAGGAAAACGACCTGCCCGGCTGGATGCGCGTCGACGAGCTCATTCGCTACTCGCGCGCGTTCTATCCCGCCTGGGACGACCCTTACGCGGAGGAGCTGCGGGATGCGTTCGCACTGGCCCCCGCGGCAAAAATAAAGAACCTCTCCAAAGGGCAGAGAGCGCGGATGGGACTGCTGATCGCGCTCGCACATCAGCCCGAATTATTAGTGCTGGATGAACCGTCTTCGGGCCTCGATCCGATAGTGCGCCGAGACATTCTCGGTGCCGTCATTCGCACCATCGCCGATGAAGGCCGCACGGTGCTCTTCTCGTCGCACTTGTTGGACGAAGTGGAGCAAGTCGCCGATCACGTCACGATGATCAGCGAAGGCAAGATCGTTCTGAGCGCGCCGCTGGACGCCATCAAGGAGTCGCACCGCGTCAACGGACGCGTTTCCTCCCTCGAGGAGATTTTCGTCGCACATGTCGGGAGGCCCGCAACGCCAGCCCCGGACGCGTAGACAATGCGTTCCCCCGCTCTCGCAATCGCCTGGGAATTTCGACAACGGCATCGCTGGGGATTGATGGCCGCGGCCGGCTACCTGTTCGTCGTCGCGACGATCAAGCTCATGATCATCGGGACGGGGCAGACCGTCAACCTGGATGACGCCCAGAGTTTTGCATTCGTGGTGGTCGTGCCGTTGACGGCGACGTTTACGTATTTCCTGGCGGTGTTCAGCTTCGGCCTCGCCGGCGACCTCGCCGCGCGGCAATCGATTTATCCAGCCCGCTTGTTCACGCTCCCGGTTACGACCGCCGCGCTGGCGGGTTGGCCGATGCTGTATGGCACGGCAGTCATGGCGATCCTGTGGCTGGCAACAAGGCTTTTCGCAATGTGGCCTTCTGGAATGCACGTACCCGTGATCTGGCCGGCGGTGCTGGCCGCGACGCTTCTCTCCTGGACGCAGGCGCTGACGTGGATGCCGTACGGTTTGCCGGGGCTGCGTGTGATCGTCGCCATGCTATGGCTGGCTGCGATAGATGCAGTCGTTCTCGTGGCGCTTACATACAAGGTCCCTGAGTCCGTGATGGTGGCTTTCCTGGCGCCCCAGATTCCGCTCGCGTATCTCGCCGCCCGCATCGCCGTTGGGCGCGCTCGCCGCGGCGACGTCCCGGATTGGCGCGAAACGTTCGCTCGGCTCGGACAGATCACCGATGTCCTGCCGCGCCGGGGAAGGAATTTTCATTCGCCCGCCCGCGCTCAAACGTGGTTCGAGTGGCGGCGGAATGGCCGGTCACTGCCGGCGCTGGTGGGACTTCTTCTGCCGTTCGAGCTGGCCTTGCTTGTCGCCGTCAGCGACACACCGGCACTCGTCTTCCTGATACTGTTCATAGTGCTTTTCACTCCACCGTTCATGGCCGCTTTCGCCGCCGCAACGGTGAGCAAGTCGAATCCCGACGTGAGCGATTCCTACGGCGTGACGCCGTTCATCGCAACGCGGCCGTTGTCAGACGCCGCGCTAATCGCCGCCAAGCTGAGAGCGACGATATGGAGCACCCTTGCCGCGTGGCTGCTGCTGCTCGTCGCCCTGACGTTGGCGCTCATCCTGTCGGATATCTGGCCGATGTTGACCGAACGAGCACGTCGTGTAAGCGAATTCGTGGGGGCGCCCCGCGTGGTGGTGATCCTGCTGCTGGTGCTCTCGGGATTGATCCTCTCGACATGGAAGCAGCTCGTGCAGAGTCTGTACATCGGTCTGAGCGGCCGCGAATGGCTCATCAGAGCGAATGCGTTTTTGCTCCTGGCGTTCCTCGTCGTCAT